>CAYGCA010000059.1:7818-9231 GCA_964348265.1 uncultured Anaerolineaceae bacterium | reverse complement strand
GGCTCTCAAATCGATGTGGCCGCCGGCGGGCGTGAAGTTGAAACTGTTGTCGACGAGATTGGTGATGACCTGGCGGACGCGTTCCAGGTCGCCGCGCACCCTGGGTGGTATGTCCGGGGTATCAATCACGACGTCGATGGGCTTCGACTCCTCTCGGCAGCGGCGATTCACATATTGCTTCGCCTCCTCAAGCAGCATACGAACATCCAGCGCTTCAAATGAGAGTTCGACCTTTCCAGCTTCAATACGTGAAATGTCAAGAAGATCGTTTACCAGAATACCGAGTCGATCTGTGTTCGTTTTGACGATGTTGAGGAAGCGTTGCTGTTCATCACTGAGGGCGCCCGCTGCCCCCATGAGTAGCACCTCCACATATCCCTTGATTGACGTCATCGGTGTTCGAAGCTCATGACTAACGGTAGCCACGAACTCCGATTTCAGTCGATCGACCTCTACATCGCGGGTGATATCGCGGAAGACGGAAACGGTCCCCAGGAACTCGTCTCCCAGCACGGCTGGTGACATACGTACAGAAACGACCCGATTGTCGTCCAGGCTGAGGCGCTCCTCCATGATCACTTCAAGGCCGCCCGCGTCCGGCGGGTGCAGGCTCCAGTTCTGCACCGCGGTTGCCCAGCGTTGGCCGGCGCGGCCGTACAATCCGATGAAGTCAACCGCCGCTTTGTTGAGGACTGTGACTGCCTCGAGGCGTAGGATCCGCTCGGCAGCTGGGTTGAAAAGGACGATTCTGTGCGCCGCGTCGGTGACGACGACGCCGTCAGCGATGGACTCGAGGATAGCGCGAGACTTGCTGGCCTCTACCTGCTGGGTTCGCAGCATGGCGCCCAGGCGTTCCGCCTGGTCCCGAATCAGACGGTAGAGCTCAGCATTGTTAATCGCCGCAGCGACCTGATGGGCCGCCGCCGTGACCAGGCGCAGCTGGTTGTCGTCGAACGCATTTCGTCGGTGGCTGAATAACAAGAGTGCCCCTAGCGGGTCCTCGCTTACCATCAAGGGTATCGCCAGGGCGCTCTTGTGCTCCTCGATCTTGTCGTCATGTGCCACCCAACGCTCGTCATGCGTTAGGTCACTGACGATTGCAGCTTCACGGTTCTCGATCACCCAACCGGCGAGACCTTCTCCCTTATGAAAGGGCGACGGTGTTCCGCCCGGCGGAAGCAGTTCCTCTCCCCCCAGCGAGGCGCGCAAGATGAGTTGGTCGCTATCTGGAGCAATCAGCAAGATCACCCCTCTATCAGCACCGATTACGTCGTTCACCAGTGACAGGGCTCGACCTAAAACCCGATCGAGGTCCAGGCTGGCGGAAAGCTCGGTGATGATGGAGAGCAGGGTTTGGGTGCGCTGATGCTCGCGCTGCAGCTGGGCGGTGCGCTCCACCACTCTGTGCTCAAG
>CAYGCA010000059.1:0-7808 GCA_964348265.1 uncultured Anaerolineaceae bacterium | reverse complement strand
CGGAGGTAATCTTGAGCAGCGCCTCAGACCGCTCATGTTCCTTGGCCAGGTCCTCGGTTCTTTCTGCGACCCTCTGCTCGAGCTTTTCGCTGGAGCGCCTCGCCTGTTCGTAGAGCTGCGCGTTTTCCAGAGCTACAGCAGCCTGACGGGCAAGCGTGGTGGCGATCTCGATGTGTCTTGGCTGGTAACCGCTCTTCTGGTGATTGTCAAGCGACAGCAGGCCGATCACTTCGCCGCGCAATGTCAGTGGGATGCCGAGCCAAGAGCGCACAGGATACTCGGGAAAGGAGGGGAAGCGCTCGTCTTGGCTCGTATCCTGAACCAGAATGGGTTGCTGGCTTTCAACCATCTCCGCGTACAGGGCGGAGTCGTCAATTCGGGCTGTGAGATTCATCCGGTCCTCGTCGTCCGTGAAGCCCTGGGTAGCGACTACTCGCAACTCCTGATCCTCCCGCAGCCAGAGGGTCGCGCTGTCGTAGGGCAAGACAAGCCCAAACTCAATTAGCATGGATTGCACGATCTGCTGGCTGTCCAGGCGTGATGTGAGCGTGGCGGAAACGTTGGCGAGAGTTTCGAGCTGCCGGGCGCGCTCCTCGGCCGATTGGTAGAGCCGAGCGTTCTGAATCGTGAGCGCTGCTTGGCGGGCCAAGGAACGTACGAAAGTGGCGTCGGACTCCGTGAATGCATTGGCTGCGGTGTAGTTTTCGAGCACGATCACGCCAAGCACGGCCTGACCTGCTATGAGCGGCATGCCCAGCGCGCTGGTTGGGACCCGTCCGTCAGTAGCGCGGGTAAAACGCTCCAGGTTCTCGGTTCGAAGGTTGATATCGTGGGTGAAGTCGAGCTCATCCCATTGAATCTCGTCGGCCTGAACGTAGACTTTTCCTGCCAGCGATTCGCCGGGCCGGAAGGTGATCTGTTCAATTTCGCTGGGGCTGACGTATCCGGAGTGGCCATAGACTTGAAGTTCCCCGGGGTCTGGCTGCCATAGCGCCACCAGGCTGGCTTCGGTGGCTGGCATTGCCCGTCGCAGGCCGTCCGCCAGGCTGTTCATGACCACTTCCATGTCAAGCGAGCCCAGCTGGCGGCTGAACTCCAGGAGAAGGTTCCCCTCTGCCAGTCGCTGTTCAACACTTCTCAAAAGCCGCATGTGCTCCAGCGCAGCCCCCAGTTGATTTGTGAAGCTCGTATAGAGATCGAGATCATCAACCGCGAGGAGTGTTTCTTCCTTGCTATCTGAGAGCATGACCACCGCTAGGATAGTCCCCTGAGCGTAGATCGGCAGGGCAAGGGCTGCGGCGGAGTTGATAGCGTTTAGCAAGGGCGAATTCACCCACTCATGACTGCCGGATACACTGCTGACCAGGACGGGTCCCCGCTGATGATAGGCGGCACGTATAGGATTGCGCTGGCCCATCAAGGCGTCAACGTTTACTCCCTCCGGCAGTTCACCCGCCATCATGGTTACGGCCAAGCCTGTTTCGCGTGGTTCGGCGACCAGCGCGAGGCTGAGGTCGAGCTCGCGCAGAACCTCGGTTGCGAACGTCCGCAGGATAGACACATCGTCGATCTGGGCACCGGCCCGCTTGATCACGCCCGCCAGAGCTTGAATGATCGTGCTCCGACGTTTGTAGCCTTCAAGCTGTCGGCCGAATTCTGTTTCTTGTTGGAGCATCTGCTGTGAAGCCCGACTCAGATCCTCCTTGGCGCTGCGCAGGCTCACGAGCTGCTCTCTTAGGTCTCTCACGGTGGCCTCGGCGTCGGATTGGATCACAGCGTTCTCGATTGCAAGGGCGGCCTGATTGGCGAAGATCTCAATCGTTTCGATCGTCTCTCGGTCCGGCCGAAGCCCGGTACGCGGGTCCTCAAGCCGGAGGAGGCCAACGGGCTGGTTCTCGACGTTGCACAAAGGCACAAGCAACATGTCCTGCGGATGCCAGATATTCGTAGGACCGGGTGACTCCGAAACCACCTGAGTGGGGAGCAGATCCGGGGCTTCAACAGGCACTCGATCGTGCGGAACAAGGTAGGATTGGCTAATCCGGAACTCGTCCTTGAGGAGTTCAGCCAGTGAGTCCCAAGGCTCCTGCAAGGCATTCCGCTTGGCCTCCAGCGGTTGAGTGAGTCCTGCCGCTGCTTGAAGGTGGAGTTCGCGCGATAGCGGGTCAAGCTGACTGATCAGGACCAGGTTGAAGCCTGAGGCTGCCTGAAGGCCGTAGGCGATCGTTTCAAGATTCACCTCCAGGCGCTCACTCTTGCGTACAGCGCTGGAAATGTAAAAGATCTGGGACAGAGCTTCAGCTCGGCGCCGGAGCAACTCGGCTCGCCGGATCTGTTCCTGATAGCGGAGGGCGTTGCCGACGGCAATGGCCGCCTGAATGGCGAGCCCCTCCGTGATTTGTGCGCTATCTTCTGCAAACTGGCCTGGCCGTGTGCCGTGCAGGTAGATCAAGCCGGCTGTTCTACCATGGTAGGCAATGGGGGCCAGCAACGCAGACTGAACGCCCCGATGCGGGGCAGGCAACTCGCTGTCCGAGAAATCGGCGACGATCCGCAGTTTGCCGGTCCGCAGGACCTCAAGTTCGAGGCGACTTAGCTCCTCGAGTCCCGTGCTGTCGCCAATCTTCAACGCAATGCGCGGCCTTTCGTCCTGATTTCCAAGCTCGAACAGCACCGTGTGGCCGCAATCGGCTTCAGTGGTGTGCAAGGCTTCTTCATGCACGAGTGTTATCAAATGCTTGAGATCAAGGGTGACGTTCAGTTCGCGGCTGACACGTGTAAGGGACGTGAGCTGCTCGACTCGCCTGCGAAGACTTGTATCGGTCTGTTCTGCTAGGCGGGCGCGCTCGACGGCGCCTGCGATCTGTCCGGCGAAAGTGATTGCGAGTTCGAGATCGCCGCGCGTGAAGCCTTCGCCGTGCGTCTTGGCGAGGAGTATCTCTCCGATGCCTTTGTTTTGCAGAATTAGGGGGATATCGATCACGCTCTCGATATCGATTTGGCCGACAATCTGCTGGAGGGAGGGAATAAGGCGCGGATCGCGGGATGCCTGGTTGGACAGTATTGGCCGCTGGGTTCGAGTGACGGAGTATTGGAACTGGGGGTCATCCGTGGACAGGACGAGCAGCTCCTGGCCCCGCACAGTTTCGACTCCAATAAGCGAGTCGAGGTGCGGCCGGAGCTGGCCCAGGGCTTCATCCACCAATAGGATTGCCGAGAGATCGGCCCTGACCAGACGGCCCAGCTCTCTTAGGGCGTAGGTAAGGACTTCGTCTATGGTGGCGGCTGAGGCGGCGAGGGCGGTCACCCGCCGCAAACCCTCGGCTCGCTCCGCGCGCCGCCGTGAATCCTCCACCAACTGGGCGTTCTCGATCAGGGCGGCGCTCTGTCCGGCCAGGATGGATAGCATCCGAGTGTCATTCTGGTCAAAGGCTTGTCCATCAGATTTGTTGGCGGCCTGGATGATGCCGATGCGGCGTCCGGCGCTAGTGATGGGCACAATCAAAGTCGTACGGATCGAAGCCGCCTGCGCCAGCGCCCTGAAGCCAATGGCATCCACCTCCGGGTCGTTCTCGATATCATTGGAAATCCAGTAAGGTCGTGATTGCCAGATGGAGGCAGCCGCGCTATCTGGGGGCGACGGGATCTGATAATAGCGATCGACGAACTGATCGGGTATCCCATAGAAGGGCATTTGCCCGGACAGATTCTGTGAGACTTCATCGTAGAGCAAGAAGCCAAGGATTTCGACATCGAGCAGACGGGCGATTCCCTGGCTAAGACGGCCAAAGAGCTGTTCCTGGTCTGTCAGCGAACTAACCGCTTCAGCTAGCTCCGATAGACCTGCCAACTCGTCTGCACGTCGGCTCTGCTGGGCGTAGAGAAGTGCGTTGTGCAAGGCCGTGCTTGCCTGTGCGCCCACGATTTCGAGCAGGGTCCGGTGACGGTGGTCGTAGGCGTTAGGCTGCAGGCTGGCGAGCTCGAGGGTACCCAAGAGTTCGCCGCCAAAGATCAGGGGGATTCCTAGATAGGAGTTGAATGGGAATTGCTGTCTGTTGACCTTTGGTCGTAAATCCTTCCGATTGTCGATATCCGGGATTAAGAGGGGCTGGCGGTGTTCAAAGAGCCAGCCGGTATATCCCTCGCCGGTCTGATAAACCTCTCCTTCAGTAGCTGCTTCGAACTCTGTGCTGCGGGCGCTGCCGTACCGATAAGGAGTGAGAGTCTTGGTGTTCTCGTTCCAGAGGTTGATCTCGATGATATCGGCCGTGATCAGGTCGCGCGTACCGCGTAGGATCGCCTCAATGGCCGCCTCCAAGCTCAGTCTGCCGATGGTAGCCTGACTGACCTCAGCGATGGACTGGAAGGCTAGTTCGTCGGCGGCAGACACCTCCTGAGCCGATCTCTCGCTGGTCAGCTGGCGCATTATGATCACCATGCCTGGCCCGGAAGCAAGAGGCACGCGGTGGGAGGCGGCCTCGACAGCTTGGTCGCCTACAGAGAGGCGCGCCTGACCTTCCGTCGCGCAAAGTTCTAGGAAGAGGTCGGTCGGCCGTGCCTTTGAAGCCAGTTGATTGAGATCGGGATCACCGCCGTCGAAGCCAAACCATTGGCGGGCGAGCTCATTAGCGTAGTCGATTCGACCGCCGGCCTGTGTGATGAGGACCGCGTTCTCGCTTGGCTCGAGGGCAAGAGGGATAACAGGCGAGGCCAAAGACGCGTTCCGGTTGGGGGGGCGGCGGGAGACCCACTCGGCCACCAGGCGTGCCAACCCGATGGCAACAATGCCGAAAACGAGAAGGAGGACACCAAGAGCGACCGGGTCAATTCCGAACATGCCTCAGGCACTAGCCGAGGCGACGTCCCGTCGGCGAGCCTCGGCTGCCAACTCCGTGATCTCGCGGATGTCGGCAAACTCGCGGTCTGAGGCGGTCACCATTCCCGTGGCCATTGTCATCAATGGCGCGTTTTCTTCGCTTCCATCCTCCCCAGTTACAACGACATAACCCTGCTCGCGTATCTCGAAGGGATAGTGGGTTTTGACCTCTTCGGCGAATCGTGCTTTGATCCGCTGGCGAATCTTGTCTGCGATAGCCTGATATGTGATGACAATGAAGTTCTCGCCCCCGGCGTGACCGATGAAGTCGTCTTCGGTGCCGATTTCGTCGAGAACCTCGCTGATCATCATTGAAGTGAAGCGCAAAACGTGATCGCCGGCCACGAAACCATAGACGTTTCTGAATGCATCGAAGCCTTGAATCTGCCCGTCGATCAGCGCCCAGCCTTCGGACTGGATGATGCGCCTGAGTTGCTCCTCAATCAGACGCCCGGCTGGCAATCCAGTGCGGGGATCGATCAGGCTTTCACGGTCGGCCCGATCGATCGCATTTTGGACCCGGAGCTTCAGCTCTTCGATGTCAAAAGGTTTGGTGATGTAGTCGTCTGCGCCGAGTTCAAGCCCGGCAATGCGGTCACTTCTCTCGTCCTTCTGTGTAAGGAAGATGATGGGGATATGGCTGGTCCGCGTGGTTGTCCGCAATTGCTTGCAGACGGCGTAGCCGTCCATGTCGGGCAGCATGATATCGAGGACGATCAAGTTCGGGGGATTCTGACGGGTTAATTCCAGTGCGTCGCCGCCGCTAGGTGCCACACTGACATTAAAGCCCTGACCAGAAAAGTAGATGCGGAGCATGTTGGCGATGTCGGAATCGTCCTCGACGACCAGGATTCGTCCTTTGCTCATGGGACACCTCTCTTCACAAGTCGGGCCTCACCGGCTCGCTCACGGATCCGTCTTAGATCCAAGTTGGTAAGTTGGCGATCGAAGGAGCGAAAGCCTCCCAATCGGAAACCATGCCGCGAGGCGATCGCGCTGATCTCCCGCACGCGTTCAGGCATTATTCGCTTACCCAGGGTATAGCTTTCAAACCGTCCTTCCATTGCCAGCGCCATCGCCTCTGCCATGCAGGCGTAGGTCATTCCGGCGGGAAAGCCGAAATCGAAGCCATAGTTGATCATGCCCGGGACTTCAACTAGGCCGCCGTCGATCACAAGCACGTCGTCCCGTAGGCGCGTCACGGATCGCTTGACGTCGCGTGGGCGGGCGATATCACAGACAACGGTGCCTGGACCCAGGTGCTCAGGGCCGATCAAAGCCTCGGGCGCGTTGCTGGAAGAAAGTACTAGTTCGGCTTCCGCTAGTGCAGCCAAATCGGTTGCCGTCCGGATCTCTGCCGGCGCGGACCGCATGCTGTGCGCCAATGCCTGGAGCCGGGAGGTATCGCGTCCAACCAGGATGACGCAATTGACCCTCTCGGCAAGCAGTAGGGCCGAGGCCGTCCCTATCGCCCCGGTGGCACCGAGCACTGCGGCCGTTGCAACGGGCAGGTCTTTTCCCATCGACAGGCCAGCCGACAGAAGCGCTTCGACCGCCACGGCGACAGTGTATGAATCGCCCGTAGTTACAGGCCTTTCTAAGTGGCGGCTGACCGTGAGACCGGCGTCGCCGATGACGGATGTATAGGCGCCCAACCCGATAACTTGGGCTCCCAAGCGCTCAACCATCCTGCCTGATTGGATAATCTTACGGTAAACCGTGCGCGTAGGCAACTCCATCATCCGCCTCGCGGTGAAGGGGCAGGCCACCGCCCAGCCGTGAATCTCTCTGCCGGAGGCGAGTGAACGAGCGCCTGTAATATGGGAGAGGAAGATTGGGGGAAAGAAGGACGAAAAAAAGTGGATCTGCCTCTCGCTGAGAAGACGCCCCAGCAAGGGGAACTTTCGGCTAATATCTCGCTTGGCACTGATGGGATGGATGATGAAGCCGAAGCTGTTCATTCTTTATCCCTGCGCGTCAGCCCGGATCGCTGGCCTACCACGCGTGGATAGGCGTCTCGCCGCGCCGGGGGTACAAGCGACGATGCAAGTGCCCGATCTTCATATGGTGATGATCGCTGTCCTCAAAAGTGACGTCGTGGTCGATCACTCTCCCGGAGGGGGACGCAACTAAGACTACATCGGACTCGATGGTCCGGGCAGGGTAGATGGTCAGGCCAGATCCCAAGCGACAGTTATGGCCAACACACCCGCCTAAAACGGGCCGGTTGGCTGGCGCGAGTTCATTTAGCCCGTCGCGCGCTCGAATCGGGTTGGGAATAAGGTTGAAATCGGTGAAAGTTGTGCCGGCACCAATGAAGGTATTGCGCCCAACCACGCACATCTGCAAGCAGGCGTTTTGAGCCACCATGCTGTTATCCATCAGAGTGGTCATGAAGAGGGCGGCTCGGAAGGGTAGGAAGCAGCCATCGCCGACGACCGAGAGCATGAGCTGACTGCCCTGAGAGATGTTAACGTTGTTGCCGATGATGCAGTTGTCGATGACTGCCCCAGCCCCGACCGTACAATTGTCCCCAATCGTGGTCGGCCCATGGATAACGGCCGAGGGATCGATGAAGCAATTTCGTCCAATCTTTACCAGTTTGGAAGACTGCAAGATCTGGCGGCCTTCATAGAGCGCGTGGAGGAGGATGCGGAGCTTGAAGAAAGGGGAATCCTGCACCGTGGCTTCGAAGCGCGCCCCACGCGAGAACAGGCCATAGATCATGTCGGCGACAAAGACGTGAACCCATGAGTCGATTGCCATAAGCCCGCGTTTCGGCACCTGGAAGGTCAGGTCCCCCTGCTCGGCGGCCATATAGGTCGGAACGTGGTAGTAGCCCACTTCGATGGATTGACTCTCAATGAAAAGCGGTTCAGCCGTCTCTTCGGGTCCGTCGGGATAGTACCAAAGATCCGCCAGGAAGTATTTG
>CAYGCA010000058.1:12365-18724 GCA_964348265.1 uncultured Anaerolineaceae bacterium | reverse complement strand
AGCGCCCTTGTTGCTCCTGTAGTCCGAGGGTCACGAACAGTGGGAGTCGGAATGAGAAAGGGAAAGGAGTATAATCCCAAACCGCTGGGCGGTCACACCCGGGCTGGGTGGCTAATGCTCTCTTCGCGAACGACGGGGTCGCTCATCCTGCCGATTGCCGCGCCAGGTGCGCCGGGGCCAGGCTCCGATCGCGGTGGAAATCTAGGACGCAGGCATCTCCTTTGAGACCGGGGGCGGCCTCCTGGCCGGCCTTACCAAAGGATGCTGGTCGCTGGCGCTCTCGATAGGGGTGCAAAAGGAGCATAGAGACTTGAAATCGCGGCTTATGGATCGATTTCGCCAGACGGGAAGCCGGCGCCGAGTCTTCATGATCGGACTCGATTGTGCTGCTCCAGAGCTGGTATTTGAGCTCTGGCGGGATGATCTTCCCAACCTCCGGCATCTGGCTGCAAATGGTCTCTGGGGCGAACTCAAGTCTTCGGTTCCGGCTATCACAGTTCCAGCCTGGTCGAGCATGCTGTCTGGCAAAGATCCGGGCGAGCTGGGCATATACGGCTTCCGCAACAGAGCGGATCACAGCTATGACAATAAGTTCATCGCGACCGCAGGCTATGTTCGAGAGAAGCGCGTCTGGGACTACCTCGATAGGGCTGGAAAGAGATCGACTGTGATTGGCGTGCCTCAGACCTTCCCGGTTTCGCCGCTCAATGGAAACCTGATTTCAGGATTCCTTACCCCGGGCAGACACAATGACTTCGCCTACCCGGCTTCCCTGAAGGAAGAAGTCCTCGCGCTCACGCCCGAATATGATTTCGATGTCCCTCAGTTTCGGACCGAGGACAAGGATTGGCTTCTGCAGCAGATCTGGGAGATGACCAGGAAGCGCTTCCAAGTCGTCGACCACCTATTGACAACGAAACCATGGGACTTCTTCATGCTCATGGAAATTGGAGTCGATCGCGTCCATCACGGCTTCTGGAGCTACCATGACCCGCTGCATCGGCGCTACCAGCCCGGAAACCCCTATGAACACGTGATTCGCGACTACTACACTTTCATCGACGAGCAGATCGGCGCTTGGCTTAATGAAGTGGGGGATGAGACAGTCATCTTGCTGGCATCGGACCACGGCGCCAAGCGGATGGATGGTGGAATTTGCCTCAATGAATGGCTCTGGCGCGAGGGATACCTGAACTTCAAGTCCGAGCCAGAGCCAGGCAAGCTCACACCCTTTGAGGAAATGGAAGTGGATTGGTCGAAAACCAGGGTCTGGGGTGACGGGGGCTACTACGGCCGGGTATTCATAAATCTGCAGGGTCGCGAGCCACAGGGGGTCGTGCCGAGCAGCGAGTATGAAGCCCTTCGCGACGAACTCAGCGATAGGCTGAGCAACATTCCCGACCCTGAAGGGGAGAATATCGGCACACGAATCTTCCGGCCAGAGGAGATCTACCGGACGGTTCGCGGGGTTGCCCCGGACCTTCTGGTCTATTTCGGCGATTTGCTGTGGCGCTCGGTTGGGTCCCTTGGTCATGGATCGGTGCATACCTTCGAGAATGATACCGGGCCTGATGACTGCAATCACGCCGAGAACGGCCTCTTCATCCTTTACGATCCTCGATGGGAAGGCGGTCCTCAAGAAGTCCAAGGCGCGCAGCTTATGGATGTGGCTTCCACCATCCTCGAAATCCTCGAAGTTCCTGTCCCGCGAGATCTTCAAGGCCAGAGCCTGGTCTACCGTCGCTCTGCATAGCGGAGAGCGCCGGGATCACGTGCCCTGTCCGCACGCCTCCCGACGCCAGCCACGGGAAAAGCTTCCAACTGGGAACCTGGGACCAGCGCGTCGAGCGATGGAACCCAGCTTGCCTATCCCAATACGATCACACCTGACGGTCGATCTTCAACCCCTGCTCTGATAGGTTGAAAGTCGGAGAATGCGTCTTTGACATCCAGCGGGGCCTCCATTGGTATGAAGGGGCAATCGAGATCGGCAAGAGAATGACTGGCAGGGAGTCACAGGTCGCTTTGCATTCCCAAAGGGGCCTCCTCAGGAAGGATCGCCAATCTGGAGGAGGCGAATCATACCTCTGGGTGATGGGCCGAGGGCCGAATTCAGGCAGAATCTAGAGGGATGCTGCAACCGGGTTAAGTTTCCCTAGGACATGGTGACCAGCGCGGCCTGAATCTGCGCATGTTCCTGCCGAAGCTACGGGACGGCCTGGAAGGCGACAAGGTGATCCCGAAAATGGACTCAGAATCAGAGGCCTCTACTCTTGATCCCGGGACAGATCATGGGGTTAAGACGACTTCACCGCGCCGAGGCCAAGGGGGTCCCACGCTGGGCATTGACCTCGACGAGCTACTCAGGCGCCCTTCGAGGCCGAGAGTCCTCATCGTCGACGATGACGCTGACACGGTGGAGATCCTCAAGCTTGCCCTCCGAAAAGCAGGGATGGATGTGATGGGGGCGTTGGATGGATACCAGGCGTTGACCAAATGTGCCGAGATGCGACCGGATTTGGTTCTGCTGGACTTGATGATGCCGGAGTTCGGAGGTTTGGAGGTCTTTCGACGCCTGAGAGAGTTCTCTGAAGTCCCGGTGGTGATGCTGTCGGCTCGAAGTTCGAAGGGGGAGATCGTGACGGGGCTCGAATCCGGCGTGGAGGATTATCTGCCGAAGCCCTTCCACACTCCTGAGTTAATTGCTCGAATTCGGGCGGTGCTCCGTCGGTCTCAGCCGGCCTCAGCTGAGCATCTGGCGGTCTTTCCCAGAGAAGGATTGGTCATCAAATTCGACACACGGCAGGTCATGCTTGGGGGCAAGCAGGTTAAGTTGCCGCAAAAGGAATTTGCCCTTTTGGAAACCCTCGCTGCCTCCGCACCCAGGCCGGTGTCTTACGAGGCAATTGCCATGCGCATCTGGGGCGAGGACAAGCCCTTGATCCGAAATCGAATCCGCTATCTGGTTTTCCTCTTAAGACGAAGGCTGGAAGTAGACCCCTCGCAGCCGAAATTGATCCTAAACTTCCCCCAGTTTGGCTATCAGCTCGATTGTGAGCTGGGCGATCCGGACAGGATTTAGAGAAGAGCCTGATAAACCCAGCCGCTTCATGGTGGACCATTGCGTCGAGTGGGTGAGATCGATGTGTCGCATCGTTTCGCGCTGGGATATTGCGTCGCATTGGCAGTGGCTCGGTTTGTCGAATCTGGATCCTGCTGCGTCGGTCCGAATCTGCGCGGATCGCCGCAAGTCATCCCTTTCGAGGCTATCTGATAAGCTTCGAGTTGCCACACAAAGCGGGGAGGGTTCTCAGGTTTGGGCTGATGCCTTCCCTGGCGCCTTTATGAGAGATCCCGCCGGGATCATTGGACTGGCTCATAGCCCGAGGGATCTATCTGCAATTTGTTTGAGATTTGGAAATTGTGTAGGTGCGATTCTTGGCTGCGGTCACGGATGAGGATAGCCGCTGGGCTCAATTCGCGAGGACCAGGAGCCCGTACAGCGCCGGCCGAGCGCCACCTGAGCCGAGGCGACACGCTACCCGAATTGGTGGTGTGGAAATTGGTTGCTTTTCATGGTAAGCTATGGAGAGCTAAAACAATCCAGCGGCTGGAAACTAACGGCTTTGCAACCGAGCTCCGTCCGAGGCCAAATGCAGGGGAAGATCAAGAAGGGATGGCTTCCTGCGGGGCAGGACTTGCCAAACGATTAGTGGAATTCAGCCAGTCTGTAGGCTCAGTCGTGGGAGCGAAGATCTGAGAGGCATTATTGGTCGCTCGTCGATTCGCTGAATCGATGTAGCCCTCAGGGAGCTAGTAGCGAAACCGGCCACCAGTGGCCGGTTTTGAGTCTTTATTGAAGATCATCGCTCTCGGAGGATAGCCAAGGCTTGGGAGCGATTCTGGGCAAGTCCTGGGGCCGGTCAAATAGGGTGATCCGTGCGCTCGAAGATACCGTCTGACCCCATAACTTGGAGAGGATCGTGACAAACAAACCAATACGGGTATTGATCGCTGACGACCACAAGATGCTTCTGGAAGGATTGAGCCTGTTCTTGGAGGATGATCCGGGCTTTGAAGTCGTCGGGACAACTACCAGCGGGCGTGCGGCGCTTGAGCTCGCGCTTGAGCTTGAACCCGATGTTCTGCTGCTCGATGTGATCATGCCCGATATGAACGGGCTTGAAGTGCTCTCCTCGATCGAGAAGGCATCTCTCAATACGGCTGTGATCCTGCTGACTTCCTACAGGAACACCGAATACCTTAGCCGGGCTCTCGCCCTGGGCGCGACCGGGTATCTGGTGAAGGAAGTTGGGCTGAAAATGATTCCGCAGGCGATCCGTGCCATCCTCGAGGGCGAGGCCGTCATCGACAAAGCGCTTCTCCAGGAAGCGCTGCAAGCTCTTTCCCAGACAGGCACCACTGTGGGAAAGCCGAAACCCTCGATCAACCATGAGCTCACGGATCAAGAGTATCGTATTCTGGTTCTGCTGGCTCAGGGACTGACCAATGACGCGATTGCCGAGGCTCTATCGATCAGCCGCAATACAGTCAAGACGCACGTTTCGCGTGTGTATGAGAAGATCGGGGTTTCAGATCGGACTCAGGCTGCGATCTGGGCTATCCGTCATGGTGTGGTTGGCTGACTGGACTTTGCCGGGTAATTTCGATTGGCTCAGTGCGACCTGCAGATCGAAGCGACGTAGAACTTCATCATTCCAATAGTAGCAATCCTCCCGTGAAACCGCGGGAGTCCTCGCCTGCGCGGCGGTCCGGCTCTGATCCACGGGCCATGCGCTGCACTCTGCAAGAGCAGCGAGCCTTCTTCCCTCGACTTGAGTCTGATTCCCTCTCCCCTCAAATAGAAGGGCTTTTCCCTCACCAAGGAAGCTGTACTTCTCCCTAAGCCCCCTCCCTTGAATTGAGTCAGTTCGAACCATACCCGGGGGGCATGTTTGTCCATCCGTCAGGGTTCGTCCTCCAGCGTGAGGCGAAATCATACCTGCGTATGATGCGTCAAAAGAGTCACTGTATGAGAATGTAGCTGCACCCTGGCTGTCAGGGTGCAGCTTATGACTTTGCCTTCCAGGATTCTTTTGCTGAGTGCTTGCCTGTCATCGACCAGATGGCCTCGCACCACAGCCTGGCAGCAATTATTGTGTCCGCCCTTTGCGGTGATCGGGGCGAAGATTCCAAGCTAAATGAAGCGCCATTAGTAGTACCTGCGACAACCTACAGCAATAACCAAGTGTGAAGCTTCTTCGCAGAGGTGAAAGAGTCCCACGAAGAATCATTTGTTTTTCATTAGTCCGGAGGGGAACGGGGAAGGGAGTGGCAGAGAAGATGGCCCAACAGAAGCAAGCGAGGTGTGATTCTCAAAACCAGAATGCATTTAAGTTCCTGGACCGTTCTCAGATTGCAATGATCGATGAGGCATTGCACTCCCTGGGCGATTTTGGGGAGGTGCGGCTGACGGTGCGCAAAGGCCGGCTGCGGTTCCTGGTCACACAAAGAAGCTTTGATGCCCTTAAATGGGAGCCGGGCAATCTGTCTTTTGAGTATCCACCCATTGAGTAATCAGCGGTCCAGGTTTAGCGAGCCTGCCTCGGGCTACGCCTGGAACACGGTGGAAGGGGAGGGGTGCACTGTGTTTGCCAGCCAGGCCGGGGAACTACGGGGTGCCCGCCGCCGCTCGGGTGCTTGGCTCATCGACCGGAGTCGAACTGACCAGTGGCAAGGTATTCGTGATGTCGTCTTCTAGATTCAAGGACCGCAATGTGGATAACGTTCCCTCTGATGCCTGCCCGGTGTGTGGCGGCAAGGGCTTCTATCCCTACGCAATTAGAGATATGTCGGGAGACGTTCGCCTGACCTGCCCAGACTGCGGACTTATTTGTCAGGTTCTTATCGGACCTGAATCCCCATCTTGGGGTGCTCGAATACTGCACTGGGAGGCTAATTTCCCAAGAGATTGAGGATGGCCAATGTCGGCTGAGTGGTACGTTCTGCGCAGCAAGCCGCGCAAAGAAGAGTTCCTATGGAGGCAGGCCACGACGCGCGGTCTGGAAGTCTTCTATCCCAGACTGAGGGTGCAACCTGTCAATCCCAGAGCGCGCAAGATCCGTCCCTATTTCCCAGGATACCTGTTTGTCAAAGCGGACCTAAAAGCACTCGGACAATCTACCTTCCAGTACATGCCGCACTCGATCGGATTAATCCGCTTTGGAGGCGAACCTGCGATCGTGCCTGAGAATCTGATTCACGCCATCAAGCGGCGCGTGGCCGATCTCTGGGATGCAGGCGGCGAACTGTTCGATGGCCTTAGGAAGGGGGAGGCCGTCATTATTCAGGACGGACCC
>CAYGCA010000058.1:9888-12355 GCA_964348265.1 uncultured Anaerolineaceae bacterium | reverse complement strand
TTCGACGCGCGGCTATCCGGTAGCGATCGGGTGCGCGTGTTGCTCGAGATGATCACAGGCAGGAGCATTCCCGTGGAACTCCAAGCCGCGGTCATCGAGCGCAAAAAGCGATCCTGAGCGAAGCCCGGCAAGGCTGATACCCAGCGGTCGTCTTATATCCAGGGGAGAAACCGACTTCCCGCCGCAAGGATGTCGGAAGGGCGGAGCATGCCTGGTTGAAGAGCGGCTCAAGAACCTCAGCAGACCAGTACCTGATTCAATGACCTCGAACACACCCTATTCATCAAATCGTCAGGCAGTCAAGACCTACGCCGACAGGCCTCCAGCTTGGGACGCTACCTCCTTGAGCAGACTTTGACTGGGCTCGTGGGCTGGGTACCGAGTGTGATCGGTTTAGGGCTGAGGGGAGTGCTCTATCGCTTGATCCTGCACATGGACGGCTGGCCTGCAATTGAGAACGGTGTCCGCCTGCGTTTCGCCGATCACATCAGGCTGGGTCATGGCGCCTATTTGGATCAAGGGGTCTACCTTCATGCCTGCCCCAATGGGATCGAGATTGGATCCAACACGATCGTGATGCACGGCGCCGTGCTCCACGTTTACAACTTCCGGGGCATACCTCATTCGGGCATCAAAATCGGAAGGAACAGCCTCATTAGAGAATATACCGTCGTCCGTGGCCAAGGTGGCGTCCAGATTGGAGACCGGGTCTATACCTCGCCCTTTACCCAGATCATCGCTGTAAACCACGTTTTTGACGACCCGAGCCGGCCCTTTGTGGAGCAGGGAATCACCGCGGAGGGCATCGTCGTGGAGGACGATGTCTGGCTGGGGGCGGGTGCGGTCGTGACCGATGGCGTACGGATCGCGAAAGGCGCCGTGGTCGCCGCCGGCGCAATCGTCACAACTGATGTTCCGGCCCACACCGTTGTGGCCGGCGTACCCGCGCGGCCCATCAGGACCATTGAGCCGGGATCGCGTGAGGAGGCAAACCGGGTCGTCTACATGTCTCGGTCGGAGGTGGAATCATGACGGCACTTTCGGTGGTTATCCCCGCCTACAACGAAGAAGATGGCATTGCTGAAATCGTTCAGCGCGTGCTGGCTGTTCGGGGGCCTCTGAAGGAGGTGGGCGTGGAGGAGCTGGAGCTGTTGGTCGTCGACGACTGTTCGACGGATAGAACAGCACAGATTGCAGAGAGCATTGATGGCGTGACGCTTGTTCGCCACCCCGAGAATCGAGGGTATGGGGCCGCTCTCAAAACCGGCTTTTATGAGGCTACAGGCGACCTGATCGGATTCCTTGACGCCGATGGCACATATCCGCCGGAGCATTTTCCCCGCCTTTGCGAGCTGACCATGAACGGGGCGGAGCTGGTCATTGGATCGCGCATGGCCGGAGAGAAGAGCGAAATGCCGCTCACCCGCCGGATTGGCAACCTCTTCTTTGCCGGATTGCTGAGCATCGTGGGCCGCCAGCGCGTTAGCGACAGCGCCAGCGGTATGCGCGTTTTCAAACGCGATATCCTTGACCGGATCTATCCGCTGCCGGACGGCTTGAATCTGACTCCCGTGATGAGCACGAGAGCCATACACGAGGGGATCAGAATGGCCGAAGTTGCCATCCCGTACAGTGAGCGGCTTGGACGCTCTAAGCTCAGCGTGGTCCGCGACGGATCGATCTTCTTGCATTCCATCCTGTGGACAGTGATGGCTTACAATCCGGTCAGAATCCTAGGTATGGTTGGCCTGGGGGGCGTAGGATTGGCCAGTCTGGTTGGCTTGGGCCTGGCTGCAGCCAGGCTCAGCGGCATCACTCGCCTTGAGCCCTGGGGGGTCGCGGCTGTCTTTGTCGCTCTGGTTGCCGGGGTTACCGGGATCAGCCTGTTTGCGCTAGGGTCGACCTTTAACTACTTGGTCTCCCTCTTTTACAAGCGGCCCGTGCGCCAAGGCCTTTTTGGCCGACCCATATTCACGCCTCCCTTGGATTATCACTTCGGCTGGATGGGAGCGATCAGCATAGTTGCCGGCCTATTCGTCGCCGGGCTAAGTCTGACGCTTGGCGTACGCGGATGGGAGATTGCGCGGCTGTGGCTCTACCTGCTGGGTAGCGCAATGATGATCCTGATAGGGGTGCAATTGAGCATCTATTGGGTCTTGATGCGGGTTCTCGAGGAGCTGAGCCAGCGAGAGATTTTGGCTCAGAGAGATAGGGGCATGGTTTAATAACCGAATGCTAGCATCAGCTTCACAACACAAATGGAAGGGGCACTAGTTGGAGGTGTGCAGCGATGAGCAAGAAATCAATCGATCCAGTCCGGGAAAACCTGGGCAGTCGCCGCATCCCGAAGTTGAGGATGGCGGACTATCCGAATGCCGATGAGATCGTGCGTGAAGGCTTGCTGCGAGCCGAGCGGCCCGCGGACAAAGTGGACATCATGCTCGTCAATCCGCCGACACCGGATGGT
>CAYGCA010000058.1:4762-9878 GCA_964348265.1 uncultured Anaerolineaceae bacterium | reverse complement strand
CGTATGGCAAATTTCCCGAATGCGGATGATATTGTCCACCAGGGGCTGTTGGAGACTCAACGATCCGTTAAAGCAGTGGATATTGTCCTGGTGAACCCCCCCACACCCGATGGAGGCCTCTGGATCCGAACTCAACATCGAGTAGGGCGGCGGACACGTGAGAATATGGTCTGGCCCCAGGTTTCCTTGGCACAGATGGCGGCCCTGCTTCACCCCACCTACAAGGTCAAGGTGGTGGATGCCAACGCCGAGCGGATGAGCTGGGAAGAGTTCTCAAAACTACTGGACAGGTATCAGCCCGGCTACTACTTCACGCAGGTCACTGCGCCCACGCTCGAAAACGATATGTATGGCTGCTTCCTGGCCAAGGCGCGCGGTGCCCGCACGATTGCTTTCGGCACCCATGTGACCCCCATTCCGCTTGAGACGATGCGCCCATATCCGGCGCTGGACTACGTCCTGGTCGGTGAACCCGACCTGGCTTTGCGCGACCTGCTCGATCACCTCGAGGGTAAGCTGGACGAGCGTCCCCCGCTCATCGAAAAGCTCCTCCTCGATCAGGATCCAGATTATAAGCCGTCTCTCACCAAGGAGGGCGAGCTGGATATGCGCGGCATCAAGGGGATCGTTTGGCGCCGCGCGGAAGAGATCGTCATGAATATGCCGCGTCCTTTCATCAAGGACCTGGACGATCTTCCCATGCCGATGCACGAATTGCTGCCTCTGCAAGAGTATCGAATGCCTCTCATTAAGGGACCGTTCACTTTTATCGTCACAAGTCGAGGCTGCCCGGCTGGCTGCACCTACTGCATCAAGCACGTTAGCTATCAGTACGGCGTCCGGCTTCGCTCGCCGAAGCTGCTGGTCGAGGAGATGGCACTGCTCAAGGAGATGGGCATCAACAACATCCATATGTACGCCGACCTGTTCACCGTGAATCGGGACCAAGTCATGGAGCTCTGCGAGCTCATGATCAAGGAGGACATGCGGATTAAGTGGACCTGCAACAGCCGGGTCGACTACGTGGACGAGGAGATGCTGCAGCTGATGGCCAAAGCTGGGAATTGGCTCATATCATGGGGTATCGAGAGCGGAAACGAACAGATCCTGAAACACGCTCGAAAAGGAGCCTACCCCGAGAAGGCTAGACGCGGCCTCCGCTGGGCTCGGAAAGCCGGCATCAAGAATTGGGGCTACTTCATCATCGGACTTCCAGGCGAGACGGAGCAAACCATCCGGGAGACCATCGAGTTTTCCAAGGAACTGCCGCTCGACATAGCGCTCTTCCATGTGGCTGCGCCCTACCCGGGCACACCCTTCTTCTTCGAAGTTGTCGAGAATGAGTGGTTCCGACCGGGGACTCGATGGGAGCAGGTCGACATGGACAAGGGCACGGTCTTGGACTACCCTCAGCTGTCCGCCGAGCAGCTTCTCTATTGGCAGAGGCGAGCCTTCCGAGAGTGGGCCTTCCGACCTGGCCCGATCATGACCTACGTGAAGATGTTGTTCTCGGACCCATCCACTTTGAGGTCGGCGCTGGACGTTGGCATGCAGCACCTGAGCTGGGCCTCCACCGATACCGGTGCGCCGCTCACCTCGACTTCATCCTGAGGACCCATCCACCAGAGCATGGCCGGCTCCCTCTTAGTGGGAGCCTTTGAGCGAGCTCGCGGAGCATCCAGAAACGAGCACAACCTGTCTGGAGGAGGGGAATCCGCCAGGATACTCGGGCGGGCAAATAGCTTCACCGCGAGGTCTGGAGGGTCGATCAACAGTACGGTGGCACTAGGTTGAACCGGCGCATTCGTCTTCGCCGTACCCCGTTTGATCTGACGCTAGCTGTCTTTCTCATCACAGCAGTCATCGGCTAATGGGTAGCCTACGATCGAAGAGCTGCCAGCCTTAAGCTGCTCCTGATACTGGGGGCGACTCTCATCTACTACTTCCAGGCTGGGCGGAACTTGGACACGTTATGGAGGTGGGCTGGCTTTTTGGGGTTCCTGGGGGCGGTCATAGCGGTCTACTTTCTCATCAGCCATGATTGGCGCGCCCTTCCGGCGGACTCCGCCATGTTGAATCGGTTTGCACTGAGGTGGATGGCCCTTCGGCCCAGGCTGGCCCTGCCAGCCGTTCACCCTAACATCGCGGCTGGCCTGATTGCGATGCTGGTGCCTTTTGCTGGGTCGCAGGCGCTCCATGGGTGGGGGACTGGCCACAAATCCCTCTTCTACGGTGCGCTTGGAATAGTGCTCCTGTCCTTCGTCGGCCTTCTCCTGACAAGCTCACGGGGCGCGGTCTTGGCTCTCGGAGCCGGTGTGGGAACCCTGATCCTCTGGAGCTTGAGCGGCCTCGCTGCCAGAAGGACCCGAATCAGGCAATTTCTGATCTTCGCCTTGGCATTTGTGTTGGCCCTGGGCGCAGTGCTGGGGGTCGCGAAGGGGGTTCCAGGTGGATTGATCGCTATGGTCGGCGCTCTTCCGGGGCCGGCATCGGCGCCCAGCCGCCTTGAGCTTGCGCTTGAGACCAAGCGCCTGCTGGAAGACTTCCCCTTCACAGGTGCGGGGCTGGCATCTTTCCCGGGTATGTACGCCCGCTACATGAGGGATCTTCCAGTCTTCTACTTTGGGTACAGTCATAACCTCATCCTTGACCTGGCCTTCGAGCAGAGTCCGATTGGCCTGCTGGCGTTCTTGGCTATCGCACTGGGCAGCGTCTGGCGGCTCCTTGCACGGCCGGATCAGGCCGGGGCTGCATCAAGACCGGAGGTCGCTCTCCGGTGGGCCAGCCTCACAAGCCTGCTGACAATGCTCTGGCATGGCATGGTGGATGATGCGGTCTATTCGAGCTTTGGGTTGCCGCTGCTGCTCTTGGCTCCGGGCATGGCTGCTGCCTTGGCTCGACCGGCTGGGGCAGAAGGTGGAAGCGAACTGAGGGCCGTCGGCCGATCCATGGCCAACGCCGCTGGCTCGAGCCGACCCATAAGGCGGCTGGCGATCGGGGGCGCGCTGCTAGTTGGGCTCGCCTGCCTCTATGCACTGCGCGGATTCCTGGGGGCAAGCTGGTACGCCAATATGGGCGCCCTCAAGATGGCTCGAATCGAATTAGCGGGGTTTCCCACCGGCGAGTGGGACGACGGCCAAGAAGCGGGGGATCTGAAGCTGGCCGAGAGCCAGTTCAACCAGGCATTGGCATCCAATCCGGGAAATCGCACGGCCCACCACCGTCTGGGGCTCATCCGCATGCTGAGGCGCGACTACCGGGGCGCGATCACCCACCTTGAACAGGCCTACCGGGCCGACCCGCGTCACCGAGGGATCCAGAAGGTCTTGGCCTACAGCTATGTTTGGACAGGACAGTTTGGGTCAGCCTTGAGGCTCCTGTCGGGGCTACCTGAAGCCGGATATGAGCTTCGCAACTACGTTTGGTGGTGGGGAAATCAGGGCCGGGAGGACTTTGCCGAACGCGCTTCCCGGATGATTGAGCTTCTGAGCACTTCCGAAGGCGCGCCCGCCCAATAAATCCTTCAGGAGACTTCTTTTGAGAGAACAGCTACTGCCTGTCATCTGGCTGATCGGGTTTTCAGTGATTACGAGCGTTGCGGGTCAGACGACGATCAAGCTGGGCGTCGAGCATCCGGACGCGTCCAGCCTGGGGACTTCAGGCGCCCTCGCGTTGATCCAGTTTGTGCTTCGGTCACCGCTCGTCCTCCTGGGGCTCTTTCTTTATGCGATCAGTGCTTCTGCCTGGATCATCGTCCTATCGCGCGTCGATCTGAGCTATGCCTATCCGTTTGTTGCCCTCAATTTCGTGTTGATCACGATCGTCTCGCGACTCTTCCTTTCTGAGACGGTTCCGAGTCTGAGGTGGATTGGTATTGGGGTGATCTGCTTGGGGATTCTTCTGGTGGCGCGCAGCGGGCCGGGCGGATAGCCGGCACCGGCAGGCCGGACCGCCAAGCGACCGTATGACTAGTTGATAAGGAGTTATTCATGACATACGCGGGTCCTGGGTTCAGGTCCGATCGAGGCGCGCCGCACTTTCTCGTGACGGGCGGCGCAGGCTTCATCGGCAGCCATCTAGCCGAAGCAATGCTGGCCAGGGACTATCGGGTCACAGTGATTGACAATCTTTCCACCGGGCGGCTTGAGAATATCTCTCACCTGATGGACCATTCCCGATTCAGCTACGCCGTCGTTTTTGTTCGCTTTCAGATCATCCTTGATGATATTACGAATGAAGTTGTGATGGATCGCCTTGTGAGCGAGTGCGATATCATCATCCACTTGGCTGCCGCTGTAGGGGTGGAGCTCATCGTGCGCGATGCCGTGAACACGATCGAGACCAATGTTCTGGGTGCTCATTCGGTGTTGCGGGTCGCCAATCGGTATCGGCGCAAAGTGGTTCTCGCCTCATCCTCCGAAATCTATGGCAAGAATGGCCATATTCCTTTCCGAGAGGATGACGATCGAATCCTAGGGCCGACGACAAAAGCTCGCTGGAGCTACTCCACATCCAAAGCAGTCGATGAATTCCTGGGGCTTGCCTACCATGCTCAAAAGGGCCTTCCTGTGGTTGTTGTCCGGCTCTTCAATACGATTGGTCCGCGGCAGTCGGGTCATTATGGAATGGTTGTGCCTCGATTTGTCGAGCAGGCATTGAAGGGCGAACCCCTGACCGTCTATGACGATGGCCAGCAGACCCGTTGTTTTGGAGATGTGAGGGACGTCGTGCAGGCGATCGTCGGGCTGGCAGAGTGTTCGGAGGCGGACGGACAGATATTCAACGTTGGCAACACTTCCGAGATCACCATTCTGGAGCTGGCCAAGGAGGTCCTGAAACTGGTTGACTCCCTGCATCCTGGTCCGACAGCGGGGGCCCAGGCTGAAGAGCGGATATTGTTTGTGCCTTACGAACAGGCCTATGAGCATGGATTTGAGGATATGCGCCGCCGTGTGCCGGACATTACTAAGGTGGGGGAGTACATCGGCTGGTCTCCTCAGCGCACGCTGGAGGAGACCTTGAAGGAGATCATTCACTGGTACATCAGCGAGGGGGTGGTCGCGGCCTAGCCCGCGATTGGCCTCTATCTGCGTGTCGGATCTGAACGAACACTCAA
>CAYGCA010000058.1:0-4664 GCA_964348265.1 uncultured Anaerolineaceae bacterium | reverse complement strand
GATTCGATACTCGAGCGCTTGCGGAAATTCCGATCAAAACATCTTTATGCTACAGATCCGACGCCCTCGTCCGCATTAAGGGTCATCCGTGTTCCTCGCCCTGTTATCATCATTCCTCAGAAAATTGGCGCTTGTTGGGATCGGGATCGCCTTAGGGATCCTGTTGCTAGAGGTGGCTGCCCGCGTATTCCGCTTGGGCTCAGGTGGATTTTGGGAACCTCATGCGCAATTTGGCTGGCGGAACAGCCCGTGGATGGGAATCATGCTACGGGGATTGTTCCGTATATGTCATGATTAACAGCAAAGGTCTTAGAGACTACGAAATCCCTTATCATGGAAGGCCGGAAGTGAAACGTGTCCTATTCCTAGGGGATTCAATGACCGCGGGGTTTCAAGTGCCGTTGGAAGCAACATTTGTGAAAGTCTTTGAGAATAATCTGAATCATGGCAGTAGCATCGGAGAGTGGCAAGCCATCAATGCGTCCGTTAACGCCTTCGGGACTGACAATGAACTTGTCTTTTACGATCTGGAAGGGCGAAACTATCAACCTGAGTTTGTGATCCTTGGCATCTACCTAGCCAATGATATTTACAACAACAGCCACGTTCTGGACCTCCGGCATGGGGGAAGTTCCCACAAACCATACTTCAAGCTTAACCAAGAAGGCGAATTGCAGCTTTTCAATTTTCCAGTGCCGGAAAATGATTCGCTCTCCTTGCGCATGGGCTCCTTTCTGAAGAGACATTTTCAGTTGCCCAGGTTTCTCGCTCAGGTTCTTCGACTACGATATGGAGTACCTGATCTGATGAGCCCATTCGTACATCTATTCGCCGCCGGTCGAGGTGGGCAACTTGCCCAGGGGGATGAGAGGCACCAGGGAAGGAGCGATGATATCTGTGACGAAGAATACTCCCCTGTGGTGGAGGAGGCGTGGGAGATCACGAGAGCTTTGATTCGTGAGCTGCGGACCATCGTGGAGGCTTCGAACGCAAATCTAGCTGTCCTCGTCATTCCGGCTGCGCCCCAATTGATTCCGCCTCGGGACGGAATTGGTTGGTATTGTCAGAGACCGAATGACGAAATTGATGCGTTTCTGGGTGCAGAGGGGATCCCTTATCTTGATCTACTTGGACCCTTCAGAGAGCATGTTCTGGCAGGTGGAGAGTCATTGTATTACGAACGAGACCTCCATCTGAATGAGGTAGGACACAGGCAGGCTGGGGATCTGCTCTATGAATTCTTCACTAGCGATCTTGATTGGGAGAGCTAGTCGATGCGATTGTCCTGTGGCTTTTCACCATTGCAGCCCTTCCCACCACCATTGATTACGCGCTTAGTCGACGGTTTTTCGAAAACGGGGATATCGTTTGTCCCTTACGAACAGTCCTATGAGCATGGATTTGAGGATATGCGCCGCCGTGTGCTGGACATCACGAAGGCGGGGGAATACATCGGCTGGTCTCCTCAGCGCACGCTGGAGGAGACCTTGAAGGAGATCACTCACTGGTACATCAGCGAGGGGGTGGTCGCGGCCTAGAAGAGGTTGCACTGGCGTATTCCATCCCGCGGCTCTCGGACGGCATGCACTGCCAAGCCACGGGAATCCCTCCAGGCAACTCTTCTGACCGAGGGATTGACCCGAAGGCCCTCAAGAGTCGGACAAAGCCTCTTTGACGAGCGCCAAAATCCAATCATTGGGATCAGCGCCGCTAACGAAGCGCCGCATTCAAATCGGATTGCTGATTTCGAGTATTTCAATCCTTGTCCTTGTGGGTGGCCTTGAGTTGGTAGCCTACTTTTGGGAACGCAGCACTGCCCAAGGCCCGCTGGGATGGACGCTGGTTGCCTCCCGAAGATTGGATTTGGAGGTTCATGGAAGCCCTGATCGCCCCTACTATCTCTTTCGACCGCATGTCAGCTATCTTTGGGAAGGCATCCATGTCAAGATTAACTCATTCGGATTCCGCACAGCGGAGTTTCGAATACCGAAAAGTGAGGGTACCTACCGCATCCTGAACGTCGGTGACTCGGTGGCCTTTGGCTGGGAGGTGCGCCAAGAAGACACCTATGGCAGGCAGCTTGAGCGGTTACTTAATGCACGCATTGATGGGCGGCGCTACGAGGTCATAAACGCCGGCACTCCAGGATGGACGATCGAGTCGGAGCGCAACTTTCTCCTTCTGGAGGGCTTGAGTTACCAGCCAGATATGGTCTTGTTGGACGTAACCGTGGTCAATGATATCTACGGGCGCGGGCCGGCTGTCTTGCAAAACCGAAACCTGATCCATTGGCTGCGGGATAACACCTACACTTGGCCCTTCCTTACTACTCAAGCCCGTTTCTTGCTTGCCAGACAACGGGGTCCGCAAGCCATACCAGTCCTGAACCCGCCCCGAGATGCCAGCGCTTACTACCCTTTGGAAGCAGACAGCCCGGTCTGGGATGAGATTTGGTCCCTTATCTTGGAGATGCATGAGGCGGCTCAGGCGCGAGGCATACCTTTCGTCTTGGTGGTCTTTCCTACCGCGTTCCAGGTAAATAGTTCGGCGCATCCCGACGTACCCCAACGGGTCCTAGGGGCGCCTGAGGAGGCGGGGCCGGGCGCGAGCGGACCGGGCCGGTATTGAGTACGTCAACATGTTGCCTGTCTATCGCCAGGCTTGCGATGAGGCCGGAGAGGTTGCCTGCGAAGGCTTTGAAAATCATCTCTTCGCGGATGTATGGATGCATCCCAACGAACTAGGCCACCAGTTGGCAGCCGGCGCGCTGTTCAATCTGGTAAGGCATTAGAGCGTCCCTCCATAGGCCCTTTGCAAACGTGCCGGTGTGCAAAGAGGCAGGTCAATCCAGTTCGGCAGCTGAACGCTGCGCGTCGTTCGAGAATGACTGGCGCCAAAACGTCTTACTGACGCCGTTGCAGGAGGTAACTATGAGCGTTCTTAGAAAGGCCTGGCAGGTCTGGAAACGAATAGGCGAGGCGATCGGCAACTTCATTGCACGAATCGTCCTCACCCTATTCTATTTCACGATCTTCCTACCCTTTGGCCTGGGTGTTCGTCTCTTCGGAGATCGTCTTGACATGAAGGGCAAGGGACCTCCAAGCTGGCTCGAAAGACATACTTCAGATCTTGAAATGGACGGGGCTCGGAGGCTTTTCTGATGTATATCCTGGGAATCTCTTGCTACTACCATGACTCAGCGGCTGCTCTCCTGGAGGATGGCATGCTCGTGGCGGCGGCCGAGGAAGAACGCTTCTCGCGCAAGAAGCATGACTTCGGCTTCCCCCATCATGCTGTCGATTTCTGTCTGCGCCAGGCAGGAATCACGGGCCAGGACCTCGAGTATGTCGTCTTTTACGAAAAGCCTTTGATGAAATTTGAACGGATCCTGATGACCACCCTGCAGACCTTTCCGCAGTCGTGGGGCGTCTTCAGGGAGGCCATGATCGCCTGGTTCAATGAGAAGCTCTGGATAAAGGGCCAGATTCTCACAAAACTGGATATTGCAGATGAGAAGCTTCTGTTCGTCGAGCACCATCTGAGCCATGCCGCGAGTGCCTTCTTCTGCTCGCCCTTCGACCGGGCGGCCATCATGACCGTCGACGGCGTCGGCGAGTGGACTACGGCTACCCTGGGCGAGGGACGGGCAGTCTGGGACGAGGGGGCAGTAGAATCCGGCGTCGGAATCCCGGATTCGGTGCAGGCAGCCAGGCCTGCCCCGACGGAAAACGCAATCGATCTCTTCAGCGAGGTGCGTTTTCCCCACTCACTGGGACTGCTGTACTCAGCTTTCACGGCCTTCCTCGGCTTCCGCGTGAACAGCGGTGAGTACAAGGTGATGGGCATGGCGCCCTACGGCCGGCCCAATCGAATGGAGGATGTCTACAAGTTGATTAGCGTGAGCCAGGATGGCGGATTCAGACTGAACATGGACTACTTCTCCTTCCACCATTCGACCTCGCGAACCTTCAACAGCAATTTTGTCAACCTCTTTGGGGTGCCCAGAATTCACGAGTCAGATTTCTATACGCCCACTACCCACCCGAAGAAGGATCATCCCCAGTGGGACGAGGTTACTGCCCAACGAAACCAACACTACGCTGATATCGCCGCAAGCATTCAACGTGTAACTGAGGACACCCTGCTCCAGATGGCCAATCATGTTCATGAGCGCACCGGGCTAAAGAGGCTTTGCATGGCTGGGGGCGTGGCCCTGAACTCGGTCGCCAATGGACGAATCCTACGTGAAACGCCTTTCGAAGAAGTATTCATCCAGCCGGCCGCCGGCGATTCGGGCGGAGCTCTTGGGGCCGCACAGTACGTTTACCATGTTCTGCTCGGTCGGCCGCGTAGGTTCGTCATGGAGCACGCCTACTGGGGTGAGGCCTTTTCTGCTGATGAGGCGATAAAGGCCATCCAAGCGGCTGGTCGTTCCTTCGAACGCGTGGATGATCCCGAGCAGTTGGCGGAGATGATGGTCGATGATCTTCTAGCGGGTAAGGTGATCTCACTCTTCAGGGATCGCTTTGAATGGGGGCCCAGAGCGCTCGGCAACCGTTCAATCCTGGCCGATCCGCGCGGGGCTGAGATGAAAGACATCGTCAACGCCCGCATCAAATTCCGCGAACCCTTCCGGCCCTTTGCCCCGGTTGTTCTGGAGGAGC
>CAYGCA010000057.1:8050-18892 GCA_964348265.1 uncultured Anaerolineaceae bacterium | reverse complement strand
GGCTTGCACGTGGTTCGTGAGGCAGAGCTCCGCATATTCGAGCCCAGGCGCACCCAGTGGGATGGTCGCTGGCACATGGTGATTTATTCGATACCGGAAGGTAAACGCCGGCTGCGATCTGATCTCCGCAGACGTCTAGGTTGGCTGGGCTTTGGCTGGCTGGCTCCTGGCGCCTGGCTCTCTCCCAACAATCGGCTCAAGGAAGTGGAGGCCGACTTGGAAGATCTAGGAGCGAGTGATTTCGCTGTCTATTTTGCCGACATGGAACTCCACTTTGCCGCCAGCAAAGACATCGTACGCCAGTGCTGGGACTTGGCAGGGATCAATCGAAACTACAAGCAGTTCATCAATTCTTATGAGCCAGCATTCTTGCAGCACCGAAGGGACTTTGCCAAGGGCGTCCCCCCACTGCCCTCAGAGTGCTTCCGCCAGCGATTCTGGCTTACCCTCGATTACGCTCAGTTTCCCAGACGCGATCCCAATCTTCCAGCCCAGCTTTTGCCCTCGCGTTGGCTGGGTACGAGCGCGAGCAAAATGTTCCACGAGTATCGTGAACTCCTGACGGAATCTTCGGAAGGATTCGTCAGAGAGGCGATGAACTTGAATCCTGGCCAGTCCGAGCCTCCAGGCAAACGGCTCGCCTCTGGGCGGTCGAGGCTCATTGAGACCGCCGACTGAGGCGTTCGGCTGGCCAAACCGGTCCGATCGCTCCACCATGGAGGTGCCCTATGGACATGACGCGCTTTGCGAGTTCCGATCCCGATTATGAGGAGATCCTGTATGACGTCAAGGACTGGGTAGCGCGGATCACGATCAACCGGCCCCAAAGCTACAACGCTTACAGCACGAATGCGCTCGTTGAGCTTGCCCACGCCTTCCGCCGATCTGCGTTCGACGACAAGGTGGCCGTGATCGTGTTTACGGGTGCGGGGAATCGCGCCTTCTGCACCGGGGGCGACGTCAAGGAATACGCTGCCGAGTACACGACCAGGCCGCTATTGGAAGTACATGGTACTGTTCGGGTCCTACATCGAGAGCATACTGAATACCGGCAAGCCAGTGATTGCGCGCCTGAACGGAATGGCCGTCGGCGGCGGAAACGAATCACACCTCGCTTGTGATCTTTCGGTCATAGCCGAGCATGCCTATATCAAGCAGGTAGGCACCAGCGTAGGAAGCGTAGCGGCAGGCGGGGCTACCCAGTGGCTGCCCATCGTTGTCGGCGATCGGAGGGCACGCTACATATTGATGACCAACCGAATCATCCACCCCTATCAGGCGCTTGAGTGGGGCCTGGTCAATGAAGTCGTTCCCTCGGTAAAGAAGGACGGTCAGTTTGTGAGCCAGGCCTCTGCGGAACAAATCCAGGCGGCTCAGAAGGGTGAGGAGGGTTATGCCGTCGACCTTTCAAAGCTAGATGAGGCGGTGGACAGGCTCAGCAAGGAGCTCCTGGAGAAATTCCCGGAGTGTCTTCGGTATACCAAGCAGCAGACCAATTTTTGGAAGGACTTGGCCTGGCATCAGACGATCGGCCATGCGCGTGACTGGCTGTCGATCCATTATTCCTCCTGGGAGCCCCTGGAGGGCATGCAGGCTTTTGTGGAAAAGCGCGCTCCCGACTACATGAAACTGCGCCGTCGTGCAGCCCAGGGCGAGTCGAGTGAGTTCCGCTGGGGAGCCTACACCAAGACCTGCCCCTCTTGCGGCGTCTCGGACTTACCAACCGAATTCGAGTTCTGTGGGCGGTGCGGGGTGGCTTTGAACGCCGCATCCGAGAGGAACTGACAGATGGGACAGGGACTTACCTTCGACCAACTGAATGAGGGGGACACTTTCATCTCGCCTGCCCGAACGGTCACCGAAGCCGACGTGATTGGTTTCGCTGGCCTCTCAGGAGACTACAACCCGTTGCACACGGACGAAGTCTTCGCCGCCAGTGGGCCCTTCGGTGAAAGGATTGCTCACGGAATGCTGGTGGCAGCCATGGCGACCGGCATGGCCAATTGGACCGGGATCTTCGAAGGGACCACTTTGGCTTTGCTGGAACAGGTGATCCGCTACAAGGGAGCTGTGAAGCTGGGCGACACTGTCAACCTCGAGCTGAGCGTCGCGGAAAAGAGGCCGACCTCCAAGCAGGATCGGGGAATCGTGATCTTCGACACCCAAGTCCTGAACCAGGATGGACAACCAGTTCAGGAGGGGCAGTGGACCCTAATGATGCAGCGCGAAGCGACCTAGACTCAATTCAGCGACCAGGCCGACGCCGGCAGGTACAAGGAGTATCTGAGAGCAAGGAGACAAGGATGATGCGCCTCAAAGAGAAAGTGGCCTTGATCACTGGCGGGGGAAATGGAATCGGAAAGGCCACCGCACGCCGCTTCTCGGCTGAGGGCGCCTGCGTCGTTGTAGCAGATGTCGACGCGCCCGCAGCACAGACAACAGTGGAGGAGCTGGCCAGCGCCGACGGGGAAGCGATAAGTGTGGTCGGGAGTGTAACAGACCGAAAGGCTGTTCAAGAGATGGTGCAGGCCGCCCTTGATGCCTACGGTCGTCTCGACATCCTCGTCAATAATGCTGGCGTCCTGCGTGATAGTCTGGCAGTCAAGATCAAAGACGGCGATGTCCAGCTGATGGGCGAGGACTTGTGGGACACTGTGATGGAAGTGAACCTGAAAGGAAGTTTCCTCTGCGCGCAGGCTGCTGCCGTGCCGATGATGAGCCAGCAGTATGGACGGATCGTGAATACTTCCTCAGTCTCAGCCAGGGGAAACATCGGTCAAGCCAATTACACCGCCTCCAAAGCTGGGATCATCGGCTTGACCCGCACGCTGGCTCTGGAGTGGGCTCGGTTCAACATAAACGTCAACTGCATCGCCCCGGGCGCCACAAAGACACGCATGACATCCGGCATCCCCGAAAAGATCATGGCCGGAATGCTCGAGAAGATTCCCCTTGGCCGCCTAGCGGAACCGGACGAGATTGCTACAGCCCACCTTTTCTTGGTCTCAGACGAGGCGTCCTACATAACCGGGCAGGTCCTGTTTGTCGATGGAGGTTTCAGTGTTGGCCTCTGAGCCGAAGGATCCATGCCTGGAAGGAACTGCTTCGGGCACGCCTGTGCTTGGGGGGCACAGCGGGGAGACAAGGCAGCCCTTTGTCAGGGATACACCCGGCAGGATATTGCCCAAGCATCATTTGACCCCCTGCAATTCGATTTGGTGGGCCGACCCCCCATTCAGCAGAGGAGGGACCGCAAGGCGCTCCGTGCTCCGGGGGCCGCCTCGGGCAACCGTCCCTATGCCAAAAGCCAAGCTGGGCTCCGGGCAACAGTAGACAAGGAGGCCGGGAATGCAGTTCAAGCGTGCTCACATACCATACGGGGCCTATTGGTCAACCCCCTTCTGCAAATGGCAGGGCAGCTTCGCTGATTTGCACCCGATCACTTTCGCAGCCGAGATCACCGGACGGGCCCTGGAGGAGAGGCACTTGCCCCTGGAGCAAATCGATGCGCTCTACCTGGGTACGACAGTCCCTTCCTCTGGCTCTTTCTACGGCGCTCCCTGGTTGGCGGGGTTGGTTGGAGCCAAGGGAATCACCGGGCCAACGATCGCGCAAGCCTGCGCCACCTCGGCGCGTGTGATTGGCAGCGCTGCCCATGAGATTGAAACGGGGTTTCAAGACGGTGGTTCCCCGACTATTCTGTGTATAACCGCCGACCGGACCTCCAACGGGCCCCACCTTGTATACCCAAACTCTCTCAACCCAGGGGGCAAGCCAGAGGTGGAAGATTGGGTATGGGACAACTTCAATCGCGATCCATGGGCCAGCAATGCGATGATTGAAACTGCAGAGAATGTGGCTCGCGAGGAGAGCATTGGCACGCAGGCGCAGCATGAAGTAGTCCTCATGCGTCATCAGCAATATCAGGACGCTTTGGCAGATGGCGCTGCCTTTCACCAGAGATTCATGATCTCACCCGTCCGGGTCAACCCCACCGGCAGGAAGGTCATGGCGGATGTGACCAGCGACGAGGGGGTATTCCCTACAACGGAAGAAGGCCTGATGAAACTAAGGCCTATGCTGCCCGACGGCACGGTTACCTACGGCGGGCAGACGCATCCCGCAGATGGAAACGCCGGGATGGTGCTGGCAGGTCGAGAAGCCGCTGAGGCTATGAGCCTGGAACCGAACATAGAGATCCGCCTCCTTTCCTTCGCACAAGGACGGGCCCGACGAGGTTTCATGCCGCAGGCGAATCTCCCGGCAGGCCGTCGAGCCCTAGCCTGGGCCGGCATTCAGGTCCAGGACCTTTCGGCTGTCAAGACCCACAATCCATTTGCTGTCACGGATATCTGCCTCTCAACTGGGCTCGGGATTCCGCTCGATAGAATGAACAACTACGGATCCTCTCTCATTTGGGGTCACCCACAGGCTCCAACGGGGATGCGATCGGTGATTGAGCTGATAGAGGAGCTGGCCCTGCTGGGAGGCGGCTTCGGTCTGTTTGTCGGCTGTGCCGCCGGTGACACAGCGGCAGCCTTGGTGCTCAAGGTATCGGATGCGGGCTAGGTGCGGATGGCCGAGAGCCGAACCCCGACATACGGCAGGCCCCGGGATGTCCACTGACGACCCGCCAACTGGGTCGCCAAGAAGCCTAATTGCCTCAAGGCTCCGAAGGCAGTGCCCGTTTGGACTGTACAGAGGGTATTAAAGTGCCTAAGCCTTGCAGAACTCGCCAAGCCAGCTCATCATGAATCCTGAACGCTCCTTCCCAAATGAGGGCGACGTGGGAGCCGGCCAGGTGCTTGGGGACTCATCCACAGTTCTTTCTGGTGATTGGGTCTCTACGGATATTGCCAACGCTCGCCTGGTCCGGGCGGCTGCCGCCTCATCCAGCCCGGTTGGCGGCCTAGCCGACCTGGGAGCCCAACTCCGGCGCCCAACGAGTGATCGTGAGCGTCCGATCACAGAGGCGAGGATGTGGCTCAAGGACCCTTCCATGCAGGCGCGCGAACCCCGGCAAGCCAGAAGCCCGTACGGTTCTGAACGGAACGTAATGCGAGGCAGCTGATGGATTTCAAGCTCTCTGAAGAACAGAGTATGTGGCAACAGGCCGTCCATGAGTTCTGTGCTCAAGAGGTGAAGCCAAGGGCTGCGGAGATGGATTCGAAAGCCGAGTTCAACGCCGAAGCGGTTGAGAAGATGGGCCCTCTCGGCCTCTTGGGACTGAATGTGTCCGAAGAATTTGGGGGGGCCGGAGTTGATGCCATCGGCGGAGCCATTGGCATCGAGGAGCTTGGCTGGGCATGCGGCGGCACGGCACTCTCCGTTGCAGCGCACAACGGACTCTGCTGCGCTGCCATTTCGCTTTTTGGCAACCAGGAACAGAAGGAGCGCTGGCTACCGGGCCTCGCTTCCGGAAAGATGGGCCTGGGATCCTTCGCCCTTACCGAGCCGGGAGCTGGATCCGATCTGGCCAGTGGTGTGCGCACTCGGGCCCAGTTGGACGGCGACCAATGGGTCATCAACGGTAGCAAAGCCTGGATAACAAACGCCAGCTTGGCACCCTGGATCGTGACGCTCTGCCGGACGGATGGGGATCCATCCGCCGGTTCACGAGCATTGAGTCTGATCGTCGTCGATTCTGACGCAGAGGGGCTTCACGTCCTTCCTGCTGAGAAGAAACTTGGTGTACGCGCCTCCCCGACTCACGCCGTTGCTTATGAAAATGTCTGCGTTCCCGCAAACCACGTATTGGGCCAACCCGGACAGGGGTTGTATCAGGCTCTTGAGGTGCTCGACGGTGGCCGCATCGGAATCGGCGCTCTCGCGCTCGGGCTGGCGAGAGCCGCACATGAAGAATCCATCCGATACGCCAAGGAGAGACGGACTTTTGGCAAGACGCTCTCGCACTGGCAAGCGATTCAATTCATGATTGCGGACGCGGCGACGCGGATCGAGGCAGCTCGGTGCCTAGTATACAGAGCGGCCTGGCTCAAAGAGCATGGCCAGCCTTACACCAAGGCCGCGGCCATGGCAAAGCTCTTTGCCACCGAAATGGCTGAAGAGGTCTGCCGCAACGCCATCCAGATCTTCGGGGGTTACGGCTACAGTTCCGAGTATCCTGTGGAACGCATGTATCGCGACGCTCGCCTGATGACAATCGGCGAAGGAACCAGCGAGGTTCAACGCATCGTTGTGGCCAAAAGGGAGCTTGATTTAGACTGACAATCCTCCTCGGTATTGATGCCAACCCGGCCCTACTCTGAATCGCCTGTTCCAGCAGACTCCCCGTAGCCCGTAGACACGCCCTCCCGATATCTCGCCATGGTTCATCTCTCTTCCCTTCGTCCTGCACGAGCAGCATTCCCATTCACCAAGCAGCCCCTTCGCCCTATGAGCTTGCTCAGGAATGAGGGATAGTGGAGCCCAATACCGCGGCTGTAACGCTACTTACCCCAGTTAGTCCGCGAGCATGATATTCTCCTGCGCAGGAGACGGGAGAAAAGGCATATGGAGACGAGACTTGAGATCTACGTCGAGCCGGACTGCACGACTTGCGAGCATGCCTACGCCGTGGCGCGTATGGTGCGTGAGCGGGCCCCGGCCGTCAAGGTCTCGATCGTTGACATCACCAGCCCGGAGGTCGAATGCCCGCCGTCCGTCTTCGCCGTACCGACCTACCTTCTCAACGGGAGAACCATCTCGCTGGGAAACCCCGACGAAAAATCACTACTAGCCCAGCTGAAATCCGAGTTACAATCTTCCCAAGGCTGATTCCCAAATGCTGCTGAGAAAGGCTGGGGCCATGGACACCGTCAAGCTGAATGCACTCTCCAAGATTGATATCTTCCGGGATCTATCCGAGCGCGAGATGGCGGAGATCGACCAGACCACCACGATGAGCACCTGCGAAGCAGGGCGCGTCTTCTACGGTCCGGAAGAGCGTGGAGAAGTTCTCTTTTTGCTCAAGAAAGGTCGGGTCCAGCTCTATCGGCTTTCGCCCGAAGGCAAGAAGCTCGTCGTCGCATTACTTGAACCTGGTTCGATCTTCGGCGAGATGTCGCTGGTCGGCCAAGGTATGCATAATACTTTCGCTGAAGCTGTCGAGGATTGCCTGTTGTGTGTCATGAGCCGCATGGATGTTGAGCGCCTGATCCAGGACAAGCCGAAAGTCGGACTTCGCTTTCTGGAGGCGATGGCTGACCGTCTCCGAGACAGCGAGGCCAAGCTCGAGGATTTGGCCTTTAAGAGTATCCCGGCCCGGCTCGCCTCGCTCTTGCTGAAGCTCGCTCACGGTGATGGAAACCAGTCCGAGGTTGTCGAGGGGTACACCCATCAGGACCTTGCAGAAATGCTTGGTACCTATCGAGAAACCACAACCCAGACCCTTAACGAATTCAAGAGCAAGGGCTGGGTAGATATTCAGCGAAAACAAATAAAGATCATAGACCGCGAAGCCTTGCAGGCACAATCTCAAGCCTAGCCAAGCACAGCGGGGCAGGACGTAGTTTCCTCCAAACCCGCTTGCCAGTCCCTCCTGAGCCAGGCGAGCGATTCGCCTTTCCAGTCCCCGTATACGTCAGGCCAGATCTACCTATGGAGAAAGGCCCGATTGGGCCAGCCAATCGCCTCTCCGTTCCGCCCAGGTCGCTCCAGATAAGTAGGCCATGAAGCGATTCCAGCGGACGAAACAGGCGATCTCCGTCAGGATAGACTGGCGGCTCCTCCAACTCAAAAGCGTTGAAAGGCGCCTCGACCACATAGCCAAAAAGGGTCAATCCGACCAGCCCAAGATCACTGGCTTGATTGGAGGGCACAGGCGCCCTCTTGTCCTGAACCGTGAGTGGAGTGGTCGATCTGCTCTAGGTTCGGCCGCATACCCGTATCTGGCTGCATTTATCCAGCGCCCACACCGCCTAACGCCTGAGACAAGGCCCTCCACCCAAACCCATTCCCTTAGGCCGTAAGCCTGAAACCTCCCATCAGCAGCCCTCCGGGTAGCGAGCCCAGCCGGCATGAAGTGCGTCCCATCAAATCTCTGCCTCTCCTCCGCCGGCCACGGCTGCCGAGCACATTCAGTCCTCTCAGGAGGTCTTGAGAGAGTTATCATGTGGATCACCATCGGATAGGCGATGCGAGCGACGAAGTGCGAGAGGTGCCTGCTATGCAGCCAATAGTCGAATGCATTCCCAATTTCTCTGAAGGTCGTCGGAAGGAGGTCGTGCAGGCCATCCTTGACGCGATCGCCAGTGAAGAAAGAATCCGGGTCCTGGACAGCCACAGCGATGAGGATCACAACCGCAGCGTCATCACCTTCGTGGGCCCTCCGGAGCCTGTTGTTGAAGCGGCCTATGCCGGCGTTGCCAAGGCTGCCGAGCTAATTGATATAGAGCAGCACCAAGGCGAGCACCCACGGCTGGGCGCCACCGACGTGGTCCCATTCGTTCCGATCTCCGGCGTGACCCTCGAGGATTGCGTGAAATTGGCGCAGGAGCTTGGCAGGCGTGTGGGTGAGGGGCTTGGGATTCCGGTGTACCTCTACGAAGCGGCCGCCACTCGCCCGGAACGCGTCAACTTGGCTGATGTGCGGCGCGGTGAATACGAGGCCCTGAAGGAGGCCATCAAGCAGGATCCTGATCGGCAGCCCGATTATGGCCCCAGTGAGCTGGGAAGCGCGGGGGCAACTGTGGTCGGCGCTCGTGCACCCTTGATCGCCTTTAACGTCTACCTGACCACCGAAGACGTCTCCATCGCCAAGAAGATTGCCAAGGCTATCCGGCACTCATCCGGTGGCTTGCGTTTCGTAAAGTCGGTGGGGCTGCTCGTCGAAGGACGGGCGCAGGTATCGATGAACCTCACCGACCATTCCCGCACGCCGATTGCCCGCGTGGTCGAAATGATTCGCCGCGAATCCGCTCGGCATGGCGTGGCTATCCATCACTCCGAATTGGTTGGTCTGGCTCCGCAGGCGGCTCTCCTCGACGCTGTTCAGTGGTATCTGCAACTCGACCAGTTTGACTCCGACCAAGTCCTTGAAACCCGCCTGTTCGCTGCCCAGCAGCAAGGTCAGCCACCAGAAGGCCGCCTGCTTGAAAGGCTGGCGGAGGGAACCCCTACTCCAGGGGGCGGCTCCGCAGCGGCCCATATGGCGGCCACAAGCGCTGCTCTTGTGGCCATGGTGGCGCGCCTGACGATTGGCAAGGAGAAGTACGCCCAGGTCGAGGAGCGCATGCAAGCTATCGCTGCGGCGGCGGACGAGAAACGCGCCTGGCTCGAGGAGGCTGTGGCACGTGACGCTGAGGCCTTTGAGGCGGTAATGGACGCGCTGCGCATGCCGAAATCTACAGATCAACAGAAAGCGGTGCGTGAGGAGGCAATTGAGCGGGCCACGCGGGGCGCGGCGGAGGTCCCATTGGAAGTGGCCGGCGAGAGTATCGAGCTTCTAAACCTGGCGGTCGAGGTTGCAGAGACTGGCAATGTCAACGCTGCCACGGATGCTGGTGCGGCAGGTGCAATGGCTCGGGCGGCGATACAAGCGGCGGCGCTAAACGTAAGGGTGAACGCTCAGAGCGCCTCCGACCGAGAGGCCGCTGCGATCTGGCTCGCTCGGCTCGAAGAGCATGAGAGGCAGGCGGAGGGGTCGCTGAGGAGGCTTGAAACGGCCCTGAAAGAACGCGCCGGCCTCGAGTTCTAAGGGCCCAAACACTCCACCTGGATGCCAGCTTGCCCCGCAGACGGCAAGTTGGCGGCCGAGGTTTTAGACTACCTCTCGCAACCTGCCGGGAGGCTCCCAGGAGCGGCCAAAGGCGCCTGACCTATCTCACCAGCCACTTGCGCTGAAGATCGTGGCAAGGAATTCGGATCGCTCCTCTGGCGTCATTGGCCTCGGTTGCGACCAATCCTCAAGCATCGCGGTCAGTAGCTCCGTGCTGATGTGCCTTCCATCGTAGAAAATATGGCGGTCAATGAACTCCCGGCGCGTTTCCTGGGACCACATCTGGTCGAAGAACAGGTTGCCTGGCCCATAATGGATGAAGCCCCCATTGTAAAACTCAAAACCCTGCGCTTGATGGGCCTGGCTTCCGCTCACGATAATCGCTCCGGCGTCGATGGCAGAGCGAAAAGCATCGACCTGCGGGGGCAGCGGCCACGACCGATATGATTCCGCCCATTGATAGGTGAAGATTGGGAGGTAACCCTCGCTCCGCAGGCGCGTAAGTTCTGCATACAAGCGCTCCGTATCGCAGGGAGCTGCCCCTGGCGAGGTAGCGGTCGCCCAGGCATAGAGCGGCCCGGCAGCATTGCATCCCAGAAATGCAAACCGATGGCCGTTGTGATCTAGCAGTACTGGCTGCAGAGCGTCCTCCCGGTTCAACCCACCCCCAAAATAGGGCCAGTCCCTCGCCTCATATAGCGCCACAGAAAAGCGGAACGCGTTTGCACCCCAATCCATTACATGATTCCCAGTTAGCTCCACGACATCCACGCCAATGGTTTCCAGCAGGGCGATATGATCTGGTTGGCTGCAGAAGCGCACATTGGCAGGTGACGGGTCGGGCGGCGGACAAGTTTCGGAGAAAGACACTTCGTTGCTGACGTGTGTGATATCGGCTGTATGCAGCCACTCCCCTATCAGTGCTGCTGGCGAATCGACACCGCGAAGTTCCATCATCCAGGCTGTGGCGCGGGTCAACGCGGTCACCCCTGTCAGAACTACGACCGAAAGCCGCCCTGGATCCCAGTTTGATGCGGGCCAATCAAGGGCTTCCTTAAGGACGGTCACGGATGCCGAATCGCCGCTTAGTCCGAAGCGGATGGCCAGAGGATAGCTCGTGATGT
>CAYGCA010000057.1:6001-8040 GCA_964348265.1 uncultured Anaerolineaceae bacterium | reverse complement strand
AGTGGGGAAGCATCCTCAAGGGACAGCACCTTCCAGCGCGGCTCTAGCGACTCAAAGGGTACCAGCGCTCGTGCCGGCCGAGTCCCCCAGGCCGCCTCTAGCAGCCTCGCTTCAGCCCTCCTTGAGATCCCCTGCGGATCCCCCAGGATGGGCGCCAGTATTTGCGTCGTGGCAGGCGAGGCATAGATTGGGTCCGGGGTTCCAGAACTGCCATCCCAAAGCGACCTCAGCTCCGGCATGCTGAGGCTATCCTCGAGACTTGGGAACGGGGTCACCAGGACATAGACCCAAGTCGTCAAAGGTGTTTCGGCCCCGGCTTCGACCCGCACCATCGCAACTGATGGCTCAGCGACTCTTACAACGGTGCGTCCACCGGCGCTTTCCAAAGCATGGGCTGCCTGCTGGAGAGCTTCGGGCAAAGCGGGTGAAATCCAAACAGTGATTACCTCGGGAGAAGGGGTGGGCTCAATCGGTTGGAATGAGGTTGGGGTCACTGATGCGCTATCCGGATTCTCAACCTGCCCCGCCCGCCGCGCCTCCGAGCTACCGGTAGCCGAACCACACGCTGCCAGGAAGAGACACACTAGCAAGTTCGTGAACCTCAGGTACAGTGGCGAAAGATCTCTCATGACTTCGGCGGTCATTATCCCACGCCGCAGCTTCCGCTTGCAATGGCCAACTTCCAGGCTGATAATCTTTCTCCTTGACCTACTGCTACGCGAGGCGGCTCATGCGCTTCGGCCTTCGATTGCTGCAACACCTCGGCTCTCCTCGCAGACTGATCGAGCTAGCCAGCTTGGCAGAGGAAGCCGGCTTCGATCAGGTTTGGTTCCCCCACGATCCATTCATGCTCAACACCTGGGCCCTTGCAGCTGCTTCCGCCGAGCATACCGCCCGAATCCAGATCGGTAGCCTCGCAACCAATCCGTACACAATCGACCCGTCAGAGATCGCCACATTCCTAGCCACACTTGATTTGCTGTCTGGCGGACGGGCTACGATCGGCGTTGGAATGCACACGCAGAGAATGGTCCAGTGGATAGGCTACGACACCAGCAACTATATCGCCCGAACCCGGGAAACGATCGAAATCATCCGGATTCTTCTGAGAGGTGAGGTGGCAGAGTATCAGGGAACCGAGTTTAGATGGACTGAACATGCCTATTTGCGATTCCCAGCTTCGCGACCCCGAATACCCATCTACATTGCCGCCTTCGGATCAGAATTCCTGAGATTGAGTGGCGCCATAGGTGACGGCAGCTTGCCAATGATCACTCCACCCGAATCCGCGGCCTCCATCGTGGGTACCATAATCGCCGGGGCCCACCAGGCAGGTCGTGACCCAGCCAAACTCGATATTGCGGGATGCGCTTGGCTTTCCCTCTCGGGGGAGCGTCAACAGGCTGTAGGGGTGCTAAGGCCGATTATTGCTTACTTCGGTCCTTATCTCGAGGCCCAGTTATTGGCCAAGATCGGTCTGCACCCTGCAGACTTCGACCCGATAAGGCAGCTTCTTTCGCAGGGAGACCACCAAGGCGCGGCGGCTAGCGTAACTGATGCCATGCTTCGCCTTGCAATTGTTGGCACCCCCGGGGACGTGATTGAGCGTCTCGAGTTCTTGGCGCAAGAGGGCATCACGCAGGTTAATCTGGGCGGACCGCTGGGGCCTGATGCGGAAGAGGCGATCCAACTTATGGGCCAGCAGGTAATTCCACACTTCCGCTGAAGCTCAATGGAACCGTGGCATAGGATAAGGAAGTTGTTTCCATCTAGAGGTGTTGATCGCTAGCCCCTCACCGCGCGAAAAAAAATGGCGAGGCTACTCCCTGCCGGGTTCGAGAGACTGACCACAACAGGACCTAGTCTGCCGGTTGCGCTAGATCCGTGACCTGCCGCAGAAGGCCCAACAGGCTTAGGCCCAGGCGAACAGATTCACCGGGGCTCAGACGGACTTCTCCACCCTGCTCTTCAGCGCGCTGCACGAGGAGGTAGGCGATCCCCACCCCCATCAACGCACCTATGATGCCTCCGAACAAGAG
>CAYGCA010000057.1:0-5991 GCA_964348265.1 uncultured Anaerolineaceae bacterium | reverse complement strand
CCGCCGCTTGACACTTTCCACCCTGGCCGACTCCATTGGTTCCCGAGCTGATTTCGGTTCGATAATCGACCCCAAAACACGCCGGGCTCGACCGATGGCAGCCCAAGTCGATTGGATCAATAAGAACGGTCTAACGGTGTAATCCATCGCCCGAGCGGAGCCGGATTCGATCCGGACCACCAATCTATTCAATCTCCAAGCGGGCTCAGGAATGCGATCTATCAACCGTCCTATCGCGAATGCGAGCCCAGCTAGAACCGCCAGAGCGATGAAACCGCCAAGCAAGCTAACCACCAGCAGCACGATAAGGGCACCGTCCGCCCAGGCGCTTGCAGTTCCAATTCCGGAGCGCCACAACGCTACCGTCAAGCCAGCCACCACAACAAGACTGAGTATCAGAGGCAGATAGATGTGCACTAGCTGATGGCGACGAAAAGCCGCCCGGATCCCATTGGACTCTGCGCTGCCGCTCCTATCTGTCGGCCCATACATAGGAACATTGTAGCACGGCCGGTCCGCCAGGCGGGCTGCATGATTAGAGGCAAAAGGTAGACGGATCGAGTCCTGTCTTCTGCCCAGCATTGGAGTAAATTACAATGATCCGGACTGGAGACAAGATCGGATAGATGGACAGGTGGCGAATTCATCCGCAGCATCCTGCACTTTGCGGTCTGGCACCTTTGTTTGGACCCATCGGACCTCGAGGACAGTCCTTGAAAGAGAAGGCCCACCTCCTCGCCCTAGGTCCCCCGCCGGATAACATGCCTGGCAAATCGGGTGAGGCGTTGGAGGGGATCTGGCTAACCGGGATCAGCGGGACTCCAGCTGCAGGAAGCCGCACCCTTGTGCTTGGCGCAGTAACCCGTGTCTTTCTTCGGCCACCTTCGCCGGATCTGGTCATGGTGGAAGTCTCTCCCGCGAGCAAGCCGGCGCCCAGGGGAAGGTCCAATCTGGCGAGGTCTAGGAAATGACTCTCATCATGGCTGAACTGCACTGCCACACACATCACTCTAGGGATAGCCTGATGATTCCGCAACGCATACTGGAGGTTGCAAGGCAGAGGGGAATCCACCGACTGGCCATTACGGATCACAACACCATCGAGGGTGCACTCGAGGCCAAAGCCCTCGATCCAGAGCGTGTCATTGTCGGGGAAGAGATAAAGACGACCAAGGGCGAGCTGCTGGCCTATTTCGTAAACGAGGAGGTGCCTCGCGGTCTGACGCCAGAAGCAACCATTGAGCTTCTTCGCCGACAAGGAGCTCTAATAAGCGTCTCCCATCCCTTCGACACCACTCGCGGCGGTACGTGGACCCTGACCGACCTGGAAGCGATTCTGCCAAGCATCGACGCCTTGGAGGTGTTTAATTCGCGCACCTTGACTCCGCGGCCAAACAACCAGGCCAGAAAGCTGGTAGAGGAGAGAGCTCTCCTGGCAACCGCCGGATCCGATGCGCATGCCTACTTCGAAATCGGCCGGACTGTCATGCGCCTCCCACCCTTCGACGACGCTCAAGGCCTTCGACAGGCGCTTTCCCAAGCCAGTATCCAAGCCAGGCAATCCTCTCCCCTTGTCCATCTCTATTCACGATATGCCACCTGGCGTCGGATGCTGGGCTGGCAGCCCCCGACAACTTCGACCGGCGGCTGAGGCGGAACGGGAATCACGATCAGGTTTTCTGCAGCGCAGGAGGCCCGGGCTGACCGCTTCACCAAGTCAGCCACCAAGGCCCCCAGTCATTCCGAGGAGCCAGGCGACGAAGGATCTCTCTTCCCACAGCCGCGTCTAATCCCGTTCACTCGACCTCAAATGTGGAAACAGGATCACTTCGCGGATACTTGGTTGACCGGTGAGCAGCATCGCCAGCCGATCGACGCCCATCCCAAAACCTCCATTAGGGGGCATCCCGTAGCGCATGGCCCGTAGATAGTCTTCATCCATCGGGTGCCGCTCTTCGTCGTCCACGGCGTAGTCCCGGCCCATCTCCCTGAAGCGCTGCTCCTGGTCTAGAGGATCGTTCAGCTCCGTGAACGCGTTGCACAGCTCCATCCCGCCCACAAAACCCTCGAAGCGCTCCACTACCTCTGGGTTGCCGGGCAGGGCCTTCGCCAGCGGCGAAATGTCACGCGGATAGTCATAGAGGAAGGTCGGCTGGATCAGGTTGGGCACAATATGGGTCGAGAGGATCAATTCAATCAACTTGCCTCGCGTATGACCTGTGCCCGGTTCGTGCCCCTTCTGCTCCATCCATCGCCGCAGCGATTCCGCCGTGGGGTGTTGCTCAACGTCAACCCCAGCCATCTCAAACAATGCCTCTTTCAATGGAATCCGCCGCCACATGGGGGCCAAATCGATCGAGTGACCCTCAAATTCAATGCGCGTCGATCCGGTGACCTCTTCCGCAGCGTAGGCCACCATTTGCTCGGTCAGTTCCATGACCGCCTCATAATCGACGTATGCCATGTAGAACTCGAGCTGGGTGAACTCAGGATTGTGCTTTCGATCCACGCCCTCGTTGCGGAAATCCCGTCCGATCTCGTAGACTCGCTCAAACCCGCCGACGAGCAGTCGTTTTAGATAGAGCTCGAAGGAAATGCGAAGATATAGGTCTTGGTGAAGCTGGTTATGATGCGTGATGAAGGGACGGGCAGCTGCACCTCCGTACAGTGGCTGAAGGATCGGCGTCTCGACTTCGATGAAGCCCCGCTCATCCAGGAAGCGCTGCAACGCACGAATGGTCTGCGTCCGCTTGCGGAAGACGTGGCGCACATGCGGGTTAACGGCCAGGTCGACATACCGCTGCCGGTAGCGAGCTTCCGGATCTCGAAAGGCGTCGTGAACCACCTCTTCTCCATCCACCTCTTCTACCTTGGGAGACGGTAGGGGTGTGACTGCTTTGGCAAGCATCTCAAAGTCCGAAACCCGCAAGGTTACCTCGCCAGTCTTGGTGCGGAAAAGCGTACCGCGAGCCTGAATGAAGTCACCTAGATCGAAGTAGTTCTTGAAGAACCCAATGCGCTCCTGGCCAAGCTCATTGACGCGCAGGTAGAGCTGGAGGCGACCTGCCCCATCCTCGATATGGGCGAAACTAGTCATCCCCATGTCGCGTATGGACCGCAGGCGACCGACAACGGTCGCTTCAGGGGCTTGAGTTTCGGGTGCCGCCTCAAAGGCCTCAATCGCCGCCACTGTCGTATGCGTGCGTTGAGCTCGGCGAGGATATGGCTCAAACCCCTCGGCTCTCATTTGCTCCAGTTTCCGCAGTCGCACGCTTTCCAATTCACTCCACTTGGTCATGGCGTCCCATTCCAGCTAGCCCTTCTCCTGCCCAAGGTCGGACCAAAGCACCCACCGGGGTCACTGACACCGATTAGTCTACACGAAAAACGCCCTGCGCAAGCGAGAGGGGCGCAGGGCGCTGACACGGTGCTCAGGGATCTACTGTATCTTGACAATCTTGAACTTGAGGGTACCTGAAGGCGCCTCGACTTCGACTTCGTCGCCCACCGATCGTTCCAGCAGAGCTCGGCCCAGGGGGGATTCATTCGAAATAAGTCCTTCTTTTGGGTTGGCTTCCGCTGCCCCGACGATGCGATAGGCCTCTTGCTTGCTGCGTCGGCCATTTTCCTTGACCACGACTTTGCTTCCAATGCGGACCACGTTGCCCGATTTTCGCCGACGAATCACTTTGGCCCGGGCCAGCAAATCCTCAAGCTCAAGTATGCGCCCTTCCACGAAGGCTTGTTCATTCTTGGCCGCCTCATACTCTGCGTTCTCAATGAGTTCGCCCCCTTCCATAGCATCATGCAGACGTTGGGCGACCTCTATTCGCTTAACCTTGCGCAGGTGTTTAAGCTCGTCCTCAAGCTTTCTAAGGCCCTTCGATGTCAGGTAAACTTCTTGGTTCGACATGGTCCATCCCACTAGTTGGCATCATCAGCGGCGTTTACCGAAGCTGCCCACAGACAAAAAAGAACTGAGAGCAGCCTCTCAGCCTCTCAGGCTCGGGTCTTATAAGCGGCAAGATGATAGCATATCTTTCGCCTGCTGTCCAGAGCCCCACGTTCGACCCCTGCAAAGCGGACTTCACAGCTAACTGGAGGCAGACTTCCAAGGAAAAGAGAGAAGGAGACCCTACACCCTACAAAGGGCCTCCCTCCGGCTGACCTTTCCCCCTAGACATACTATCCCATATCGCTCTCAACGGATTCTTAGTGGGGAAACGCAAGATTCAGGTAATCCACCCGGTTTGCCGGCTTTTGGGCCAGGTAAGAGACCGGTGCCAACCTTCCACGGATAGCGCTCAGATTGATTTAGGGAAAGTGAGGATCGCTTCTTCAGGATTCAGCCTGGCGCAACCAGGATAAGCCCGCGGCGCCCGTTATGGTATCGGTGAAGCTCGTTCTCGAGCGTGTCAGCATCAGGCCAGAAGGTGGAGATTTGGGAGGCATACGCCGTGGCGGCCAGCCGCCACAGTTCCAGTTCTTCCTCCAACAATGGCAGGACCCATTCGACACCACTCGGAATCGGCAAATTCAGCGGTACTTTGCCGCCTCGGGCTGCATAAGGGAAGTCGAAGTAATAGAACAGTCGCCGCCCCAATTGCTCGACAGCTCTGCGCGCTAAGCGATGATCGACATGGCCACCAATCCCCAGGGGGCAGTACAGCTTTTCGCCTCGAGCACACACCATAGCTAGGGCTTCGGCCACATCGCGGACAAGCGCGCTCTCAGAGGCCCGCAGGGGACCAAAGATGTCCGCCTCGGAAGCATACAATGGCTCAGCCTCTCGGTTGGTCCGGTAGATGGCGTCTTCAAAGTCTAAATGAACGACGGATGCGCCCAGTAACTCGCAGGCTGCAATATCCTCCTCGCGGCGAGCAGCTAGGGGGGCACTTCCGGCAGCCCAGCGCAGCTGAACCTGCTGGGCGAAATCCGACAGAGGCTCGGGCGGCGGGTCACCGGCGCAGATCGTCACCACCATCACTGTTTCATGGCGTCGGGCCTGGCGGGCCATCAAACCACCGCAGGAAAAGACCGCATCGTCGAGATGGGGTGAGAGGAAGATATGGGTGGTCATTGTGACGATTATACTGATTTCCTACCTTTACGATCGGAAAAGGAAAAGCGCCCGAGGCTGGAGCCTCGGGCGCTTCGAGAGTTCGCTGAAATTGCAGCTACTTGGCCTTGACAGTGATTGTTTTCGGCTTGACCTCTTCCGCCTTGGGCAGTGTTAGGGTCAGGATGCCGTTCTCCATCTCGGCCTCAGCCTGGTCTGAATTCACCGTCGTCGGCAGTACAAGCGATCGGGAGAACCGACTGTAGCGTCGCTCGTGAACATGGTATTCGCGGTCGCTCTTACCGTTCTCAGCGCTCTTCTTGAACTCGCTGACCTCACCTCGGATCGTAAGCGTGTCTCCGGTAACCGAAATGCTCAAGTCCTCCGGGCCGACTCCGGGTAAAACCGCCTTTACGACCACGTCATCGGCCGTTTGGAAGACGTCCACCGGAGCAATGCCCTCGTACAGGCTGTGGAAGGTGGGTGCATCCAAGAAGTCGCCTTCGAAGAAGCGATCCATCAGTCCCCGCAACCGGCGCATCTCGCGAGACGGTTGATAGCGGATAAGCGTTGTCATGGTTCCGATAACCTGCTTGCAGGATATGGAATTAGATTTGGGATTACTCTAAGCGTTTACAGGATAGTAAACCTCAATTAGAAGATCACCAGAGAAGTGTATGCAAAGTGTTAATCTGAGAGGCAGAAGGCCCTGCAGAAAAGTCTGAGAGCTAGCATCCTCCCTGCGAGGAGGCAGAGGCCGGCCACTGTAGGCCAGAGCGTAGCGGAAGCATCTCGACCTTCCGAAGCGGTATCCCATCTGTTAGCAGGGTCTGGCTTGCTCTTCGTGATCCTCCTCTGAACCCAACCGCGTGTCGGTAGGCATGATAGAATCAGCCCAATGCGCCGTTAGCTCAATGGTAGAGCAGGGGCCT
>CAYGCA010000056.1:17331-19505 GCA_964348265.1 uncultured Anaerolineaceae bacterium | reverse complement strand
TGCAGTGGCAACCGACGGGATAAGCGCCGGGGCAGTGGTCTCAGGTTCGGCCACTGAGGGGGCTTGGGTAGCGGGAGCCATGCCTGTGGGCGCCTGCGCAACCTCAACGCTGTTGGGATCGGGAGCGCCTTTGCGACTGTAAACCCCCGACGGTCCGCCATCGGACTGCGGTGTTCCGATCCAGGATTCCGAATCGGTAGGAGGTGAGCAAGGCAAGGCTGGATTCGCCTGGCTCATTTGAGTGGCTCTTGAGTGCTCGGCCGTCAATGGCTGCCTCTCGTCAGCCGGCAGATCCGATAGGGCACCTGAGGTGCCCGCTGCCTGGGATCCTTCCATCTCGGCCTCAACAGCAGGTGCGCTCTGGATGCCGCCAAGTCTGATCGCGGGCAGAGGGGTTGCGGTCAGGAAGGCAGGGTCCGGCGTAACGGCCCTGGTCAAGTTTGAATTCTCGGCCCTTAAGAAATCACGCGGCTGGAGACTCGTGCAGGCGGTAGTTGCAGCCACAAGGATCAGTCCAGCCTTCAGGGCTGAGCCAACCCGGATGCCAGGCTTCCCCACGGTTCGACCTCCGGCTAGGTTTGGTGACCAAGGTTAACCCTAAGGGAGACCTGGGGCCGATTTCAATGGTGCAATAGTCCTGTTGGAGTTGAGGTCTTGGACCGAATCGCGGTTCTCGCCTGACTCCTTCCTGAAGAGGCCGGGCCAGCGCCCCCGAAACCCGACACCCGACCTCGGACGACCCTGAAGGGGCGGTCCCGTACAATCCAGAATGGTCTTGCGGGACAAACCCTTCCCCGGAATAGTTGGAGGTTTCCCCGCGGCAGCCGAGGCACCCGGATGAGGTGACTACTTTTGAGCCACCACAAATACGTAGCGAGAGGCCATCAGCATTTCGGGATCGGCGCGCAGTTCGATCTTTCGCAGCCAATCTTGCTCCTTACCCGAAAGTTGCCCGGGGTCGGCAACCGCCCGCATCGGGTCTGCCCCGAAGCCACTGAGGGGACCTATGGGATATTTCGATAAGATCTTCAGCCCTGCAGCGGCGTACATGTCCTCCAGCTCACCCCACGACTGCCAGTTGTAGTAGATGCGATGATGCCCCTTGACCAACCGTCCTTCCGGATGAGTTGTCACCAGGAACGCGTCCTCGAAACGCCCTTGAGCCAAACACTGGGTGATGTAGTAAAAGCAAGTTCGATGAGAAACGAATGAGAGACCTCCCGAGCGCAGCCGCCGAGCGAGTCGCCCGAGTATTGCAGCGGGCTCCCGATTCACATACAGCACCTCAATCGCCATGACCGCGTCGAATGATCCATGGGGGATTCGGTCCAGCTCTTTTTCAAAAGCGCCAGCCCGCCATTCGACGTTTACCCCGGATTCGCGAGCGTTCTGCCGGGCGAACCGTAAACTGTCCCGATGGTGCTCAATTGCCGCTAGCCGGTGACCCGAGACGGCGAGCGGAATGAGCAGGCGCCCTGTCCCGAATCCGACATCCAGGATCTTGAGCGGCTGGCGATCGGCGTCGGCGAGATGACGATTGATACGCTCAAGATAGATGGAAGCGTAGTAGAGCTCAGCCGGATGACGGGTTGCATCATACTGGACAGGTAAGAAACGGCGCTGTATCCACTCAGCGGCCTTAACCACGCCCTCCAAATCCTCAACTCCCGGTCAGACGAAGCTCAAGGATCATCGGATCCGCAGCTGCAGGAAGCCGGCGGCCTGCCAGGCTTTGTCCGCACAGAGTAGGCTCGCCAGCGGCTTGTGGCAGGCTTCGGACTGCTTCATTCGCAGCTTCGAGGTCTTCGGCGCTCATCGCCTGGAGGTCCGGCCATCGAGCTGCGCCGTCTCTTGGTGAATCCTCATGCATCCGAGAGGTCACTCACGGTTTGGTGGAGCCGGCGGACTACCGGCCTCGAGTAGGTAAGGAAGTTGTTCTTCAGGATAGCTGCGAGGGACCTGCATCCCTTCCCCGGCAGCCGAAAGATGAACTCGTCTGGCACTCGCACTATCCGGAAGGGATCATCGCCTGGGCAATTGGTGCGGCGCCCTGGTAAGTCTCCCCAGAAGTTTGACACGTAGCCGACTTGGCGCGAGATTTCGACGGATCGATCGTTCCCATGGAACCAGGGAAAGGACAGATGTCGCACCTGGACAGATAGCTGATGCTCGAT
>CAYGCA010000056.1:1145-17321 GCA_964348265.1 uncultured Anaerolineaceae bacterium | reverse complement strand
GTCAGGAAGATCCGTCCCCCCCAGAGGACGGGCGAGCCCTTGCCCGGCATCGGGACCGGCGCCCGCCAGGCGATGTTGTGGCCCGTCCGGTGAAGAAAATGCTCACCGTAACCCGCTTGCTCGATGACATCTCGCGCCATTTGGAGGTCGTACTTCATCGAGCGCTCCAACTCAGCTTCGGAGGCGTAGCGCTCTTCCAGTCGATGGGACCTGCGGAATTCTGCGACGTAGCGGGCTAAGCGACGCCTCCAACCCCTTCTTTGGAAGAAAGCCTCGCCGCCGTTCGCCTGAACATGCCTGGCGCACACTGCGCGCAGGGATTCGTCATCAAGGAACCAGCGTGGCGCAGCCAACCTTGGCAAGTACTCATAAATGGGCGTGCCCAGGTCACCCGTCCGAGAGTAGTTCTCAACCCCGGTCTCCAGAAAGACAGGCAAATGGATCCTTCCAAAGAAACAGTAGTTGAAGCTCGGGTTCAGATAATCAATGATCTTGGAGGCAACGAACACCCTGTCATGGTTCCAGGAGTGGGATTGGACATCCGCAGTCCCGGCTTCCGCCATCTCCCGGAGTTCAGTCCATGTCGCCAATGGACGCTCTCCCCGATCTCCTGCCCTAACGCTTGACTCGGCGCTCTGCCAGACCAAACATCCTCGAGCGTCGGCCCGGGCTCTCCATCGGGGACAAGCCTCGCCACCACAAAAGCCACAGCAACATGGCCAAACTTCCGGAGCAAGGGATGACCGACCAAAGCGACCTCAAGCCATCTTCGAAAGTCAGGACTACTGTCCGTTCGGATAGGGGCTTTCTGCCAGCCACCACCGCAACACATTCATCTGCGCCGAGACTCCTGTACCCATTCTCAGTAAGGTACTGCAGTTGAGCCTCAAACCTGGCGGGGTCGAGCGAATGAAAGACGAAGATCGGCATCTGATTGCCGATGTCGTTGATTCGGCTGCGGTAGACGAAATCCGGAAACCTGAGCAGCGCAAGGGCCCGATACTGGGGGAGGTTCTTCTCCCAACTCGTGCGCAAGACCTGAAGCACCGAGTCTTTACCTCAGGCAGCCTTCCGCAGGGAGGACGCTGCGATTCGTTCATAGAGTGAGAGCGTCTCACGGGCAGTCTTTTCCCAGCTGAACATGGCTGCGCGCTCGAAACCCTTGGCGATCAAGCCCTTGCGCAGACCATCATCGGATAGCACCCGGATCATGGCGTCTGCTATCGCATGCACGGAGAGTGGATCCACCTTAACCGCAGCTTCGCCCACGACTTCGGGTACTCCTCCAACGTCTGAAGTAACTACCGCAGTGCCGCACCTCATCGCCTCCAGGGGCGGAAGACAGAAGGCCTCATACAAGGAAGGAAACACAAACAGGTCCGCCAAGCTGTACAGGACCGGAAGCTCCTCATGAATGAAGCCAAGCGAATGAACTCGATCCGAGATTCCGAGGGACTCGATTAGTGCGAAAATCTCATCTGATCCTTGCCTGGGTTCGCCGGCAAGCACCAAATCGTGTGGCAGCTGGTTCTGGACCACGCCCTTATGGAATGCCCGGACGAGGTTGGCAACATTCTTGAAAGGAGTCAGATTCCCCACGAACAGGACGAATCTCTCCGGCAGACTGAAGCGTGCCTGCACCTCCTCAACTGCGGTCCTGTCGGAAACCGGATGGAATCGCATCTGCCCAGCTAGATTGATGACGTAGATTCCTTCCTCGGATGCCTGAGTGAAACGGACGATATTTGCCTTGTCCGCCTGGGAGACGGCCACAATGGCGCTGGCCTTTCGCGCACATGCGCGCGCCGCCCAGCGCCAATACAGGATCTCATACTTCTTCCATAGTTTCGGACAAACGAACTGAGAGGTGGAATGGAACGTATACACCGTGTGGGCTCTGGTTCTGGGCGCCGAGAGTTGCTTCAGGCTATGATAAATATCAACCTGTTCACTTTCCAGAAGTGGAGCCAGGCTGGTCTGGTTCCAGAGAAGGATCTGGACCGGCTTGTGTCCAGCGATGATGCGCTCCTCCACTCCCCTGAGTCCCAGTGAACCGTGAACCTCATCATAGAGCACGAGGTACTCATCCTCCGGCGCCATCTGGAACATCGTTTCCAGGAGGGAAACCACATAGGTATAGGTTCCCCCAAAGCTCGGGTTCCTGGCATCAATGCAGATCTTCATAGCACACCACTGCCCGGTGGAGATGCAGGCCCAGGCTCACTTGACTTCGATCCCTTGCCAACCAGAGGTTGAGATCTGTCAAAAGCGTAGAAGAGTCCGCCAGGCAGGCTGGCGACAACGCTGGCGGCCCGCAGGACAAGCCCAAACAAAAGGGCATGCCCCGCCTCTACACCAAGAGCGCCCAGCATAATGACCAGCGCGCCCTCCTGAACCCCCAGGCCACCTACACTAATCGGCAAAGATGTCAGCAGGATGACGACGGGCATGATCAAGAAGAAGTAACCTATGGGCAAGGGGTCGTGCAGGGAAAGAAAGAAAACGTAGGAGGTAACTATTCCATAGGCGGTCACGAAGGCGGCCAGGACCATCACCTTGAGGAGTCTCCCTCCGGTCCACGGATACTGGTGAATTGCTGCAACGGCATTCCCGGCCTCACGCAGTAGGTACACCGGGGAAGCCTGAAGACGCGCGCCCATGGCCAGGAACCCGGGACTCACGAGCGCGAGGACGACGAGCAGCAATGACCCAAGGCTTATCAGCACGGCTGCGAAGACTCCGCTTTCCAGGATTCCCTGCCAAAGGGCAATCACGCCCGCCCCTACGGCCAGGAGGACCAAGGCGGCAAAGCCGACCACTCGGTCGAGAACGACAGAGGAGACAACCGCCGCGATCTGAATCTGATCTCTGCGGAGGAAATAGCCCCTTATTGCATCGGCCGAGAGGCTCGAAGGGAGAAAATTGGCAAAGAAGGAGCTGATAAAGCTGATGCGGATCAGTGTGGCTATGCGAACACTGGCCTCGTAGGGCTCCAAAATCCACTTCCAGCGATAGGCCGCCGTGATCCGATTGCCAAATTGCAGGATCAAAGCCAAGCCGAGGAGCTCATAACGCCCCTCCGACAATGCTGGCCCCAAGGCGCTCAAGTCGACCCAGCGCAGGAGTGCAAGGATGAGGAGGGCACTCAGGAGCCAGCGGAGGACGGGACGAAGCCTGGAGTTCAATACCAATCGCGGTGTCAAACCAGCCCTTCCACTCGGTCGCCAAGCCGGCAAAAGCCCCTCCCAGGAGGCGATATTCTTGACGCAGAATCCTCAGCCATCTGCAAGGGTTTTGGAGCCAAGGTCCGCCTGCTTCTGCCCGCCAATCGAGAAGATGCCAATGCCAAGGAGCAGCCACGCCAGCTGTACGAGCGACTGGGAGAATCCGCCAGGGCGTCCAGGATTCATTTCTCGGGAAAGGCTCAGCTTTCCCAATCCGTATCCCAGTGGCCTCTGAAACTCAGCCTCGACCGACCGGTAAGTCTCCTGGGCAAACATGGAGGGATAGTTACTCAGCAGTGTGGGCGGGAAGCTCCCCAGGTATTCCAGACCGAGAGCATCAAACCAGCTCAAGACCTCTCCCACGGTGTGCAGGCTCTCATGAGGCACTGCGAAATAATCATAGAGCGCAGAGTCGGGATCGTTGCGTTCCCCCTCTTGAAGCCGTCTGGCCGTAAAGGGAAATAGCCGGGTACCCCACCGAACTCGCTGGTCGAGATCTTCCCCGCCGAGCGATTTGGCTATCCGTCTGCGCAGCTCGCGGGGCAGCATCCCGATAGCGTTGTAGAAACTCACAAGGATCTTTCCACCTGGCCGGAGCACCCGGAAGAGCTCTGCCAAGCCTCCAAAGGGATCCGGTGTGTGGTGCAGGACTCCAGTACAATAGACGAAGTCGAAACAAGCATCTGGGAATCCGGTTTTTAAGACGGAACGCGGCTCGAAGTTGACCCCCTGCAGGCCAGTGGCATTCGCATACGCATGTGCCTCTTCCAAGGAACGAACCGAGAGGTCGATGCCAGTCACGCGCGCACCTTGAGATGCGAACCAGCAGGAATATTCTCCCGTGCCGCAGCCTGCGTCCAGCACCCGTTCGGCCCGCAACAGGTTGACCCGCCTTGAAACTCGGTGATGGATGATTGGAGTACATTCCCACCACTGAAGTCTCGATGGCTGCTCCCGATTGATTCATACTCTCCTCCGGCTAGGGTGCTGAAAGTGGTCTTCCCCGGTGTCCGCCGGCCCAGCCGCCTCCCGTGCTCACGGCCGAGCGCCCTCCATCAGCCTCGGCTGGCCCGAGATATGTCTCCGGCCCCGGCCACATCCAGCGGACAGGCTTTGAGACCGGCAAGCCTCGGTGAGAGCAGACGGGCTACTCGAGTGTCGCCCATGACCAACCCGGCCTCCTCGTTTGAGCTGAAGTAATGGGTTGATTCCCCTAGGTTTCATATCGTCTTTGCGCCGGGAATGGCCTGATAAAGAGCGCCTCGGCCGGCAATGATGTCCGGCCAGTCCAGTTCGAATTGGACAAAGACGATCGGAGCGTGCTCTTCCCGAAGCGCTTGAACGATGGGCCCAGTGTCATGGAAATTCGACCCGATCTTCAGAAGCGGATTGGGGCTCGCATCACAATCCGGATGATCGACCGAAAGGCCGACGAAGCCGGCATTCAGGAGTGCACGGCGCAGAATCGCGGTCGAGTCCTGCTTCTATCCCCTGGGATGTGCCCCATGGAACACGAGCGCGCCCCGGACTGGACCTTCGCCAAGCGGGCCATCAAACCAAGCCACAGCGCCGGTCGAGAGATCCACTCGTTGAACATCGAGGGAAGGGAGGAGATCGACGTGCGGCAGCATGAACCAGAACAGGTTGCCAACTCCAATGAGGGCAGCGGGCTTGATCAAGGACGCCCGCTAGACCGCCGGCTGCAGGCACGATAGAAGGCGTGGCCCTGATTCGCCCAGGAGCTTGCTCCATTAGCGCGTCCAGAGCCATGCCAGAGCCGCTCGCCACAAGGGCAGCTCCACCCAATTTCAGGGGGCTGAGCGGGGGCATTGACAGCGCGCCGGAAAGTGCCACGATTGTCAAATCGGCCAATGGTCGAAGCGCTCGAGGCTGCAGTCGACTCTCGGCGAAGGATCCGATCAACCCGATCAGGAGAGTGGGCCAGATCGGAAACCAGGCTCCAGCTGCGCCCGCCCCTAGCCAGGTGGCGGAAGCGCACAGTATCCATCCTAACGCACTGACCCCGTATGGGCGACCGACCGACCGGGCTCCCGCCCCGAAAGCAAGCACAAATACGGCCAGAGCGAGGAGTAGAATCACCCCCGTCATACGTTCTCGGCTTGGTCGGCAGTTCTGCCCGCCAAGTCCTTGCTTTACAGCGCCGAAGAGGTTGGAATTACCGGCTTCAACGCGTGGTTGATTCCCTCCGGATGCTTCACCAGATAGGGCCCGATTGCCAGATAATCGAGCTGCCCGTCAAGAAAGCCCCTGATGCAGTCCTCTGCGCTGCAGACAATTGGTTCCTCGTGCATATTGAAGCTGGTATTGAGGATGACCGGAAGCCCCGTCCTTCGCCTGAACGCTTCGATGATCCCGTAATAGCCGGGATTGCGGTCGCGTCGAACCAGGTGCGGCCGAGCAGTACCGTCGATATGCACCACCCCTTTCATTCGCTCGCGCATCCAGGGCGTGCAGTGAAATGTGATCGTCATGAACTCTGCGGTATGATCCGCCCCTTCGACCGCCTCGAAGCATTGGTTGCGCGCCTCATAGAGCACCGAGGGCGCGAAGGGCATGAACTCCGTCCTGCGGAGGTTCTCATTCAGCCAGTCATTCACCGCCGGGTCCGTCGGTTGATACAGGATCGAGCGGTTTCCAAGGGCGCGAGGACCATACTCCATTCGTCCGTCGGCCCGGGCGACGACGAAGCCTTGGGTCAGAAGCTCGGCGATTCGATCTTCCAGACTATCTACCTGCGGCTCAGGTGTCAGGCCGTACTCTTCCAGGGCCATTCGAATACCCTCTTCCGAAAGATCGGGACCCAAGAAGACATCGCGCAGGGGCTCAGGATCACTAATCATTGGCTGGTCAAGAACACCGGGCGCGCAGGCCGAGTGAGCGGCCCCAACTCCAAGTCCACCGTCGGTCATACCCGGATGGACGAAGATGCGTTCCACTTCCGGCAGGCTGTGGAGTTCTTCATTCACACGAACGTTTGCGAAAACGCCCCCCGCCAGGGCCGCATCGCGTAGACCGGTCTTGCGAGCCCAGTGACGGACATAGCGCCGAACGACATCTTCGAAATGGTGCTGAATGGAGGCGGCCAGATCTTCACGAGACCATCCTGCCGGTAAGCGCTGCTTGAGGGCCTCGATGGCAGGCCAGAAGACCAAGCCAGCCCGATTGATCAGCGCGCCATCCTCCTCATCAATGAATTCCCGAAGGAGGGGTACGAATTTGGGCTCCCCATGGGCAGCCAGTCCTGTGATTTTGCCCTCGTGCTTCATTGCCTTGAACCCGCACATGTGCGTGACATAGGCATAGTAGTTGCCGAGAGAGTTAAAGGCGGATGTCTCATCGAGGTACTCGAACCGGCCACCACGCACGGCGTAGACGAGTGAGCTTTTTCGGTCTCCCCCGCCATCAAGCGAAACCACCAAGGCATCCTGGAACCCGCTGGTGAAGTAGGCTGAAGCGACATGAGCGAAGTGGTGATCAACGAACTTAATCGGGCAGCCTACCCCGAATTCTTCACGCAAGACGCGGCGAATGCCGCGCCGCCGTCTCCAGAACGCAGGCGCAAGCAGGCCATAGTATCCCTCTTCAAGGAGTGGGAATTGGTTCCGATAGCGAGAGAATCGGTACGCAGACCTCTTCAGCCGACCAGCAAATCCATTCGGAGAGTACTGGAACCAGCCTTCAAATGGACGGAGCTCGTCTATGAAGACATAATCTCTAGAGGCCACCAGAACAGCTTCCAGCTCTCCAGCCGGCGTATTCGTCAGGCGTAGGACCTCACGAATGGCTCCGCGCGGAATGCCCTTGACAAGCTTCATCCGGCAGAGCCGTTCCTCATTAACTGCGGCCAGAATGCGCCCATCCTCGACAATCGCAGCACCGCTGTCGGTTTCAACCTCGATCCCTAGAACTTTCATCGGAAACTATCAGCTCCTCTTCTCCAAGCCGAATCCTTTCGAAGTGAAGAGGCTGCCAACCCAAAGCGGGGGCGGCCAACCTCATTTTCGTGTCTCATAGAAGCCCCTCTGAGACATACCATTCCGCCGTCTTGCGGAGACCGGTTCGTAGGTCGACTTTGGGCTGGAAGCCAAGCTCACGTTTGGCTTTATTGATCGAAAAGGCCCTATTTTTTCGGAAGAAATCTACCCGCCTCCGATAGATAGGAGGTCGAATGTTGAGCGGCTTGCAGACCATTTCGACCAGGAAGCTGGCCGCATAGACTGGTGCAAACGGAAAATGCAGCAGACGATAAGGTTTCCCCACCGCCTCGCTAACCATCCGGACGAGGTCGTTTAGAATCACGGGTGTCTCCCCGGTGAGGATATAGATGTTGCCCGGGGCCTCCTCCCTTGTGCCGCAGAGCAGGATCCCATCCACCAGGTCGTCGATGTAGATCATCTGATACAGCACCCGGCCTGACCCCAGCATCATGAAACGGCCGCGTTTGACCGCCTTGAACAACTTCAGGAATCGAGTATCCCGGGGCCCATAAATGCCAGCGGGTCGGAAAACGACCAGAGGGATCTCTCCCGCCTTCATATAGTTGAGAGCGACCTCCTCCCCCTCCTTCTTAGACTCCTGGTAGTAGTCCCCCGGCTTGTAACCTGACGTTTCATCCGCCGGCGGGTGCTTGACATCGCCCAGCACTCCCACGCTGCTGCAATGCACGAAGCGGTCCACGCCTCCTTTTAGGGAGGCCTCGAGAATGTTCTGCGTCCCACGCACATTCGTTTCCCGCATCTCCTCGCGCGACTTGCGCTCGGTCCTGAAGAGCGCTGCAATGTGGTAGACGGTCCCTACGCCCTCGACCGCTCGGTCCAGCGACGACGGATCCCTGAGATCCCCCACAACAAGCTCGACCCCTAATCTGGCGAGGTCAGAACCTTTGCTCGTGTCTCGCACGAGGCCTCGAACCGACCAGCTCTCAGCCGCCAATCTCCTGCAGAGATGGCTACCCGTGAAACCCGATGCTCCTGTCACAAGCACCCGTCTGGACTTCACCCAGCGTAGCTCCTAGAGTTGAAGAACGATGTCACGGCTGCCAATTCTCTTTGAGTCTTCGATTCGTCCCAGCCGCCTTCCTGAGCCATTATTCGAGCGCAGGTCTCGGCACATTCGCCCCCAGGATCCCCCGCAGATCCGAGATCTGTCCGGCGTAGCAGAACATCGCCTAATCTCTGCGCCATCTCCTCCCGAACTGCATGAACGACCATGGCCTTCAGAACGTTCGATCCGGCACACACCGGCTCCGCCCAGCTCGGATCTTCTTCGATGTAGGTTAGGACCTCTCGGTACCTTGAGCCGTAGCTGTGAGCCAGCTTCTGAACAACCTGTCTGCTGAGCCGGGGAGACAATTCCTTCGCCTCTTGAGCCAAGTAGTCTCCGAAGCGATCTATCTTCCCGCCATAGATAGGAGTGACCCTGGTGAGGCACTGGGGCGGTCTCTTTCCCAGCTTCCTGAAGACGAGATCGACAGCTTTCTGCGCCTCGCTGCGGGCGGTCGTGTACTTCACGCCGACAAGACTTATCAGCCCTCTAAGGCCGTCCTCCCGCTCGTGATCGTGTACCCGGCCGTGCCTGAGAAGCCGGAGGCTCTCTCCACCACGCCGTCCTTTGATAATGGGCAGGAGTCCCCGATGCACAAAGTGCACGTCCGTCATGGACAGGCCTGCAGCCGGGAAGGCATCGTTAACCCCTCGAACGAACCTTTGCATATCCTTCTCGGTCACCTTGAGATCACCACATGGGCCATTGTATGAAGCGTGCGTCGTTCCAATGAGTGAGAATCCTCGCCAGGGAACGATGAAGTAGACACGCGACCGATCAGAGCCGTTCACTCGTCGCCGCCTCCTCGCCTGAGGGTTGAACACGCCAAGAGCCATATCCGAATGGAGCTGGCGGGTTACCAAGTTCATCGCCATCGAGGGGCGGAACTTGTCGCCAGGAGTACCGCCCCCTACCAGGCTCAGGACGGAGTCAACCCAGGGGCCGGCGGCGTTGACCAACTGGCGCGCCCTGATTTCGAGCTTCTGCCCGGAAAGCACATCCTTGGCCTCTGCACCAACCAGGCGGTCGCCTGCTTTGAGAAACCCTGTTACTTCGACGTAGTTGGCTACCGCCGCACCCTCTTCATCGGCTGACAGGAGGAAAGAGAGGGTCAAGCGCTCGGAGTTATAGACCTGCGCGTCATGCCAGATGGCGCCTCCCGTCAGGCCTTCCTCCCAAACCCCGGGAGCCAGCTCCAGGCATTCCCTCCGGGAGACAATACGGCTGTGAGGCACAAATCCGTGCGGATTCTCTTGACTGTTGCGGTCGATGCCGACGAAGTCGGTGATCCGCAAAGCGAGGGCCATGACTTCTCGTGAGCTCAGTCCGCGCCCGTACGTGGGCATAAGGAAGGGAAGCGGCTGCACGAGATGCGGTGCAATCTGCATAAAGGCCGACCTCTCCCGGACCATAGTCCGCACGAGTTTGAGGTTGGCATCCTGCAGATAACGGAGTCCGCCATGAACAATCTTCAAGCTATTTGAAGAGGTGGCGCCTCCAAAATCCCCCTTTTCCACCAATGCGACCGACAGCCCGCGCAGCGCGGCGTCCCAGGCCACACAGGCACCATAGATGCCCCCGCCTATGACGAGCAGGTCATATTCCCTATTCGCGAGCTTTGCCAGATCCCTTTTCATTGACTTGGAGCGTTCTCCTTGTAGGCATAGACCATCAGGTGCCAGCCTGTGGGCCTGACGAGAACCCTCGGCAGAAGATTAAACGCTCGCACGAATACTTCATTGTATAGGGCCGCTTTCCACCCCTGGTGAAGCCGAGTCTTCACCGGGAACCGCTCGGGCAGGATACGCATATGGGCAAAACGCCTCAGAAGACCTCTCAGTTCCCGGATGGAATACTTCCGGAGGACTGGAGCGTCTTCATGCTCGAGTTCAACTTTCATCACCTTCGACAGGAGGTTTAGCCAAGAAAACCGATTGTAGGCCATTAGAATGGCTTCACCCGAGGGCTGCAGCACGCGATGGATTTCGTCCACCATCTTCTGCGCGTCGGAAGTGTACTGCAGAACACCGTGAGCGTAGACAACATCGAAGCTCTCATCTTCAAAGTCCAGGGCTTCGCCATTCATCACCCGAAGGTCTGATTTGAGGCCGTGCTGCTCGAAATTCTTTTTGGCAAGGTCGATTGCCACTTCCGCAAGGTCAACGCCGGTCACCAAGGCCCCGCCCTGGGCGAACCTCATCAAATCAAGCCCTGCTCCACAGCCGACTTCCAGAATGCGCCTACCAGGATAGCCTGAGAAATCAACCACGCGGGGCAGATAACGCAGTTTGTCAAATCGGTACGCCTCGAGTTCCTGAAAAAAGGCCGGGGTTCCCACCGGGCTTGTGGCGATCTTAAGATCGTGGATGTGCTCATTCCAGTAGGTCCGGATCGATTCCAGCCTAGAGTGGTTGGTCCTAGCCATGCCTGATAGATCCGTACGCCCGATCGTTTACGGGTGAAGAGGCTCCCTCCCCGCAAGTCCGGCAAATCATCCTGCTTCCTAGGCTTCCAATACCTTCTGGTGCCAGAGTTCAAGAACCATCAGGGCCCAGAGCCGGTGGCTATGGTTGGCCCGCCCCTCCAGATGATCAGAAATCCAGCCCTCAACACACTCGGGTTTGAAGTAATCCCGCCGGCGAATGTTGCTCGCTGATAGCAAGTCCGTCATAAGTGGCCGCAACGGCCCCCGCAGCCAGTGCTTCAGAGGGATGCTAAAGCCCTGCTTAGGTTTTTCAAGGACGTCTCTGGGTAGACGCTCCGCCATGGCCCGGCGCAGAATGACCTTCGTCTGTCCCCGGACCATCTTCAACTCAGACGGCAAGTTCAACGCGAATTCAACTATGCGGTGATCGAGCAAGGGCACCCTGGCCTCCAACGAAACAGCCATGCTCATGCGATCGACCTTGGTCAAGATGTCATCGGGCAGGTAGGTCTTTACGTCGACGTATTGCTGTTGGATGAGCGGAGGCTCGAATCCGGCTCGGCGGAAATAGGTCTCCAGGACCGGGCCATGCTGGGAGCCGTTGAGCTCAGACCTGAGGGCAGGTCGATAGAGGGCCGCCTTGTCCTCCTCGCTCATGAAGACCATCCAGCGGGCGTGCTGGAGCGAAGCCGGCAACGCACCTCCTTCCACGAAGCGCTTGGCCTTGTTGACCAACCCCTTCTTGGAAGCCTGCGGCGGCACGCGAGACATAAGCCATGGAAGGGCTCTATGGCGAAGGCCGGAGGGCAGCCAGCGATAATAGCGGTTCAGGTACTCGGCGACATAGGTATCATAGCCTCCAAAGAGCTCGTCTCCACCATCGCCAGACAAGACGACCTTAACCGACTGGCGGGCCACTTTTGACACGAGATAGGTTGGGAAGACCGAAAAATCGGCGAATGGTTCGTCGAGATGAGCGATCAAATCCTCGGCCAGCGGGGCGATGTCCGGCTGGAGGATCTCTTCGGTATGGTCGGTTTTGAAGCGGGCAGCGACCGTGCGAGCATAGGGGAGCTCATCATAACTTTGATTTTCAAATCCAATTGAAAAGGTCCGAACGGGCTCTGCGCCGGCCTCGGTCATCATGGCGACAACCGTGCTTGAGTCAATTCCCCCGCTTAGGAAGGCGCCAAGCGGAACATCACTCACCAGCTGTAGGCGAACCGCGTCTCTGATCAAGTCGACCAGCATCTCAGCGCAGGTGTTCGCGTCGTCCGGCACTTCATGAAAGGGGACGTCCCAATACTTGTCGACCGACAGCCTTCCCTCCTGGAACACCAAGTAATGGCCTGGGAGCAGTTTCCGCACTCCCTTGAAAATCGTCCTTGGAGAAGGGATATATTCCAATGTGAGGAACTGGTCGAGCGCAATCGGGTCAAGGTCCCTGGGCACATCAAAGTTTGCAATAACCGCTTTGAGTTCAGATCCAAACACCAATTGGTCGGGCGAGGACCAATAATAGAGCGGTTTGATCCCCAGTCGATCACGCGCTAGGAGAAGACGTCGCATGGGCGCGTCCCAAACCGCGAAGGCAAACATCCCGTTGAAATGGTCGACGCAGCGATCTCCGTATTCTTCGTAGGCGTGGACGATGACTTCGGCATCGCCATTCGATGAGAAGACATGTCCCTTGCGGATGAGATCGCGGCGCAACTCGCGGTAATTGTAGATTTCTCCGTTGAAGACCATCAAAAGCGATTGGTCTTCATTCGAAATAGGCTGCTGACCGGTCTCCAGATCGATGATACTCAGCCTGCGCATGCCAAGGCCGATGTGAGGGCCAACGTAATAGCCCTCATCATCGGGCCCCCGATGACGGAGAACCTGGCATATACGCTTGAGCTCAACCGCCTCCAGAGGGGCGTATTTGGTAGCCGATACCACGCCGCAGATGCCGCACATGCGATCAGTTCCTCAGAGAATGGGTCGTCTCAGCTAGCGGTCCGGCCGAGGCCTCAAGGAACTGACAGACCTCTTCGATCTTGCTCAGGTAGGCCGAAGGATCGTAGCGTACCCTGGCTACATCTTTCGCGCGATGGGCCATTTGTTGTCCCAGATCAGGGCTTTTTATCAGCCGTGAAATTCCTTCGGCCAGTCCCTCCCTGGTGGGCGCTACCAATACTGCAATGTCTTCATTCAGGACTTGCGTGTGGGCCGTCAGGTTCGTTGCTACGATCGGCTTGCCTGAAAGCAGGTAGGTGTAGATCTTGAGGGGCACCGAGGTGCCGGCTGTGCGGGGCGAGACAAGAATCTGCGCCAGGTCCAAGAAAGCTGGTATGTCTTCCACCCGCACGGTCCCCACAAATCGAAAACTGTCTTCGAGCCGACTGGTACGCACTTTGTGCCGCCAGAATTCGATCTGGTGGGGCATCCCGCCGACCAGTATGAAAACTGCCTCAGGGTGCTCCCTCTTGACCACCTCGGCGCTCTCAATGAGGAGGTCCAGGCCTTGATAGCGTGAAAAGTTACCAGTGTAGACAATAGAGAGCTTTCCGTTCAACCCCAGCTGCGCTTTCCAGCTTTCTGAGCCATCTTGATCGAGACTCGAAATCGAAGTCTGGACGGGCAGGTTTTCGACCATTACGTGGCTCAATTCGGGCTTCAGGGCTTTTACATACTCTGCAAGGTCGCAACTGATGGTAATCACGGCATCACACGTGTTGAGCGTCCACCTTTCAAGCAGTTCGAACAGCATGATGACTGGACGATAGTTAGCGAATCTGAAGTTCTCCAACTGTCTTGGCAGGCTTGAATGCATGTCGTAGACATGGCGAGTTCGAAATAGCGCCGAAAGGAAGATCGAGAAGAAGGCTGCTTCCTCATGACTGTGAATGACATCATATTTCTTACGGCCAAGCATGAGGATGGCTTTGCCCAGGACAAAGAAGTCGAGAACAAGTTTGCGCCACGATGGACCTGCCTTGACCATATTGATGAAAGGGATTCGAGGAATCCTGTGGACCTCGACGCCCGGGATTTCGACGCTTTCACCAAGATGATAGGTCAGCAGATCGACCTTGTGCCCCAGTGAAGACAGGGCGCGCAGGCGTTGGTAGACACTTATGGGTGTACCTCTGGGCGCGAAGAAGGGCTCAGGTGCAATCATTAAGAAGTTCATGGAACCACTCCATTCTCTGCCTCTGAGGAATGACCAGCAGAAGGCATAACCCCTCGATTCGGCAGGTTGGTCCAATCCAAACGGAAGATGTCAAGTTCCGAATTGATGGACCCGGCAACTCGAGAGGGATGAAATCCGATAATTGCCTTTGATTCAACTGAATGGATCATTTGCAAAGGTAGATTCCTGCAGTCAGGTAAACGTGTAACTGGTTGGTGGTTAGGTTCGCCCCACCTAGGGCCGCGATTGACTCCCGAACACGACGTGGCCGCGATCCGTCGAAGACATGTTTGTCATGAAGCAGACGGAAGGGCTTCGGTGGCATGCCGCAGCCCTGTGCTGCGATGATCACCCCAATGGCTCCTGGGAGGCCGCAGTGGACAACTCGGGCGTCACCTCCTGCTCGATTTGCCGTCGCAGGGCGGTACAAATAAGGTGCTCCAGCATCAGGTGGATATCCTCCACCTGCTCAATAAAGTCACTCCGAACGTGGATCTCTAGGTCCACCAACGGCCCAAGCTGTCCGCTGTCGAAGCCTGTGAAGGCGACCGTCGTGGCCCCAACTTCGTTCGCAAGCTGGATGGCCTTGATCACATTGAGCGAGTTTCCACTTGTGGAGATTCCGATGACAACATCCTTAGGCTGGACGAAATTAGCTAGCTGCTGGACGAAGACGTTCTCATAGCCCTCATCGTTCGCATACGACATCCTGACCGAGGCCGAACAGAGCAGCGACAAGTTCGAGGAATTCTTCGCCAAGTCGCAGGCGAAGTGTGAGGCTGTCGAAGCGCTGCCCCCATTGCCCATTACGAAGACTTTCCGGTTGTTTAACCTCGCCTCATGCAGGATCGTGATCACCTCTTCAATGAGGCCAATAGGGAGGCGATCAAGCGTCTCTTGAAGCTCAGTGATGTACTCTCTAATCGGGTTCATGTATCCTCCTCTCCTTGCGCCGGGCTAGACCTGATTCGGCCCACACAAACCGATAGCGGCCACAGTCTCCTTCGGCGGAAAAAGCCCATTGTGGAAGCCCGCCCAGGCGACCGCCAAATCACCCTGGTCCTGGGATCTGAGCAGCGCCGCGCGGCATGAGCCAGCCCCCAACCGCAAGGGCGCCAGACAACGCGCCAAACCCTCATCGCCGGTAGTTGAATATGACTTTCGTACCGTCGGGCTCCAACTGGATTGGAAGCTCTTGCAGGGTTCGCAACGCGGCCCGGACCTGCTCCCGTTTGCCCTGCGGACAATACAGCAACATGAATCCACCTCCCCCTGCCCCGGTGACTTTGCCGCCCAATGCCCCGGCTTCTCTTGCTGCCTGATAGGCCTCATCAATCGCACCGTTGCTGATGCGGCTTGCGAGCTGCTTCTTGAGCTGCCAGCTCTCATGGAGCAGGCAGCCAATGGCGTCCAAGTTGCCCGCAAGCAATTCGTCTCGTGCGGCGTAAGCCATCCCTTTCATCTCACTCAGTACTGAGAGTTTGTTCTCGATGTTTTCCTTCTGTTCCGTAAGGATGGTGTCCGACTTTCGGGTAACCCCGGTATAGAAAAGCAACAAGCTCTCAGTGAGAGTCCGCTTGAGTTCAGGCGGAATTTCTATCCGCTCGCACACGATCTCGCCGTCGGGCTTGAATTCCATGAAGCGCAGGCCTCCGTAAGCAGCGATGTATTGGTCTTGTATACCAATTGGCTTGCCCAAGGTGTCGATCTCTATTTCACAGGCTTCCTTGGCCAGTCGTTCGGCGGAAACACCATCTCCAAGGTAGCTGTACATCGCGTGCAGCGCTCCCACGGTGACCGTGCTGGACGAGCCCAAGCCAGAACCGGCGGATGGAATGTCCCCCATGGTCGTGATCTCCACTCCCTGCGTGATGCCCGTTTTGCGCAGCGCCTCCCGAATGAGCTCGTGCTGGACATCGTCGATGCTTTCAACCATCTCCGTCTTGGTGTAGCCGATCCGCAGTCTAAGGTCGAAGCGTTTCTTGATCGTGACGAAGATGTACTTGTCAATGGCCGAACTGAGCACGCAACCCCCGTTGGCTGAAAAGTAGGAGGCAAAATCCGTCCCACCACCAAAGAAGCTGACACGCAACGGTGTTTGAATAATGATCATGGCACCGTCTCCATTGAGGTGAAGTAGGCTACAGTGCGCCGCAGGCCCTCCTGCAGATCAACCTTGGGAATCCAGCCCAACTCACGCTGAGCTCTTCGTGCATCCAGGTAGATCCGGCGGGTTTCGCCCAGTATCGGGGGCCCGTTGATGGCCGAACGCCCATAGCCGGTGA
>CAYGCA010000056.1:327-1135 GCA_964348265.1 uncultured Anaerolineaceae bacterium | reverse complement strand
AGCTCCGCGAAGACATCATTGACGGATGTCCCCCGACCCGAGCCCAAGTTGTAAATCCGGCCGCCTTGGCTGATGGCCAGCGCAATCAAGTTGGCCTCGGCGCAGTCGCTAACGTAAACAAAATCCCGCTCCTGGTCCCCATCACCATTGACCACGACCTGCTCACCGGCCAGCATCTGTCCCGTGAAGATGGCCACAACGCCGGCCTCCCCATGGGGATCCTGACGGGGACCATAGACATTGGGGTATCGCAATACCGTATACTCCAGTCCGTAATTGAGCCGATACATGAAGAGATAATGCTCGACAGTGTGTTTGCTGGCCCCGTATTGACAAATGGGGTTGACCGGGTGGTCTTCATCACAAGGCAGGTACACGGGCTCACCATAGACTGCGCCGCCAGTGGAGATATAGATAAAGTGCTTCACTTCATGGTCCTTGGCGCATTCGATCAGTTTCAGGGAGCCCAGGATGTTCACATCGGCGTCAAAAAGTGGATCGGTGATGGAGCGTCTGACGTTCATCTGAGCAGCATGATGATTGACAATGTCGGGTCGCTCCCGGTCGAATACTTCAACCAGCTCAGGATCGCGGATATCCAGTTGGTAGAAGGTTGCGCTTGGATTGAGGTTCCTCACGTGCCCGGTCGAGAGGTCGTCGACAACCACAGCCTTAAACCCCGCTTCGATATAGCTGTCAACTACATGCGAGCCGATAAAGCCGGCCCCGCCGGTGACGAGTATCATAATTCGACCCTTTAACAAATGACCTGATTTTCGTTAGCATAATTTTGCCTATAGTTTGTGTC
>CAYGCA010000056.1:0-317 GCA_964348265.1 uncultured Anaerolineaceae bacterium | reverse complement strand
GGAAGGTTCGAGTGATGGACTGTTAATAGGCTCCCTGGCCTCGGAGGACTGCAGGGATGGTCTGAAGGAGAAGCTGTAGGTCAAGCCAGATGGTCCAGTTTCGGATGTAATACATGTCCAGCTGAACCCGGTCCTTGTACCCAATGTCCGCCCTTCCGCTCACCTGCCACAAGCCGGTGATGCCGGGACGCACCGTCAGAAGATTAATGCCCCATTGATCGTACATCGGCCTCTCTTCCGGTGAGATCCTCGTGGCTCGGCCGCAGATCGACGAGCATGAGGTGGTTGTCGGTGCCGCCGCTGACCAGGTGGAATGC
>CAYGCA010000055.1:9632-19664 GCA_964348265.1 uncultured Anaerolineaceae bacterium | reverse complement strand
AACTCTGATTCCGTCATCGCTCTACGGAGTAGGTGTCCCTTGTGGCTCGGGATCCTCCATCTTTGGCGCAAGCGTCGGCGTGCGTGTCACCCCGATTTGAGACTCCCAAGGGTAGGGCATAAAGGGCCGCCCAAAGAAGTAGGATTCAATGACCCGCCTGAAAACCGGCGCAGCCCACTCGGACCCCTCCCCTTGGTTTTCCAAAACGACAACTACGGCGATATCCGGCCGGTCTGGGCGACCTTCAAAGGTATAGCCCGCAAACCAAGCATGTGGCTCTCCAGCCCCACCGGTTGCCGTGCCTGTCTTGCCTGCCAAGTTTAGGTCAAGCCCCAAGAATCGGTGGCGGGCCGTTCCGCCAGGTTCACGCACCACTTGAATCATGGCCTCCCGAATCACCTCCAAGTGGTCCCTTGAGACTGGAAGAGTAGCCTGCAACTCCGGACGAACCTCAAACCGGACCTCGCCTTCAGCGCTCCGTATCTGCTGAGTCAGATGCGGCTTGTACAGTCTGCCTCCATTCCCGAGGGCAGCGACGAACCGGGCCACCTGCAGAGGCGTGATGTTGAGCGACGCCTGCCCAATTGCCAGTTGAACTGCGTCTCCGGGCGACCAGGCTTGGCCCGTGGTTCGCAGCTTCCACGCCGGGTTCGGTACCTGACCGGCGGCCTCGCTGATCTCAATCCCTGTCTCCTGGCCAAGACCGAAAGCCGACGCCATGTCAGGAAGCGCGGAGGGCAACCCCAGATTGAACAGATCAAGGCCGATGTGCCAGAAATACGGGTTACATGAGCGCGCCAGACCTTCAACCAGCGTGATCGTCCCATGATCCGGCAGACCGCTGGCCACTGTCCAGTCATAGAGCGTCGGTTGTCCAGGCAGTTCGTTAAACTCGCCGTTGCAGGTATACAGGCTCTCAGGGGTATAGAATCCGGACTCAAGCGCAGCCGCCATCGTCACCATCTTGAAAACCGACCCTAGCGGATAGAGACCCGAGGTCGCCCGGTTGAGCAAGGGTTGATCGTTGGGGCTTCGGAAGAGTTCAGCCAATCCCGGGCCACTATTTGGATTCTCTCTTATGAACAGATTTGGATCAAAGCCCGGTGAGGAGACCAAGGTAAGCACGGCCCCTGTGTCCAGTTGCAGAACGACGATCGCACCTCGGAAACCGGCAATGGCTTGCTGGGCCTGGCGCTGGAGTTCCCTATCAAGCGTGGTGTAAACCGCGTAGGGTGGATCGGCATCAGCCGACGCCAGTATCTCTTCGATTTGGCCTTCGGCATTCCGCAAGTAGAGCGTACCACCCGGCTGGCCCCGCAATTCGGCTTCATAGGCCGCTTCGAGGCCAGTCTGCCCAACGTATTCATCCCCCTGGTAGCCCCGCAATTGGTAGTCTTCCAGGGCTTCTTCCGTGATCTGGGCGACATATCCCACAGCGTGGGGAGCCAAACCGCCGTCCAGGTAGAAACGGCCGCTATAGACGGACCACTGCACCCCACCGACTTCTGCAAGGGTCGCCTCAACTGCTTGAAACGCATCCGGGGAGACCTCCCCCAGTGGGATGAAGAAGTCTGAGTCCCGGAACGGTTCGTAGCGCAGACGTAGATGCTCCGGACGCTCGTCTAGCACCTGAGATAGAGCGTTTAGCATCCTTTCTTCACTGCCGTCGTCCCCGATTTGATTCGGTACGATCCATAAGGCAATTGCGTCAGCGTGTGCGGCGAGCCCCAAACCCCTTTGATCGTAAACATTTGCCCGAGTTGGCGTAACAATATCAAGAAAGAGCTCTCTTCCCTCAGCCAGCTCTGGAAGAATGGCTGCATCCGTCCATGCGACTCGCCATTCATCCTGCACCCGTTTGAGTTCCATGAAGGTCTCACGGGTCAGATCCCCAACGACCGCGCTATGGACCGTTACCCTGTACCGAACTTGGGCGGACTGCGGATTGACCAGCGAAGAGACAATCTCGAAATCCAAACCCGACAGCGCGGCCTGCCGCCAGAATGACTCGTGGCGTGAAATGAATGCCTCCCTCCCAATCCCATCCTGGGCCAAGGGGCTGAGACTATCATACATTTCGTCCAAGTCGCCTCGACGCCAGGCCTCAAGATAACGGGAAGCGGCAACCTCAGGATCCGGCGCCGCTACGCTTTTCACTCCCGGCTCGGACAACGCCGGGGTCTGAGGCGCTACAATAGCGCCAGCAGTCTGGAAGGAACACCCTGCAAGCAGGAGCCCGAACACCAACAAGCCGGGTAGACCCGCCACCTGCAGCAATCGCCTCATGCCCTCTCCGTCAAGAGGCTCGGGACCACACAATCCCCGTAACCTGGGTCGGTCGCACAGCCAGCGGTGACATCCACCGGCGGCTCATACCCCAGCGATCGCATGGTATGCACCAGCCGACATAGCGGCAGCCCCATGACATTGGCGAAGCAGCCGCTGATCTCCTGCAAGGCTACAGGGTGGAATTCCAGATCTTGGATTCCATAGGCACCCGCCTTGTCTAAAGGACTACCGGAGGCCACATAGGCTTCAACCTCTTCGGGAGAATACTCCCGCATCGGCACCAGCGACTCGCACACCTCCGTGTATTGGCGGCCCAGGCGTTGGTCCACAAGCACAAGAGCAGTCAGGACGCGGTGATGGCGGCCGCGCAGCCCCATCAGTATCTGTCGAGCGTCCTCGGCATTAGCGGGTTTGCCGATTACCCGATCGCCATCTACCACGACTGTGTCAGCGGCCACCACAACTACTTCTGCCTCGCCCTCGGCGGCCAATGCTTCAGCCTTCGCCAGGGCCAATCGGCGTACGAGCGCCTCCGGCGGTTCCCCCGGAAGCGGGCTTTCGTCCGCTCCAACAGGGTGAACCTCCACCTGCCAACCGGTAAACGCCAGCAATTGGCGCCGCCGAGGCGACGCCGAAGCTAGAAAGATAGTTGGCGAACTGAGTTCGAAAACCATTCTGAAATCAACATCCTCTCACTGAGGCACGATTGTAACATACGGCCGGGAGCGGGCTTTAACGCCGCGGCGGGGATCATTCCACCCTAAACCGCCCTCCCTCGGAGACCTCCATCCTGGAACATCGTGATCCTCCGTGAAGCCTGCCATGTCCTCGTAAACTGGTAGAATGCATGCCATGGACCTATTTGATCACGCGCTCGAGCAACGCATGGCGCACGAGGCACCTCTGGCGGCGCGCATGCGGCCGCGTACGCTCGATGAGTTCTTTGGCCAAGAGCATATTGTCGGGCCGAACCGATTGCTCCGAAGGGCTATTGAGTCTGATCGCCTTTTCTCATCAATCATTTTCTGGGGGCCGCCTGGCTCCGGCAAGACAACCCTGGCGATGATCATCGCAAATACCACCCAATCATACTTCGAGACCATCTCGGCCGTACTGGCCGGTAAATCCGAACTGCGGCGGGTGATCAAAGAGGCCCGGGAAAGGCGCAGTCTCTACCAGCAGAGGACGATCCTCTTCATTGACGAAGTCCACAGGTGGAACAAGGCGCAGCAGGATGCCCTGCTGCCGCATGTCGAGAACGGAACGATCACCCTGATCGGAGCCACGACAGAAAATCCATACTTTGAGGTCATCGGGGCGCTGGTCTCGCGTTCGAGGATCTTTCAGCTACGACCTCTCGAGGATGATGACATCCGACGCATCTTGAGTGCTGCTTTGGGCGACGAGACACGCGGCTATGGGCAACGCAGGGTGCAGATCGATGAGGATGCAGTCCAGCACCTGGTTCAGGTCGCTGGCGGCGATGCCCGCAACGCCCTCAATGCGCTCGAACTCGCCGTGGAGACGACACTAGATGATGCGCGTGGAATTGTGCGCATTACGCTTCTGGTTGCCCAGGAATCGATCCAGCGGCGGGCAATCCTATATGACAAGGACGGCGACGCTCATTACGATACGATCTCAGCCTTCATCAAATCGGTGCGCGGATCCGATCCCGACGCTGCGCTCTACTGGCTTGCGAAGATGCTGTACGCGGGTGAATCCCCGCGTTTTATCCTGCGTCGGCTGCTCATCCTAGCCTGCGAGGATGTCGGCCTGGGCGACCCCATGGGCCTCGTAGTGGCTGCTTCTGCCGCCAGTGCGTTTGAATACGTCGGGCTGCCAGAGGGCATCTATCCCCTAGTGGAGGCAACCCTTTATCTGGCCACAGCTCCGAAATCCAATTCGGCAGGAGCCTATTTCAAGGCCTACAAGAGGATCGAGGAGAGCGGAGCGGGTGAAGTGCCTTCTCACCTGAAAGATGCTAGCCGCGATGCTGAGGCCCTTGGCCATGGCAAAGGTTATGAGTATCCCCACGAATTCGCCGAACACCATGTCGGTCAGCAATACCTTCCCGATGCGCTCTTGGGCACCTACTTCTACCGGCCCTCGAGCCAGGGCTACGAAGCCCAAATCGAAGACCGCCTCGCTCGCTGGAGGGCTGCACAGCGCAAGGCCCTGGGAATTGAAGAAACGGAAGAACCCCCTGATTTGCCCGAGGTAGAAGTTGCGCGCATCCGAGGTCTACACGGCCGGCGCGGCGAGTGAGCCTTGGGACCTTGCCACTCCTCTCTCAATGACCGTCTTCTATCTCGTTCGTCACGCTCATAACGATTTCATTCTCAAGAAGAAACTGGCTGGACGACTACCGGGTATCCACCTCAACGAACAGGGGCGTGCTCAGGCTGAAGCCCTGGGAGCCTATTTCTCTGAGGTGAAGGTCAAGGCGGTGTACGCCAGTCCGCTTGAGCGAGCGATGGAGACGGCCGCCCCGATTGCAGCCGCCCGTGGACTGGAAGTTATCCCCCGACCCGACCTAGGAGAGATCCAGTATGGACAATGGCAGGGAAAGTCCCTGAAGATGCTCAGAAGGCGCAAGCTCTGGCCGATCGTTCAGCGCGCCCCTTCTTTGGCCCGGTTCCCGAATGGCGAGTCCTTCAGCGAAGCTCAGGCCCGGGTGGTTGCCGAACTGGAAGCACTGCGCTCGATGCACAGAGGGCCCAATACGCCTATTGTATGTGTCAGTCACGCGGATACTATCAAGCTGGCAGTCGCCCATCACGTCGGGCTGCCCCTCGACTTGTTCCAGCGGCTGGTGATCGCCCCGGCCTCCATCAGCATCCTGCGGATCGAGGCCGGATATGCCAGCCTGATATGCCTCAACGACACCCGTGCTACAGGGCCTCCAACTCTTAAGTGATATACTTCTTCTGACCTTAACGTAACGGTTCTTTCGGCTCAGGTGGCCTCTCCCTCCGCCCAGGAGACCTGCATGCCCTCCACGGAGTATGATTTGCGACCAGTCGAACGCATCACTACCGGAGCTGTTGGCCCCCCGGGCAAGCGCGTCTTCTATCTCCAAGCCCGCAAGGACAGACAGCTGGTGACTCTGATCGTCGAAAAGACGCAAGTTCAGTCGTTGGCGGTCGGACTGGAGCAATTCCTTGCCGACCTCCGCAAAAGGTTCCCCAACCTGCCGGAGGCCTCCTCCGACTACGACGAAAAGGAAATGGAGCTTGAGAAACCCTTTGACCCGGCCTTCCGGGTGGGGCAAATCGGGCTCGGATACGATGAGGAATCCGACCTGATGGTACTGGTAGCGCGCGAGATCCAGACTGAGGACGAGAATCCGGAAGAGGCAGCCGTCGCTCGCTTCTGGACCACACGGGCTCAGATTCGGGCGATGACGATCTGGGGCCTTGAGGTCGCCAGCCGCGGGCGCGAGATTTGCGGCAACTGCGGACAACCGATCGATACAGAAGGTCACTTCTGCCCGAAACGGAACGGGCACAAGCACTAGGCCTCCATGCTCGGGCTCTCCACCTCACGACCGGGGAGGCAGCCTCTTCCCATTGTTAGGGTTCACACACGTGGCCAACAACTTGAGATTTGTTGCTTCGACGGGCGATAAGCTCTCGGAAGAGAAGATCCTCTCAGTCCTTTCCAATGGTGAGATCACACTCGCCAGCCAGTTCGTATGGGGATCGAACTACACTTACATGACGGATGTCACCATGGGAAAAGCAACGGTCGCGGCCGTCTACAAACCGCTGCGCGGCGAACGACCGTTGTGGGATTTTCCCGACGGCACCCTGGCGGCGCGCGAAGTCGCCGCCTACCTGACGAGCCAGGCGCTTGGCTGGAACTTCGTCCCTCCTACCGTGCTGCGCGACGATGGCCCCATCGGTCCAGGGTCACTGCAACTCTATGTCCAGGCGGATCCGGACGTTCATTACTTTTCCTTGAGCAAACAAGACAAGGAAGAGCGCCTGAAGCCCGTTGTTGTCTTCGATCTCCTCATTAACAACGCCGACCGCAAGGGCGGCCATATCCTCTCGGGCGCAAGGGGTCAGCTCTGGCTCATCGACCACGGTGTCTCATTCCATCATCAGAACAAGCTTCGGACCGTCGTCTGGGATTTCGCCGGCCAGCCTATCCCGAAAGCCCTTTTGGCCGACCTGGCCGCATTTCGAGAGCTGCTGAGCTCCGACGTCAAGTTGGAGAATAGCTATCGCAAGCTCCTGTCGAAGGCTGAGTTCAAGGCACTGAGAGCTAGAGCCGAGCGGCTGCTTGCCGAAAGGCGTTTTCCAGAGCCGGGCCCCGGTCGGCCATTCCCTTGGCCGCTGGTGTAGGCTCCCGCTCCAAGACAGCAATCTCCAGTAGACCAAAGCTGGAGGCCGGTGCTGGGTTGGTGCAGTCGTTCCATGACAGAAGCCAAGCTGGTCCTCTTTGGATTTGGAAACGTCGGCCGCGCGCTGGCTCGCCTCCTGGTTTCCAAGCGTGACGAGTTGCACGAGCGTTATGACCTCACCTGGAAGGTCGTCGGCATAGCCACCGCCAGCCACGGGGCCGCAATCGACTTTGCGGGCATTGACCTTGAGCGAGCTCTTGCCCTGGCTGATAGCGGTGAAACGCTTGAGCAAGTCTCCAAGCATCATCCTGTGCCAACTGGGCCGGAGCTGATAGAAGCCAGCCAAGCCGATGTCCTCTTTGAGAACACGCCTGTCAACTACGCCAGCGGGCAGCCGGCCATTGATCACCTGCGCGCCGCCCTCAAAGCCGGCATGCATGCCATCACCGCCAATAAGGGTCCGGTCGTGCATGCCTACCATCACCTGACGGATTTGGCGCGACGGCACGACCGTCAATTTCTTTTTGAAGCAGCCGTCATGGACGGCGCTCCGATCTTCTCCCTGTGGCGCACAGCACTTCCGGCAGCCCGGCTACGAGCGTTTCGCGGAATCCTCAATTCGACAACGAACTTGATCCTGACATTGATGGAGCGCGGCGAAACCTTCGATGCGGCGGTCACCCACGCGCAGGCCATTGGGATTGCCGAGTCTGATCCCAGAGGAGACACTCAGGGTTGGGACGCAGCAATCAAAGTGGCCGCCTTGGCGACGGTGCTAATGGGGACACCTCTCAAACCAAACGAAGTCGAACGCAAAGGCATCGAGGACCTATCGAAAGCCGATATCGCCGCCTGCCGCGCCGAGGGCAAGCGCTGGAAGCTGGTATGCCGTGCTGAGCGAGACGGCCGCGACCTGCGCGCTTCGGTTCAGCCAGAGAGGGTTGGGCCATCCGACCCCCTATACGGTGTAATGGGCACTTCATCCGCGATTTCCTTCGAGACTGATGTGCTCGGGACGCTGATGATCCGGCATGAGGACTCAGGTCCTGAGACAACTGCTTACGGACTGCTTGCTGATTTCACCAGCGCCGTCCGGGCAGCTCACTAGATTCATTCATCCAGAAGCTTGACCGGAATGGTTTTCCATTGTAGACTGGCTCTGCTTTCGAAATTCAGTGAAGGATGCCAGGGATGGTAAACACGAACCGAACCAATGAGGCAGCGAGCGCAGGAGCTCCGAATGGATATAGCCTGCGCCTGTCTTCGCGGAGTGTGTCTCTTCTCGGATAGCTTGTTCACATGAGTTCTTCACCGCGGGCGCACTCTCGCCCGCGGTTTGTCGTTTAATCGTCATAGGCCGCGGGAGATACGCGGTCGTTATGTCTCCCAGTGAGGATCCATCATGGACTATGCAATCCAAGTTGTCGAGGCCTACAAAGTCTTTGGCAGACAACCGCGTCGGCGTCTCTGGCCGCGAGGGACCAGCAGAGCTGAGCACGGGCAATCGAAGCGCGTGGTGGCGCTGAACCGAGTTTCGTTTACAGTCCAGAGAGCAGAGATCTTTGGAGTGCTCGGTCCGAACGGCTCCGGCAAGTCAACCTTGATTCGCTTGATCGCTACCCTGCTACTTCCCGACGCGGGCAAGATCAAGGTTTTCGGCCATGATGTCGTCGAAGAAGCAATGGCCGTCCGGGGACTCATCAATCGTGTCTCAGTCGAGGCCTCATTCTTCAAGAAACTTTCCCCAATGGAGAACCTAATCTATGGCGCCCGTCTATACGGCATGACAGGCCGAGCCTCTCGTGAGCGGATCTACAGCATTCTTTCCCGCCTAGGAATCGAAGAGAGGGCCACCCACAGACCGGTTGAGGAAATGTCTCGAGGCATGCAGCAAAAGGTGGCCATTGCCCGTGCTCTCCTGACCAAACCGCCCGTGCTGCTCCTCGACGAACCTACGACCGGTCTCGATCCAAGGTCGAAGCGCGAAGTCCAGGCTGTCGCTCGTGAGCTGCGCGATACAAGCGGTACGACCATCCTGCTTACGACCCACGACATGGCGGAAGCGGAGTCATTGTGCGATCGCGTCGCCATTATGGACCTTGGAGAGATCGTTGCCTTAGATACCCCGCGAGCCCTGCTCCGCCTGGTGCCAAGCTCGAACGGTCGCGATCCGACACTTGAGGACGTCTTCCTGGAACTAACCGGCAAACAACTGCTGAAAGAAGCCAAATAGCTTTGGACATCCGCGGGAGAACCTATGATCACAGTTGCAATGCATCAAATGCGCGCATCCTATGCCTTCATGGAACGCAACGCCCACCTGGTGAAACGCTATTGGGAGTGGGAGATCGTTTGGCTGGCTTATTCGATCGCCAACAGCCTTTCCGTCAGCTACATTGGCTTAGGGATGGAAAGCATCAGCGGCATGCAGGTTGATGGACGATTCCTCGTCCTATACCTTGTGGTGGGAACGTTGGTTTGGCGCTACCTGTCAGTTATCTTTTACTGGATCACCGACATCATCGGTATAGAGCGCTGGGAGGGCACGATTGAATATACCTTGATGGCACCGGTTCACCGCCTGACGCATATGGCTGGCCAAACCTTGTTCGCCGTGCTCTACAGCCTAGGTTTCACCGGGATCATCCTAGGAGTTACGGTGCTTCTCTTTGACATCGACCTGACCAACGCCAATCTAATTGGCGCGCTGTTCGTCATGGCATCCGGCAGCCTTGCGTTCATAGGCGTCGGGATCATGGGATCGGTGCTACCCCTTCTCTTCCCGGAGCGTGGAGCACAAATGACGCATGTGATCATCGCCGTCCTGCTCCTAGTCTCGGGTGTCTACTATCCGATTCAGGTGTTGCCGCCTGCTCTGCAAGCGCTGTCTCGCCTCTCGCCGGCGACCTACATTCTGAGCGGTGTGCGCGCAGCCCTGCTGGAGGGCGCAGGCTTCGGGCAGCTAAGGCCAGACGTCTGGCCAGCGCTCCTGATGGGCGCCATCGCTGTACCTGTCGGCCTGAAGGTCTTTGATCTGGCGGAACGCTATGCCAAGCGAGCAGGAAAGCTCGCCCGAAGCGGATAAGACATTGAGAGCGGACCTGCCCTCGCAGCTTGCTCCTGAATTCTCGAGCGTCGGACCGATCTTCGAGGACCAAGCAGATACTCATGAGCGCAGACCATCATATCCGGGCTGTGATCTGGGACTTGGGGGGCGTGATCGTGCGTACCTACGATTGGAGCCACCGCGCGCGCTGGGAGAAGCGCCTGGGGATGGAGCCGTATGCCCTCTCAGGACTGGTGTTTGAGGGGGAGATGGGAAGAAAAGCAGCCCTGGGTGAAGCCCGTGCCCAGGACGTCTGGCGCTGGGTGGCTCCCCAGCTCAGCCCAAC
>CAYGCA010000055.1:9302-9622 GCA_964348265.1 uncultured Anaerolineaceae bacterium | reverse complement strand
AGAATCCTTGAGCAGGATTTCTGGAACGGAGACCGGCTGGACACCTACTTGGTGGAAACGATTCGAGCTCTTCGTCCCGCCTATAAGACCGGATTGATCACTAATGCCTGGCCGGATATCCGTAAGTCAATCGAACATGACTGGCGAATTGATGACGCCTTCGACGAGATCGTCATATCGGCCGAGGTTGGCATGGTGAAGCCCGAACCTGGGATCTACGTCCTCATGCTCGATCGCCTGGACGTCCTACCCGAAGAATCCGTTTTCATTGACGACTTCGAGGAGAATATCCGGGGTGCCCGCTCAGTGGGTATGCACGC
>CAYGCA010000055.1:7045-9292 GCA_964348265.1 uncultured Anaerolineaceae bacterium | reverse complement strand
ATTGGCGGAGCCCCCGCAGCTCCCCATGCCAATCCGCAATGACCACCCCCCTTTGCCTGTCATGAGGTGATCCGCCCAGTCTGACCTGAGTTTGGTGGATTCTAGCGCTGGCAAGTGCCCTGCCAGCCTTCAGACATCCCTTAGGATGGTGCCACTCGAGACGGAGATCTCCCGCCGGCCTGCGCGGGTCCTTCGACGAAGGTCCTTTGGGGGCAGGCTACACCCTGCTATCATCTGGTGGAAATCTGCATCCACTCAGCATAGTTGCACCGCGACCTAGAAAATGGCAGAATGGGACAGACTGTGGCAGGCACCCATCCGGGCTAGCCGGGACCGTCGATCAGTCTTCCCTAGCCTGCGCCATACTTCGGCCAACGGCACCGAAGAGGCAAGCCCCAAACCATGCCAGACTCAACCCATGGGCCACTCATCACGCGAAGAATAGCTTTGTTCCTCGCGGGCATGTTCTTTGCCGAGGCTTCGCGGACGATGACCATGGTGCAGATCCCGGTCTTCCTAAGGGAGCTGGGCGCAGACATTCGTCAAATCGGCCTCTTTTTCACAATCTCGCTCGTCTTCCCGCTTCTGTTGAGGATCCTTGGCGGCTGGCTCTCGGACTCGATCGGACGCCTCCGAGCTATGGTCGTTGGCAGCGTAGCTGGTCTCCTGGCCTACATTGCCTATGCACTGGCGCCGGGATGGCAGTTGGCTCTCCTGGGTCCGGCGCTGATCGCGCTGACCACAGCCTTGATCTTCCCCTCCTACAAGGCCTACATTGCCGATCAGACGCGGCCGGAGATACAAGGGCGCGTCTTCGGGATCGCGGAGACAACGATCACCTTGGCCTGGATTGTGGGACCACCAATTGGTGGGCTGCTGGCCGAGGATTTTGGCTATCGCTCTATGTTCGCTGCGGCCGTGGTGGCCTACGCGGTCGCAACCGGGGTCTTTGCGCTGATGCTTCGCTTCCAACAGGCTGAAATGGTTAGGTTTGAAGGAAAGCTGCAACTGATTGAGCTACGCAGCTCGCTAGGTGGCCTGTTCACCCTTATGATTTCCGGGGGCTTGGTGACGTGGCTGCTTGTCACTGACGGGGTCCGAGACGTGGCCTTCAAGCTTTCCTTCGATCTCATGCCCGTCTACCTGCGTGAGATTGGGGGCTTGACGAAGCAGAGCATTGGACTTTTGGACGGCCTCTTTGGTGTCGCTCTGGCCGCTTCCAGTTTCCCGGGAGGCTGGCTAGCCGATAAGGCGAGCGAACGGGCTGGGGTGGTTCTGGGGATCGGCATCCTCGTTTGCTCACGGCTGGTGTTCGCTGTGGCAGGATCCTTCAGCGGTTTCGCAGCTTCATGGATACTGCTTGGCTTGGGCGGCGGATTGCTCGATCCAGCCTACAGTTCACTCATCGCCAAAGGTGTTCCGATCCGAATGCGAGGCGTCGTTTACGGCCTACTGGCAACCAGTCTGGGCTTGGTTTCTCTGCCTTCTCCTTGGCTGGGGAGTCAATTGTGGGAGCTGTTTGACCCGCGAGCCCCCTTCGTCATCACCGGTGCCCTGGGTCTGCTGGCGATCTTCCCTGCCTGGAGGAAACTGGTCGTCTCCTCAGTAGGAGCCGAGCCCGACACTTACGAGAAAGGTGTCGTCACCGACGAGTGAGGCCAGCCTCCCCCGGAAGCCTTCCGTAAGTCCTAAGGAAGGCGCAAAGCCTCATAGAGGTGCGCAAGTCTCGGGGAATACGGGATCGTGAAGGTGCCCGGGGATGGGTCGTGAAATTCTCTCAGCAGTCGGTGCGCTCTCTGTGGAACAGGCAGAAAAGAAGATGAGCCCCTACCAGCCTCGAAACGGCCGGCACTGCCGCTGTTGCCGGAATGTCGCCACGTCATTGCCTTTATGCCGTAGGGAAGGGCGGCCCTCCGCTGTTTCGGCGCTATCCAATCCCAACACGCTTTGCAAGCGTTTTCGGGCAAACAAACGGAGACACCCACGGCTGACGAGGGCTTGCAGTTTTGAGGATAGGATGGGGCTCCTCGCAATCACTCTATGCCCACAGAAAAACTGAGTCAACACACGAAACGCTTAAAAAAGGTACTATACATAGCCCGCCTCTATCCAGCCAGGCCAAGGGACTGGGCTATAATCGCGCCATCTGAGTCCGCGCAATCGTCAAATCAGAGGTTTGTTCCATGGGGCGCCGAGTAAAACTCATTTTCAATCCGCACGCTGATAGGGGACACGCCTGGGAGATGG
>CAYGCA010000055.1:5098-7035 GCA_964348265.1 uncultured Anaerolineaceae bacterium | reverse complement strand
CAGCCACCGAATATCCTGGTCATGCCACTGAACTCGCCCAGAAAGCGGCTGAAGCGGGCTTCGACGTCGTCGCCGCCATAGGCGGGGATGGGAGCGTCCATGAGGTGATCAATGGCCTCATGCGCATCCCAGCCGATAGGCGGCCATTCCTGGCCGTGGTTCCCATTGGGTCGGGAAACGACTTCTGTGCAAATGTGGGGATTCCTAACGACGCGGAGCAAGCCATGCTCCGAGTCTTCAGCGGAGAGCCCGAAGCGATCGATCTGGCTCAGCTCCGGGATAACCTTGGGCGCATCGAATACTGCGATAACACGATCGGGATCGGCTTCGTCGCATCCATCGCGCTGCACACCTACCGGATTCGACGCCTGCGTGGATTCTTGATGTACCTCTGGGCCGTAATTCTGACCATTATGAAGAATTATGATGCTCCGCTGATGTCCTTCAGAAGCGACGAAGAAGATTTCGAGCAGCAAGTTCTAATGCTGAGCCTGTGCAACGGGCGACGAGAGGGTGGGGGCTTTCTGACCTCTCCTTCAGCGGAACCCGATGACGGCGTCCTGAACTACGCCATGTTCGACAGCGTCTCCCGACCCATGATGTTTCGCCTGATACCGGAGGTGATGAAAGGGACGCACGGCCGCTTCAGGCAGGTGCGGCTGGGGCAGTTTCGTCGGCTGAAACTGACATCCGAAGTACCTTTCCCAATGCACGCTGACGGGGAGGTTCTTGCTGGCTTCAACTCAAGAGTTCATGAGATCGAAGTCGAGGTTCTTCCCGGAGTCCTCCAGACAATTATCTGAGGCTCCAGCGATAGCCTTTACCCGGAAAAGGAAACTCTCGCAAGATGCAATCGCTTCTGCGATCGCTGCAAGACCAGGATTTGGGGCATCTGCGCATCTTGGCGGAATTGTGGGGGCTTGATCTGCCCAGGGGATCGGCGCAGGAAGCCATGATTGCGCTCGCAGAGAACATGCTCGATCCCGAGTTAGCGACGGAGGTCATCAGAGGACTGCCTCGCGATGCGCTGGCGACCCTCGAAATCGTGCTCCAAGAAGGAGGCCGCATGCCTCTGGTCGATCTTGTGCGGCGCGTAGGCCCCCTGCGTCAGATGGGCCCCGGTCGACGTGACCGAGAGAAGCCCTGGCGCGATCCCCTCTCCCCGGTTGAGCTACTGTGGTACCACGGTCTGCTTGCCCGCGCCTTTGCTGACAGCCCCGCTGGCCCGCAGGAATTCGCCTTCATTCCCACTGATCTCCGGCCCTTTCTCCCTCAACCCGACTCGCCAAATCCCCTGCCGCTCGGCCGTGCTGCCCTCCAGCCACCCAGCCAGCCTAGACTGGCTTCCTCCGCAGCGGCAGATGACGCCACCACCTTGCTAGCCGCGGTGCGAGGCGCCGGCCTAGGGACAACGCCAACTCCAGATCAGTTTGAAAACGTGGCGCCTTTCCTCCTGCAGCCCGCCTCACTGGAATTGATCCTGACTCTGCTTACCGAAGATGGGATTCTTCACGGCTCACCGCTTCAACTTGATTTGACGGCCGCCCGAAGCTTTCTGGACTCCGCCCGGCCAGAGGCCCTCCGCCGCCTAATCCTCGCCTGGCAAGATTCGAGGCAGTGGAACGACCTGGCCCAGATTCCGGGCCTAGAAAGCGCGACAGAGGGGTGGCCCAATGATCCTCTGACCACCCGACGCAATGTCCTGAGCCTGCTGCATTCTATCCCTGCTGGAACCTGGTGGGATCTTGAAAGCTTCATCGCCGCCGTTCTGGAACACGAGCCTGCTTTCCAACGTCCCGTCGGCGATTTCGAGTCCTGGTATTTGCGCGACGCTGAAAGCGGAGAGGTCACGACCCTGTGCAGGTCCAACTGCGACGCCGCCCAGGCACAGCCCTGCTTCTCCCCCGACGGATCCAACGTGGTCTTCACCTCTGACA
>CAYGCA010000055.1:0-5088 GCA_964348265.1 uncultured Anaerolineaceae bacterium | reverse complement strand
CGACGCTGAAAGCGGAGCTTTCCTGCGCGGCTTCGAGCATTGGAACAGAGTTGATGGGGAACTGCTGCGGTTCCTCATCACCGGCCCAATGCATTGGCTTGGAGGAACGGACGTGGGCGCCTTTGAGGGTCAGGGCCGACTCAATGCCTTCCGCATCACGCCCTTTGGGGCGACCTTATTCGACTCCCGGCCGAAGGCAATCAGCGAACCTGCGGCCCCGCCTTCGATCCTCCGCTCCGATGGATGGATCACTGTGCCCCGTCATGCCTCGCGGTCGCTTCGCTACCAGATTGCCCGCATCACCCGGTGGGCGCCTCTTACGGATGACACCTATCACTATCAGCTCACAGCCTCCTCGCTGCACGCCGCCCGCAATGCTGGTCTAGAAATCAAGCATATACTGAACGTGCTGGAGGGACTCGCCCAGGCCCCTATCCCGCCTACACTGGCCAGGGCCCTCCGCCGCTGGTATACGGAGGGAACAGAAGCCAGGATCGAAAGGCCATTCGTGCTCAGGGTCGAGAACGAGGCAGTCCTGGAGGAATTGGAGCGGAATCACTCCACCGCCCGTTATATCAAAGAGCGCTTGGGGCCCTGCACCGTAGCGATTGATCGGCAAGATCTTGACCGCTTTTCGGCCGCGGCGACTAGGCTCGGGATACTGGTTGACAACCCCTCAGCGGCCGACCAAGATCCATAGCCGGCCACCAGGAAGTAATACCGGGAAGGCACCCGATCCTAGTCCCTGACCGGGCGAGATCCGGTAACCCATCTCCTCTGAGGTTGGCCAAACGCCGGGCTGGGGAGGCTTCGACCTCAGCGGGATCTCCGAATAGGGCGCAGCCCGGTGCCTGCTCCGCGTGTTGAGCAGACCCCCGGGTCCACTCCTGCAAGCCAGGCTCTCACTCGGGGGACTTTAGGGATTCAGCCCAGCGCGGTGGCTCGGTCGATCGCCGCCTCAAGCTCCTCGATGGTTACCGGCTTGAAAACAAATGCATTGGCCCCCATCGACATGGCTTCATCCACCTGGCGGTCCGTGGTCTCAGACGAAAGCATGATGACGGGGATCTTCTTGAGTTCATCCTTGCGGCGCAAGAACTCAAGCAAATCAATTCCCGTGACTTCCGGCATGTTGATGTCGAGCACTATCAGGTCAGGGTATTTGCCGTCCAGCAGCCTGCGACCCGCGCTGCGGGCATCACGATAGATCTCAACGGAATAGTCCAGCAAATTGAGCATCAATTTGACGGCGTGGCTCATTTCCTCATCGTCGTCAATGATCCACACTGACGCCACGATGGTCCTCCACTAGAGACCAGCTTTGACACGTTGGGCAAGCTCTCGGTCAATGCCCGGAATGCTCATGAGCTCCTCGACCTCAGCCTGACGGATGGCCTCAATGTCCCCGAACGTCTGCAACAGCGCCTTGCGCCTGGAAGGGCCAATCCCGCGTATCCCATCCAGGCGAGAGGCCATGCCGATGCGCCTGCGTTGGGTTCGGTGCTGCTGAAGCGCGAAGCGGTGAGCTTCATCGCGAATGCGCTGAACCAGATGGAGCGAGGGTGAGCGGCGAGGCAGCACCACTGGATCCGGCTGCCCGGGCAGATACAGCTCTTCATGATGCTTGGCAAGCCCCGCAACACGAACCTCTCGGGAAAGACCGTGGGCCTCCAGCACCTTCGTCGCTCGCCCAAGCTGACCCTTGCCTCCGTCCACGATCAGCAGATCAGGAAGCATTCCGAAGCCCCGGTCAAGCTTGGCGCCGGGCTTACTTGATTGTTCGACAGCCAAGCGCCAGCGTCGGAAACGCCGGTCGAGCACCTCTTCCATGCTGGCAAAATCGTCCTGGCCGCTCACCGTCTTGATGGTGAACCTTCGATAGTAGCGCTTCGCCGGCACACCCTGCTCAAAGACAACCATCGACCCGGCGGCAGCTGTACCCTGGGTCGTCGAGATATCGTAGCCCTCGATACGATTGGGCGGCTCAGCGAGGTTGAGCGCGGTTTTCAGCCCCGCCAGAGCCTCAATCTGCCGGCTGCGGTCCGCCTCCCAGCGGGCACGTAGCATCGCAAGAGTCTCGCCGGCGTTTTCAGCCGCCATTTCAACCAGTTCCCTTTTCGGTCCCCGCCGAGGAACGATCAGCCGGACCTTCTGCTGGCTTCCGCGCCGCCTCTTCAACCATTCCTCAATGATCTTCGCTTCTTCAATGTCGGTTGGGAGCAGCACCCGGTGCGGAATATAGGCTGCCTCGGTGTAGAACTGCTTGACGAAGGCCTCCACAACCTCTTGGTCCTCCGTCTCCTTTGTGCCCTCAAGCACGTAGTATTCGCGACCAATGAGTTTTCCTGCCCGGATGAAGAATACCTGGACACAGGCATCCCCCTGCTCGCGGGCAAAGGCAATGACGTCGGAATCAATTCTCTCCTGAGAGACGACTTTCTGGCCTTCAACCACCTTTTCGATGGCCAGCAGTTGATCACGAATTGCTGCTGCCCGTTCGTAATTCATCTCCACGGCAGCTTGCTGCATTTCGGATTCCAATCGATCCACGACTTGCTCAGTTTGACCTTCCAGGAACCGGCACAAATCCTGGATCATCGTCCGATAGGCGTCCTTATCTACCACGCCAATGCACGGCGCCATGCACAGTTTGATGTCATAGTAGAGACAGGCCCGACTGTCCTCGCCCGTGATTGCGCGGTCGCAGGTCAAATAGGGGAAGATCTTGCGCAGCACATCCAGGGTCTGGTGTACAGCCCAGACGCTCGTGTAGGGCCCGTAGTACCTGCTCCCGTCATCGACCATCCGTCGGGTGACACTCACCTTAGGAAAAGGGTCCGCCCAATGGATCTTTATGTAGGGATAGCGCTTGTCGTCTTTCAGGCGGACATTGTATTTGGGTCGATGCTCTTTGATAAGCGTCATCTCGAGGATTAGCGCCTCAAGCTCAGAGCCAACCACGATCCATTCGATGTCGGCGATCTTGGTCACCATCTCCGCTGTTTTGCGGCTGTGGCCGGCGGACTCGTGGAAATACGAGCGCACACGGGCCCGCAAGTTGACCGCCTTACCGACGTAGATCACTCGCCCGGCCTTATCCTTCATTAGATAACAGCCGGGCTTGGTGGGCAGTCCTTCCAAGATGATCTTTACTGAGCCTGGCACCTGCATGGCAGCCGAATTTTAGCATACCTGCACAGTCCACACTTGGGTTCGTCCCGATAATCTCAAACACCAGCTTCCCGGACCCGGAAGAGCGCAGACCAGGGCAATGGTTCGCACGACTTTCGTCGCAGCAGGCGAGGATTTTCATTACTAGCCGGGGAGCCTTGAAGACCCTAGTGTCATTCTTAGCAACCGGATCGAAGAGCCCGTAGGGCCAGGCTGCCCGCAAACATTAAGGAGGCAAGTGGTCGATGGCGCGAACGTATGACGTCGTTATCATTGGCGCAGGAATCATGGGTTGCAGTACAGCCTACCAACTCGCCAAGCGCGGGCTGAAGGTCGCCGTACTGGAGAAGACCACGATCGGTGCTGGCTCCACCGGCAAGTCATCAGCCATCATCCGCCAGCACTACTCGAACGAGGTCACAGCCCGGATGGCCCTCAGCAGCCTGCGCGTCTTCCAGCAATTCAAGGATCAGGTCGGGGGAGAATGCGGCTTCACCCAGACCGGCTTCATCGTTCTGACGCCAGCAAAGGACGTGGACGGCCTGAGGCAAAACGTCGCCATGCAGCAGAGCTTGGGAATCCGAACCGAACTCCTTGCCAAGGAAGATGTCCTTGAATCCTGGCCCATGCTCGAAGTCGCGGACCTTATGGCGGCCGCCTACGAGCCGGAGTCCGGGTACGCAGACCCTAATCTCACAGTCAACAGCTACGCCGAGGCCACCAAGCGAATCGGGGGCGACCTCCACCTTGAGACAAAAGTGACCGGCTTGCGCTCTACTGGTGGAGTGATATCCGGAGTGGACACATCAGCCGGCGCATTCGACGCCCCAGTAGTGATCAATTGCGCTGGTCCGTGGGGCGCGGCTGTCGCTAGGTTGGCCGGGGTAGAGGCCCCCATAAATTCATGCCGTGTCCAGGTCGCTTTCTTCCGACGCCCTGCCGGGCACGAAAGGGCCCACCCAGTGGTAGCTGATTTTTCCAATGGCGCGTACTGGCGAAATGAGACCGGGGGCCTGACCCTGGTCGGCCTGATCGACCCCTCGGAGGAAAAGGCGGTCGTTGACCCCGACCGCTACCGGGAGAAGATAGACTTGGACTTCGTGAGAGACGCCGGAGAGCGGCTTGTCAAGCGCTTCCCCGAAATGGAGAGAAGTGAGAGCACAGGGGGCTACGCAGCCCTGTATGCCATCACGCCCGATTGGCATCCAGTGATTGATGAAGTCCCTCCAGGAAGCGGATTCTACCTTTGCTCCGGATTCAGTGGGCATGGCTTCAAATTGGGGCCGGCGGTCGGGTTGATGACCGCCGACATGGTGACTGGTGTCGAAACGCCCGGCCTGGACCGGCAATTGTTCCGGTTGAGCCGCTTCAGGGAAGCCGCACCGGTGCGCGGGCGCTACGAATACAGCATTGTCGGTTGACCGCCGCTCAGTCGGCCCCATTCAGACCTCTCCATGAGACGAAGCCGCGACTCCGGCCTCATTGTAAGCTGCGTCGTAGTCGGGTCGGGATGGTCGTCGACCCGGCCAATCTGCGGCACTTCCGATACAGCCAATCTGGACGACCAGTCCCAGCGGAAATCGGGCCTAAGTGACCTGCCTTGATACCCCAATCGAGGCTGACATCCGCCGGACCGGGAGCGATTCGGGGGCGGCTTTCCTAAGCCGGTCCGAGCGCGAAAGGTGCCCTAGCCCCGAGGACCCCGAGGTCCAAGGTCAAGGAAGGGGCGCCGCGAAGCGGACACCCCGAAATCTGACAGACGTGGAATATCTCCACGCAGCCGAACTCTAGGGGTTGCCTCACCAAAGAGAGCAATCGCCTAATTGTGCGACTCGGTGTGGAATCTTCGAACTGAATTCGCGGAACCTTTCCGGCCCTCTCGGTGTATATAAGTTAACCCCGTGTGCAAGTTTTTTC
>CAYGCA010000054.1:14643-19839 GCA_964348265.1 uncultured Anaerolineaceae bacterium | reverse complement strand
CCAGGATTACCGAGCCAGCGGTGGGCGCCTCAACATGGGCATCAGGGAGCCAGGAGTGCAGCGGCCACATCGGAACTTTGATTGCAAACGCGGCCGCAAAGGCCAGGAAGAGCCACATCTGCACGCTGCCTTCAATTCCCCCCTGCGCGATCAAATCCGGCACCGAGAACGTCCCCCCATGAATTCCCAGCCAAAGGATCGCCAACAGCATCAGGATCGAGCCTGCCATCGTATACAGGAAGAACTTTATGGCGGCGTACATGCGGTTCTCGTCCCCCCAGATGCCAATTAGGAAGTACATGGGGACGAGAGTGAATTCCCAGAAGATGTAGAACAGGAAAAGGTCCTGGGCCAGAAAGACGCCCACCATGCCGATCTCTAGGAGCAGGAAGAAAGCCATGAATTCCTTAACTCGCTCCTGGATCGCGCTCCAGGTCGAAAGAATCGACAGCGGCGTCAGCAGGGTTGTTAGGAGCACGAGCAGAAGGCTGAGACCATCGACGCCCAGGTGATACTCGATGTTCCAGCTCGCCAACTGAATCCACGGCAGGCGGATCACCATTTGAAGATTGGGATTGGAGGCATTGAATTGTGTCAGCATCCAGATTGAGAGGACAAAGGTGATCGAGGAAGCCGCCAGCGCCGTCCAGCGCGCGCCGTCTGGCCGATCCTTGGGAAGGAACAGAATCACAACCACTCCCAGGATCGGAAAGAACGTGACCAGATTCAGAATGGAAAAGAGCGAGTCCATAATTCCCCTCAGTGAGTCCTAGCGAAGCACAAAATAGCTCAGCAGGAGCAGAGCGCCCACCAGGAGCGCCAAAGCGTAGTTGCGAGCGTAGCCCGTCTGGAGCAGGCCCAAACGGGAGGCGGTCGTCCGCGTAAAGTCTCCAAGGCCGTTGACGGTACCGTCAATCACGGACAGGTCGAAGGCTTCGGCCAGCCAGCGCGCCAGATTTCGAAACGAGCGGCCCAGGAGGCTATCGTGAAACCAGTCATGCCAGAAGCGCCAGTCAATCATATATGCCAGAGTGTCGGCCAGAGCTACATAGCGACTGACCACCAACCACTCATAGAATTCGTCGACCCACCACTTGTTTTCCAGGGCCCGGAATAAGCCGCCCAACCTGCGCCGCAGGGGATCCGGTTCTCCTTGGACCATGGGCCGGCGCCCGTACAAGCCCCAAGCCAGACCGAATGCAGCCAGGGCGAGCAGCGTCGAGAGACCGGCGACCTGCGGGTCAAGGTCGGCCGCGTGGACTCCCGCCATCGTATGCTCCAGCCAGTCCGTTAAGGCGTGAGCCCCCGGCAAGCCCAGGCCTCCGGGGAGGTTGATTGCACCACCTAGAAATGAAAGGGCTGCCAGGACGACCAGGGGCACCACCATCACCGGCGGGCTCTCATGAGCCTGGGCTGCGGCCTCCGAGCGTGGTTGACCAAAGAACACCATCAGGAGCTGGCGCCCCATATAGAAGGCGGTTAGAAACGCAGCCGCGCTCAAGAGGGCGTAGAGGAGCGGGCTCTCCAGGCTGGCGTCCAGCAGAATCTCATCCTTCGAGAAGAAGCCGGCCAGGGGGGGGATTCCGGCCAGCGCCAGGGCGCCCACCAGGTAGACAACAAAGGTTGTCCTCATCCTAGACCTCAGCCCACCCATGTTTCGCATATCCTGCGGGTCGAACGCTTCCGACTCAGCTCCAGAATGATCGTTATGCGCCTGATGATGGTGGGCATGCTCTATTCCCTGGATAACGGAGCCGGACCCCAAGAAGAGGAGGGCCTTGAAAAAGGCGTGAGCGATCAGATGAAACATCCCCGCCACGTAGGCTCCTAGCCCGACAGCCGCAACCATGAACCCCAACTGGCTGATTGTCGAGTAAGCGAGGACCCGTTTGATGTCAAACTGCCCGACGGCGATTGTGGCTGCAAAAATGGCGGTGAAGCCTCCGATCAGGGCCACCAGATTGGACGAAAAGGGCGCCAACTCGAAAAGGGCGCTGGTCCGAACAATCATATAGATGCCGGCCGTGACCATCGTCGCGGCGTGGATGAGGGCCGACACCGGGGTAGGGCCCGCCATGGCGTCCGGCAACCACACATAGAGCGGGAGTTGGGCCGACTTGCCGGTGACTCCGAGGACCAGGAAGAGGGTGATCAAGGTAACGACCTGCCCAGCCGCAGGGCCCATCTCCTCGGCAGCCAGGAAGACCTCGTCAAACTGCAAGCCGCCGAAGGTCCAGAACACCAGGAACATTGCGATCATGAAACCGAAGTCGCCGACCCGGTTAGCGACGAAAGCCTTCCTGCCTGCGATGGCATTGCCGATCCCCTGTGCACCCTTCTCAAACCAAAAGCTGATCAAGAGGTAAGAGCAGAGCCCCACCCCTTCCCAACCAACGAACATCATCAGGAAGTTATCCGCAGTCACCAGGATCATCATGAAGGCGACAAACAGGTTGAAATAGACGAAGAAGCGGCGGTAGCGTGGGGGATCGCCCTGGAAGTGTCCGTCGGCATGCATGTATCCGGTGGCGTAGATGTGGATCAGCGTGCTTACACCCGTGACCATCAAGAGCATAGCCACAGACAGCGTGTCGATTTTCAAGGCCCAGCGAACGTCGAGGTTACCAATCGTGATCCAGTCGGCAAGGACCACCTGAGCACCTTCGGGTTGTGACCGCAGTGCGAAAAGCTGCAGCAGGCTGACAACGAAAGCCAAGCCCACGGCGGCGCTGGCAATCAGGCCAACGGATCGCTCACTCCATCGTCGGCCGAGAGAGATGCTGACTAGGAGGCCAACTATCGGCGCGAAGATGATAAGGGGTGCCAAGTCGAAGAGACCCCCACCTTGAGCCGCCTCAGCAAACATGTTCCACCCTGCACTCCATCGATGGGTCTAGCCGCGCAGTCCGCTTATCTGGTCGATGTCAATGCTCTTTCTCGCCCTGAAAATCGCGACGATCAAAGCCAAGCCGACAGCAACCTCAGCCGCAGCGACGGCAATCACGAAGAACACGAAGACATGACCGCCGACGGCCGCCGACTGCCGCGCGAACGCGATAAAGGCTAGGTTGGCCGAATTCAGCATTAGTTCAACGGACATAAAGATCACAATTGCATTGCGGCGTACCAGGACGCCTACCACCCCCAGGATAAACAGAAGCGCAGACAGCCCGATGACATAGCTTGTGGGGACGTTCATGACTCCTCTTCGCCCGTCGCAGCGTCGCTACGCGTCAGAAGGATGGCCCCGACCATCGCCACCAGGAGCAGGATCGAAGTCACCTCAAACGGGACCAGATAGCGGCTGAAAAGCAATTCACCAACAGACTGCGGACTGCCGAATCCCTCCGCCAAAGGTCGTGCGCCTTCGGCCGCGCCACCCATGCCCGCCAAAACGACATATCCAATGAGAACGACGAGCACGCTCCCCAACACGATAGCCACAGGTATCTGATAGGGCAGGCTGGGCTCCGTTTCGACCCTTTCGACGCCGAGAAGCATAATCACGAACAAGAACAGCACCATGATCGCCCCGGCGTACACCGTAACCTGCATCAGAGCGATAAAAGGCGCGTTGAGCAGCAGATAGAGGACCGCCACAGTTGCAAAGTTCAGCACAAGGTAGAGCGCCGAATAGACGGCTTTCGGACTGGCCAGCATCAAGATCGCAGTCAGGATTGCGATAGTCCCCAGGAGGAGGAACAGGGCCAAATCAGGCGTCATGTGTGCTCTCTCGTTTGGCAGGAAGATCGGCCCTCTCGAGCTGTCCCGCATGCCGGAAACTTGGAAGTGGGGTGCCAGTCAAAACCGACTCACCTCTGAACGGCGGCTTCAAAAGCACCGCTCCTTTCAAGGGTGACACAGGGCCAATCGAGCAGATCGCGCCTACTTTGGGTCCTCCATATCCGGAATGGATCTGTCGTACTCGCCTGGCTCGGTTCTCGTGGGCGTGGGCTGGCCTCCTGGTGAAACTGGCACCAGCAACATTTCCTTGGTATAGATCGCGTCTCGACGGTTCGTGTAGGACAGCTCGTAGTTGTGCTCAAGGACGATGGCCTCGGTAGGGCAGGCGTCCTCACAATAGCCGCAGAAGATGCAGCGCAGCATGTTGATCTCATAGGTGCTGGCGTAGCGCTCCCCTGGTGAGTAGCGCTCCGAGTCGGTGTTCTCGGCAGATTCGACAAAGATCGCATCTGCGGGACAAGCCGCAGCACAGAGCGAGCAACCGATGCACTTCTCAAGACCGTTTTCATAGCGCTTCAGCTCGTGCCGCCCCTTGAAGCGCTCTCGAACCTGTCGTTTGTGCTCTGGGTACTGGTACGTGACCGGCCGGTCGAGCCCGACTCGAAACGTCGTCCACAACCCCCGCAAGAGTTCAAGCGGGTTCATTCTAGCCACTGGTCATCACCACAACGATCGCCGTAACCACTACGTTCAGAAGGGAAACGGGTAGGAGGATCTTCCACCCAAAGTCCATGAGTCGGTCGTACCGGATGCGGGGAAACGTGGCTCGCAGCCAAACCATCACGAAGAGCAACACCAGCACCTTCGCCAAGAGATAGAGCGGCCCGAGCCAGGGAATCCGATCCACATACGGCCCCCAGAAGCCCCCCAGAAACATCGAAGCGGCGATGGTACTTACGGCGATCATCTTGCTGTACTCGGCCATGGTGAACAAGGCGAACTTCATGCCGGAATACTCGGTATGATAGCCGGCGACCAACTCCTGTTCGGCTTCCGGCAAGTCGAACGGTGCCCGATTGACCTCAGCAATCGAGGCAATCAAGAATATTAGGAACCCAAGAGGTTGTTTGAGGGCGAACCAGTCGGTAAAGCCTCTCTGGGCGGCAACGATATCTTGAACGCTCATGGAGTTTGCAAGGATGATGGGGACGACGAACGCCAGTCCGAGTGCGAGCTCATAGCTCACCATCTGGGCCGACGACCGTAATCCACCCAGAAGGGCATACTTATTCCCCGAGGCCCAGCCCGCCAGCATGATCCCATAGACGGCGATTGAGGCCACTGCCAGGATGTAGAGGACGCCGACATTCACTTCACTTGCCAGCCCCAGACTGATTCGGCGGCCAAAAAGGACCACGTCCGGCCCCAGCGGTATCACCGCAAGAATGATATAGGCCGGGAGGAGGGTGACGACTGGCGCCAGGATGAACAGGGGCCTATCGGCTTGGGCTG
>CAYGCA010000054.1:14004-14633 GCA_964348265.1 uncultured Anaerolineaceae bacterium | reverse complement strand
CCTTGAAAATCAGTTTGATGCCATCGGCCGCCGGCTGGAGCAGCCCTTCTGGGCCGGCCCGGTTCGGTCCCACCCGGTTCTGAATTCGAGCCAGCACCCGGCGCTCGAAAAGGGTCAGGTAGGCGAAGCCAGTCAGCAGACTGAAGATCATGATCCCCGATTTGATGGCGTATTCAAGGAGTAAAGCCAGAGTCATCCTTGCGGTCCCTCTTTACGGACTTGCCCTCTTGCTACTTCACCGACCTAGGTTCCACCCTCACCGGTCCGTCAATCGGAACGCCGAGGCTGCGGGGCAGCAACAGAGCCCCCTCCGGAACGAGGGCGGTCAGCCGAACAGGGACCTGGAAGGCACGACCATCCCAGGCAATCTCGACCTGCGCCTCGTCCTCCACTCCAAGGCGAGCCGCATCGTTCGGATGCATTTCGAGCCGAAGCGACGCGATTCGGGGTGAGAGGAGGGCCGACTGGGCCACTGTGGTCCCTCGGTCATACAACTCAGCCACCGGTACCAGCAGCAAACCCTGGCCGTCGATTGCATCCGGGCGCGCCAAGGGGGCGAATTCAACTTGTTCTCCGCGCTCCGCTGCCGACGCGATCTGGATGCCGGTACCCTGGCGGTTGGCATATGA
>CAYGCA010000054.1:6408-13994 GCA_964348265.1 uncultured Anaerolineaceae bacterium | reverse complement strand
TCCGCCAAAATAGAGATCTTCTCCGCCGACTGGCGGCCACTGGATCTCGACACGCGCCAAGGCCTGATAGGATAGCCCGGCGTAATCGGGGACGGCGGCCGCGATCTGACGCAGGACCGAAGCAGGCGACCCCCTTTCCAGCTCAATACCAAGCTTCGATCCAACATCGGCTATGATCCGCCAATCCGGCCTTGATTCCCGGTATGGCGGCACCCCCGGGTAATAGCGCTGAACCCGGCGTTCTCCGCTGGTAAAGGTGCCCTCACGCTCAATGAAGGTCTGCGCTGGAAAGATCACCTCCGCCCGATCCGCGGTAGGCGTCCGGAAAAGTTCCTGGACCATGAGGAAATCCACCTTGTCAAGCAGGTCGCTCAGGGCCGGATTGTCCCCAGCGGGATCGGCTGCCATAACGAGAACGGCTTTGGCATCTTCAAGCGCCGCCTTTAAGCCGTCCTGTGCAGGCCGCAGGCCGACGTCCCATGCTCCTTGGGTGTTGCAGCGCGGCCAGACTGGGATCATGCCATTGTTGGCGCGTCCGGCATGCTGGGTTGCAGTCAGCAAAGCAGCACAGACATTCGCCAGAGCCGCGGACCCGGCCAGGTTCAGACCCTCGTCACCATAAAAGATGACCAGGTTCTCCGCCTCGGCCAGCATCCGCGCCGCGACCGGCAGGCCTCCGTCCCGGACAGCGCCGCTCTGGTCGTCCTGTCTCGGGAGAGCATCCAAGAGAGCCAGCGCGGTTTCGAGAGTGTCTTCATAGGCATAGCGAACCAAGTGGGAAGCGTACTTGTCAAGGCGTGTTGGTCGCGCATTGGCGACCACGAGCCCGGCGCCGCGTTCCGCAGCGTTCTTAATCCGCAGCCACCAGATGGGGGCCTCCTCGTGTAGGTCAGTGGCAATCACCAAGATCGCGTCGCCCTGACCCAGTTGGCCGAGGTCGGTCCCGACGCCGACGCCCACTGCCTGCACCGCCTCACCGCCGCCCATGCTGTCGTACAGATAGGCCTGCCCCCCCAAGCCTTCGACCAAGCGGCGAAAATTGAAAAGATCCTCGTTCGAGGCCCGGCCCCCGGCGAGGCCTACAATCCTGTCCCCGGCCGCCTCCAATCCCTGCGCAGCGTGCTCGAGAGCCTCCTCCCAGGTGGCAGGCTGGAGTTCCTCTCCTTGGCGGACTTGAGGCTGAGCAAAGCGCTCCACGCTGCCTGCGAAGTGATGGGCGAAGCGCCCCTTATCACAGATCCAAATCTCGTTGACAGCTTCGTTCTGGCGCGGCATAACTCGCTGGACTGTAACCCGTCCGCCGGCACCGGGCTGCCGGCGAGTGTTGATGACCGTATTGCAGCCGACCGGACAATGGGGGCAGATTGAGGCCGCTGCCTTCAGTTCCCAGGGCCGGGCCTCAAATCGGAAGTCTGCCGTCGTCAATGCTCCGACCGGGCAGATGTCAGTCGTATTGCCGGAAAAGTAGGAGTCAAATCCGGGGTCGGAATAGGTCACGATCTGGAGTCGCCGGCCACGTTGTTCAAAGGAAAGCACTGGATCCCCGACGACCTCCTCCTGGTAGCGGGTACAGCGGGCGCACTGAATGCAGCGCTCGCGATCAAGGAAGATCAAATCACCGAGAGGATAGGCCTTCGCCAGATCGATTTTGTCGTCGTATAGGAATCGGCTCTTGCCAGCGCCGAAGTCCATGGTGAGTTCCTGCAGTGGACATTCGCCGCCTTTGTCGCAGATAGGACAGTCGAGAGGATGGGAAGTGAGCAGGTATTCCACGATCTGTTTTTGGCCGTCGAGGGCCAGACGACTAGTGGCCCGAACCTGCCAGCCCGGGCCAACCGGGGTCGTGCAAGCCGTCTCAAGCCTTCCGGTGAAGTCCACCATCGGCAGGCCGTGCTCGTTGAGGACAGGGTCGCCCGTCTCGCGGTCTCGCTTTGGTCGGCCAATCTCAACCAGGCACATGCGGCACATCCCAACCGATTCCAGCTTCGGGTGATAACAGAACACCGGGATGTGGACCCCCGCCGACTTGGCAGCGTCCACCAGCAGCGTGCCGGGCGGAACGGAGACCTCAACGCCTTCAATCGTCAGACTGATCAGATCGTTAGCCACGAATGCGATCCACCATGCGGGCTTCAAACTCCGGCCGGAATTGCTCTATGCCTGCGACAACGGCACCAGCGGCAAACTCCCCAAGCGCACACAAGCATTTTCCCTGAATGCCCCTGGCGATCGAGTCCAGCAGGTCGATATCGGCCCCTTTCGCCCGACCGTCACCGTTATTGATGCGCTCGAGAACGTGGAGCATCCAGTAGGTGCCTTCACGGCAAGGCGTGCACTTACCGCAGGACTCATGTTCAAAGAAGCGGGTTATCTTGTATTCTGCCCACGCAATGTCCACATCCTCATCCAAAATGATGATCGAGGCGGAGCCCAAGGAAGAACCCACCAACTGGACGGCCTCGTAGTCCATGGGCGTATCCAGTACTTCCTCAGTAGCTGGGAGGATCGGCGCCGAGGCGCCGGCCGGCAGAATCGCCTTGATCTTCTTGCCGCCTGGTATTCCGCCCCCATGCTCAAAGATGAGCGCTCGGAAGCTTGTACCCAGTGGCAACTCGTAGTTGCCAGGCCGCAAAACGTTGCCCGATAAGGAGAAGATCTTGACGCCGGTGCTCTTCTCCGTGCCGATCGAACGATACCAGTCGGCCCCGCGCTCCAGAATTAGTGGGACGTTCGCAAGCGTTTCGACGTTGTTGATGACCGTCGGCTTGGAAAAGAGTCCGTTGACTGTTGGAAAGGGCGGTCTAAGGCGCGGCATGCCGAGCTTCCCTTCCATGGATTCGAGCATGGCGCTTTCTTCGCCGCAGATGTAGGCCCCGGCCCCAAGGTGAAGATGCACCTCCAGACTGTAGTCGGTGCCAAACAGATCCCGCCCCAAGAAACCGCGCTCTCTCAGCTCGTCGATCTTGGACTGGAGCTGATGCGCAAGATCCCAGAATTCACCTCGCAGGTAGACGTAGGCCACATTCGCCTGGGCTGCGTAGGCGCAAATAGCGGCCCCTTCCAGCAATTGGAAGGGATTCCCTTCCAGGATCTCGCGATCTTTGAATGTTCCCGGCTCCGATTCATCCGCATTGACCGCCACATAGCGCGGAAATTCGGGCCCGAGAAAGCTCCATTTTAGGCCTGTGGGAAAACCGGCGCCCCCCCGGCCGCGCAAGCCAGACGCCTTGACGATTTCGATGACTTCTTGGGATGTCTTGTGCTGAACCGCATCCTTGAACGCCTCGAAGCCGCCGTGCTCGAGATATTCAGGCAGATGTGCAACTTCCGGTATCTCACGATGGCGCAGAAGGAGATGCTCAGGCATCTGACTGTGTCTCACGAAGTGCTTCGATCAGCTCCATTGCGGCCTCGACTGTCTGATTCTCATGGTAGTGAATGCCGCCTGGATCCTGAACCTGAAACATAGGCGCCCGGTCACAAGCCGCTAGGCACATGACGTTCTCAATGGAGATCATGCCATCGGCAGTCGTCTCTTTTGGCTGAACGCCCAGCTTTTCACAGATTTCGGCCGAGAACGCCTCCGCCCCCCTCAGGGCACAAGGGAGATCGGTACAGATCTGAACCCGGTAGCGACCCCCAGGTTCGCCATGGAAGAGCGTGTAGAAGTTTACGAGTCCGCCGACCTGCGTAGGATCCATGTCGAGCAGGGTCGCTACCTCGTCGACAGCCTCCTGGGGCAAATACCCGTACTCGCGCTGGGCCAGGTAGAGCAGAGGCATTACCGCCGCCCGGTTGTGCTCGGGAGGATACTTGGCAATGATTGCCTCTATTTCCGAACGGTGGTTTTCAAGCAGCAAGTCGCGACTCCATGATGTAGGCTAGCAGGGGGCAATCGGACCACACAGCGGGTCTGCCGGGATCCAAGCGCAATTCAGATCACTACCGATCCACATCTCCAAGTACAGGATCCAGGCTACTGATTACGGCTACCACATCGGCAATTAGAATGCCCTTGCACAGCGCTGGAAGCGCCTGCAGATTGGAAAAGCTGGGGGTCCGGAAATGGACCCGATGCGGCTTGGGGGTTCCATCCCCAACAAGGTAGCAGCCCAGAACGCCCCGCGGCGACTCGGTGGCCACGTAGACGGCGCCGTTCGGCGCCCGGAAGCCTTCCGTCCAAAGCTTGAAATGATGGATCACGGCCTCCATGCTCTGACCGAGTTCGGAGCGTGGCGGAGGAACAAACTTACGGTTGTCGCTACGCACCGGACCGTCCGGCAGTTTGTCAAGCGCCTCTCCGATGATCCGCAGCGATTGTCTCATCTCCTCCATCCGGACGACATACCGATCGTAGACATCCCCGTGCTCGGCAACAGGGACCTGGAAGTCATACTGCTCGTATCCGCTGTAGGGTTGGGCCTTGCGCAGGTCGAATCCCAAGCCTGTCGCCCGCAACATCGGGCCTGTGATCCCCAGGCGGAGGGCCTCTTCCGTCGTGATGGGGCTGATGCCTTTGGTTCGATCAAGCCACAGCGGGTTCTTCGTGAGCAGGCTTTCATACTCCCCAAGTCGGCCTGGAAACTCCTTGATGAACTTGCGCACGGCTGGTTCGAATTCAGGCGGCACGTCCCGCCACAGGCCTCCGGGTCGAATGAAGGAGGTCATCATACGCGCACCCGAGATCATCTCAAAAATGTCCAGAATGACCTCCCGCTCGCGCCAGCAGTAAAGGAAGATCGACAGCGCAGCCAGGTCGATAGCATGCGTGCCAAGCCAGATCAAGTGTGAGGCAATGCGCTGCAGCTCGACCACAATCACGCGCAGGGCTTGGCCGCGCGCGGGCACGTCGAGATCCACAAGCTTCTCGATGGCCAAGCAGTAGGTAAGGTTATTCCCCAAGTTATTCAAGTAGTCGGTGCGATCGGTCATGACCAAGGCCTTCTCATAGGTCTTGGCCTCCATATTCTTCTCAATACCGGTGTGCAGGAAGCCGATGTCGGGAATCAAGTTGACGATCCGCTCCCCGTCCAGCTCGACCAGCAGGCGCAGCACGCCATGCGTGCTCGGGTGCTGCGGGCCCATGTTGAGCATCATCGTCTCGCCGGTCAGGGCCTTCTCAGAAACGAGATGTCGGATTTCTTCTGGTACCACTTCTTCCGGTTGAAGGGTCTCCATGTCTCACCTAGAAAACCAGCAGAGTCCGGCTACTCCTCGGCTTTGGGCTTGTTCCGATCGATCTCATCGAAGTTAAAAGTGAACTGAACTTCCTCATAGCCAAGCGGATAGTCCCTTCGGAGGGGGTGTCCCTCCCAGTCATGCGGCATGAGGATCCTGCGCAGATCGGAGTGTCCCTGGAAGGTTATTCCGTACATGTCGTAGATTTCACGCTCGTGCCAGTTCGCGCTGGGATACACCGGTTCAATTGTGGGCAGGGCTGGATTCTCGCCAGGCACTCGGACCCGTAGCCCGATCCAGTCGTTATTCTTGACGCTGTACAGCCGATAATCAACAGCGAAGCGAGGTTCCTGAGGCCAATAGTCGACGGCGGTGAGGCAGGCCAGGAGATCGAACTTCAACTCCGCGTCATCCCGAAGCAGCCTGCAAGCCGACACGATCGCCGCACCGACAACGGAGACCACCTTCTCGGTGCGGAAAGCCTCCACTGCGAGAACGTCGTCCCCGAGCTCTTCCTGCAATAGGGCTACAGCTTGATCACTGTACGATGCCGTCATCGCTTCCAGTTCCTCAAGGCCAGGCTTACACTCAGATTAGTGACGGTTGGGTCGATCCGAGCATTAAGCCCAATGTGTGAGTTTTTCGCTTTTTACTTTCTCGTGAAGCATCAGAATGCCATGGATGAGCGCCTCCGGACGGGGTGGACAACCAGCGACGTAGACATCCACTGGAACGACTTCATCGACGCCTTGGACGAGAGCATAGTTGTTGAAAACGCCGCTGCAGGAGGCGCAGTCACCCATAGAGAGAACCCACTTTGGGTCTGACATCTGGTCATAAAGGCGGCGCAACACGGGGGCCATCTTGCGTGTTACGCGCCCAGCAACGATCATTAAGTCTGCCTGGCGTGGACTGCCCCGGTTGATTTCCATCCCGAAGCGACTCAAGTCGTAGTCGGAGGCTTGGGCACCCATCATCTCGATCGCGCAGCAGGCAAGCCCGAACAGCATGGGCCACATGGCCCGCGTCCGTGCCCAATTGACCGCCTTCTCAAGCGGCAGGGTCAGGACGCCAAAACTCCCGGCTTTCGTCTCTATTCCCACGTAAGCGCCCCCTTTTTCCAGGCGTAAACATAGCCCACCAGAAGCACAAGAATAAAGATGACCATCTCGACAATTGCCAGGATCTTGAACTGCCGCAGGACGACCGCCCAAGGAAGCAAGAACACGATTTCAATGTCGAAGAGTATGAACAGAACGGCGACGAGATAAAAGTGAACCGGGAGTCTCCGCCGTCCTGGCCCGATCGGACGCATACCCGATTCGTAGGCTTCCGCTTTGCGAACAGAAGGCCGGCGGGGTCCAATCAGGTGGCCGAGGCCCACAATGAGGAAGCCCGTCGCTGTAGCGAAGATGATCAGCACGGCAATGGGAACATACTCGCTTGGCATCTACACCTCAACGGGCAGTTCGAGGCAACACCTACAAAAGGCAATGGCCGATTTGCAATGCGTTCATTCTATCACAAGCCGAATCGCAGGGTCAATCAGCGACGTCATCCGGGTCAATCCTTGGATCGAAACCGCCAAATGAGGTCGGCAATGGACTGCAATTTACCGGTTCGAGGACCCTGACGCCGACCTTCCTGATTGGGCAAGCGCCGATTGATCGCGGTCTGGGCCAGCGGCGCTGCCTCCGCGGCCCAAGGGAAAGCACCTGGCGCAGCCGGGCCAAGGCCCAAGGGAGTGCACACAGGCCAATCAATCGATTGTTGGGAATGCTCTAGGAAAGGTAATCACGCAGAGGTCGGCTACGAGTCGGGTGGCGGAGTTTGCGAAGCGCCTTGGCTTCGATCTGGCGAATGCGCTCCCGCGTGACGTTGAAGTACTTGCCGACCTCCTCCAGGGTGTAGTCCTGTCCATCGAGCAGGCCGAAGCGCATTTCCAATACCTGCCTTTCGCGCTCGGTCAGGACGGAGAGCGCGTTCTGGACCTGGTCCTTCAGAAGTTCGCGCGCCGCCGCATCGACCGGCTCAGGCATGGTCTCGTCCTCAATAAAATCTGCCAAGTGACTGGATTCTTCCGGACCCACGGGGGTCTCAAGGGATTTGGGCTCCTGCGCGGTGCGGATGATCCTGCGCACTTTGCTGGCCGCACGCTGCCATTTGCGATCGAGGATCGGATCCAGGACAAGTTCCTCATCGCGGGCGAGCTTAATGTTGGCGACTTCCTCCGGTTCGAGAAAATCCATCTCCAGCGCAAGCTCTTCCGAGGTTGCTTCTCTTCCTAGCTCTTGGACCATGCGCCTCTGGATGCGCATCAAGCGATTGATCGTCTCGACCATATGGACAGGGATACGGATGGTCCGCGCCTGATCAGCGATGGCGCGGCTGATCGCCTGACGTATCCA
>CAYGCA010000054.1:4872-6398 GCA_964348265.1 uncultured Anaerolineaceae bacterium | reverse complement strand
TAAGTGCTGAATTTGTAACCTTTGGCCGCATCGAACTTCTCGACCGCCCGAAGCAGGCCGATGTTGCCCTCCTGAATCAGGTCTAGAAACGCGATACCCCGTCCCATGTAGCGCTTGGCGACACTCACTACCAGGCGCAGGTTAGCCCGGATAAGCGCCGACTGCGACTCGTCCGCCAACTTGGCAATGATCTTGGAGTCTTCCGCCAGGCGCTCGGCGTCCGGCAGCCAACGCTTCAAGGTTCGCTTCGTGGGGAGCCCTTTCCCATCCGCAAAGCGCCGAGAGAGCCGTTGTTGCACCTCAGGTGGGGTCAGATAGAGCGCGGTGAAGAGGTTAATGGCGCCCCGTGCGACTTCTTCCCAGTCCGGCTCCGTGCCCCACAATCCATTATCGAGCCAGGCGCGCAGGTATGATGGGGAGTCAGCCTGCCAGGTGATTCGCAGTTGGCGACCCTCCTCGATGATCAGCCGAAGGTCAGGTTCAGGCTGATTCATCCGGTTGATCTCTTTCCCCAAACGCTTCCAATTCACAAACAGGTTGTCAAGGTTTGTGGAGTGGGCGGCCACCAAACCCTCGGAGGAAGAGGCGCCCCTAGGACGATTCGATCTGAGCTGCCCGAGTTGATCATCGGCGCTCATTCGCACCGAGAGCCAGAGCTCCTGATCGGCCTCGAGCAAGTCCACCCGGCCGATCTCTTTGAGGTACATTCGCACCGGATCGTCCGCTAGTTCGAGCGCCTGGGACAATTCTGTGATTTCAGTGGTAACGTCTTCCCCTTCCTCGGTTTCGTCCTCCGATTGTTGGGAGTCTGCGACCAAGTCCTGCAATCCGCCTTTTCGAGCGGGGTCACCAGAGCCCTCGGGAGAATCGTGCTGATCCATAATTTCCCCGCGCTCTAGCTCTTCCCTCGCCGAAGACTCTTCCTGGTCGTCTCTCATCCTATCTCACCGTACCTGACCGACTAGGTCATCCTCGAAGGGACGCCTGCGCCGAATTAGCGCTTGCTCCAGGCGTGATTTCTGTGGAGCTAAGAGCTGCACCTGACGTGTAAGATTCCAGACTTCCTCCGTGTCCCCGGCGGTTTCCGGGCTGCGCTCTTGAGCAGCTTGAATCCGAAAGCGAATTTGCTGGAGGTCCCTTTCGAGGTGCCGCATCCGCAGCTGTAGGAAGCGAGCGACGATTTCATCAGCGGCTTTGGGTCGATCCAGGTCGAGGTCGATGAAGACTGCCAGTTCGGAAACCTCAGCCTGCATGTCCTCGGCGGCTTCCCTCAGCGGTGAACCTAGCGATTGCACCCAGTAGTGATGCGGCTCCACCTGATCCTGGCCTAGTGACTCCTGAATGACCTCAAAGATAACCTGTCGATCGGATCCTGTAAAGTCTTGTCCGGATAGTCGCTCCAGGCCAAGCGCCTGGAGTTCGCGGTCGATTCGGTACAAAAACTCAGGATCTCCCAGCAGCAATCCAAGACAGAAGCGCTCGATTCGGGCGGCAGCCGGAGCCAGGCTGTCGATCGACGCCGGCAC
>CAYGCA010000054.1:3661-4862 GCA_964348265.1 uncultured Anaerolineaceae bacterium | reverse complement strand
GTGTGCCCTGGGCGCTTCGCCTTCGCCTAGCTTTCGCCTTCGGGCGCCAGGTAAGCAGAGCACGTTCATCCACCCCCAGACGTCGGGCCAAACGCTGTCGGTACGAATCCCGCTCCACCGGGTCGGAGACATCTCCAATGAGAGGCAGCACGTAGCGAGCGATTTCAGCCTTGACCTTAGGGTCATCGAGGTTCCGGTTTGAGCTCAACACGTCCAGGACATAATCGACGATCGAGAGCGAGCCCTCCAGAAGCGCCGACCAGGCCTCGGAATCCTCGGCCACCAATTCGTCGGGGTCCTTCCCCTCCGGAAGGGTTGCCACCCTGAGCTCTGCCTCCAACCGCCCCTCATAGCGCACCAAACCGCGGGCGTCGAAGACCGGATCCATTTCTCGGTCAAGCGCCTCTCGAGCAAGGCTGAGCCCTCGCAGAGTCGCCTGGTGGCCTGCTGCATCCGCGTCCAAGGCCAGGACAATCCGGCGGTTGTAGCGCTTCAACAGACGCAGTTGAGCCTCGGTTAGCGCTGTTCCCATCGGAGAGACAACGTTGGTGAAGCCCGCCTGGTGCAGGGCTCTACGAGCCTTATCCAAGCCATACAGCAATCGTCCCTTGTCAAAAAGGACTGTTTGGGGCGAATTCAGGAATTTCGGTACGTCGTCGGGGTTCACCACTCGGGCACCGAAACCCGCCATTCTGCCCTTCATGTCACGAATCGGGATCATAATGCGATGACGGAAGCGGTCATAAGTGCCGCCCGACTCTCGTTCTGAAAGCAGACCCGCTTCCAGCAGCTCCTTTTCGCCAAATCCCCTCTCCTTCAAGTGAAGCAGAGTTGCGTCCCATGCCTCAGGGGCATAGCCGATTTCGAAGACCTCCAGCGTCTCGTCCTTCAGGGCGCGACCGTGGAGGTATTCAAGTACGGCCGCTCCGGCAGGCGTCTGCAGAAGTTGGTGCCTGAAGAATGCCACCGTAGCCTCCAGCAAGTCACGCAGCCGATCATAGGCTTCTCGGGCGGCTTCCTGCTCCGGCGTGCGGCGCCTCAGTTCAACCCCGGCTCGGCCCGCCAGCTCGCGGAGCGCCTCAGGAAAATCCCAGCCCTCCTTCTTCATAAGAAAACTGAAGACGTCCCCGCCCTCATTGCAGGCGCCGAAACACCGCCAGGTGTCGGTTTCCGGGAAGACAACGAAGGCAGGTGTTCGTGT
>CAYGCA010000054.1:0-3650 GCA_964348265.1 uncultured Anaerolineaceae bacterium | reverse complement strand
AATGGACAAAAGCCAGTGAAATTCTTGCCGGATTTGCGGAGCTTGACGCTCTCGCCAATCAGTTCAACGGCGTCGATGCGGTCTTTGACCTCATCAATGACACTCATCCGAAAAAGCCGCCTTCCAACCAAGAACAGCCCAAAGAGCCGCGGATCACCCCATCGATGCTGGGGCGAAGATTATAGACTCTGCCATGGACAGAACGCAACCTTAAATTAAATTGTAGCGGCATGGTCACCCAATTTGCCAACCCGGCCATGACCTTGGATCCGACCTCCCTCTCCGCCCCCTTTCCGGATTCCAAGACCCTCAGCCCTCATCGGGAAGCCTACGTCGGACCTAGAGGCCGGGCTCCAAGCAACACCGCGCGATGATCCCAAGGTGCGAGAAGGCTAACCCTTTGAAGAGCCATTTCCCATCAGCACCCCTAGCCTTCATCTTTGAAGGCGCAACGCAACGGTGCTTGCCGTCCGGCAGTCCAGGACTTTCTCTCCGGATGGGTTAGAAGCCTTCCAGTTTCGAAAGATCGGCTACGCCCTGGGCCATTTTCACGATTCGCTGCAGCAACGCCAGCCGGTTGTTCCGCAACTCCGGAGCCTCCACCATCACTAGGACCTCGTCAAAGAATGTATTGATCGCAGGCACCAGCGGCTCGAAAGCGGCGAAGAAGCCACCGACGGATCCAAGCCTCCGCTCGGATCCTTCCGCCACCTGAAGCGCCTCGAAGAGCGTGGTTTCGGCGGCCTCTGAGAGAAGGGCGGGGTCCAGGCTGAATTCCTTCTCGGCCCCACGCGTGATGCGGGCACAGCGCGCATACGCATTGAGATAATCGGACCAATCAGATCGAGCCGTCCATTGGCCCAACGCCTCGGCCGCCTGAGCGGTCCCAGCGGGATCATGGCCCTGTTCTTCGAGGACCGCGGCCACGACGTCGTGGCGGAAGCCTGCAGCCCGCAGAAGACGCTGTTGCCGACCCCGGATGAATTCCAAACACCTTTTAAATGCTTCCTCGGCGGGTTTGAATGGCAGCCCTTGCCCAGCCAGGCGGAGGCCGCGGCGGAGGTCAAAGGGCAAGGATCGAGCCACCAGAACTTGGATGAGTCCCAACGCTGCCCGCCGGAGACCGAAGGGATCACCGCCGCCTGTTGGCGTGATCCCGGTGGCGAATAATCCCATGAGGGTATCCAGCCGATCTGCGATCCCTAGAACAATACCCGTTTGGCCGGTCGGAAGATCGTCCTCAGCCGTGCGCGGCAAGTAATGCTCGTAGATCGCTTCGGCTACTTCCGGCGGCTCGCCGGCCTGGAGCGCATACTGGCGCCCCATGACGCCTTGAAGCGAGGTCATCTCCCGCACGATGAGCGTTGACAGATCCGCTTTGCAAAGCTGTGCCGCCCGCAGGGCATGCTCAAGCTGGGATCCCTCAAGGTCAAAATCGCTTGCGAGCTGCGCCACAAGGGTTTCCACCCGATGCACCTTTTCCAGCATGGATCCCAGCTGCGCATGGAAGGTCAAGCTTGCCAGCCTGGGCAGATAGGCCTCAAGCGGCTCCTCCAGATCCCGTCCAATGAAGTACTCGGCGTCGGCGAAGCGAGCCTCTAGGACATTTTCATTTCCCTGGGTAACAATGTCGAGATGTTCGGTACCCCCGTTGCGCAGTGCGACAAAATACGGTAGCAGGTCGCCGTTGGCTTCTACCGGGAAGTATCGCTGCTGCTCCTTCATCACAGCTACAAGAACTTGGCGAGGCAGCTCAAGGTAATGCTCGTCAAATTGACCCCGAAGCGCAATCGGCGCCTCTACAAGGTTTGTGACTTCCGCCAAAAGCTCGGGGTCCTCATAGATCCCGCCGTCGATTTCGGCCGCCAAACGCCCGGCCTGGCGCCTGATTTCCGCCCTTCGCTCGGCGACATCCAGCACAACTCCTTGCTCCTCCAGCCAGTTGAAATAGTCGGCGGCGTGGGCCACCGATTGGCAGTCTTCGGCGTGGAAACGGACGCCGCGGGTCTGCCTACCGGCCTGCAGTCCTGCGTACGTGAAGGGAACAACCTGCTGCCCGTGGAGAGCCAGAAGCCATCGGATCGGGCGCGAGAAGGTTGCCCCGGTTTCATCCCAACGCATTGACTTGTCGAATTGAACTTTCGCGATGAGAGCGGGCAGCTCCCGGGAGAGCACATCAAGGGCAGGCCGCCCCGGTTCATGCACTTCGGCGACAACGTACCTGCCGCCGTCCACCTCTTTCAGCTTCAAATCCCGGACTTCGATGCCTCGACTTGCGGCAAAACCCACCGCCGCCTTCGTCGGCTTGCCCTCTGGGTCAAACGCCCGGTCGGCTGGCGGACCTCTCACCACAGTTACTTGGTCAGCCTGCCTTGGCATAAGCTCCGCCATGTAGACCACCAATCGACGCGGCGTTCCCATGACCCGGACCTGGCCGTGCTGCAGACGGTTCTCAGCGAGCATGGAGCTCGCCCCAACCTCCAGTTGCTCCAGAGCGGTCTGCAGGTCGGCGGCCGGCAGCTCCTCCGTGCCAATTTCTAGAAGGAAGTTCGCCGGCGCTGTCAGATGCTCGCCTCCTTCGAGGGACTCTTCAGGGATCGGCTCGACTCCTTCGGCCAGCCAGGGGAAGCCAAGGGCCTCCCGTCCACTGATGTAGGCCTCGGAGACGCGCCGCGCAAGGTCGCGCATCCGGCCAAACAAGGCCGCCCGCTCAGTGACCCCCACTGCTCCGCGGGCGTCGAGGATATTGAAGGTATGTGAGCACTTCAGGATGTAGTCATGCGCAGGGTAGATCAGCCCTGCGTTCAAGGCCGCCTCGGCCTCGGCTTCAAACTCAGCGTAAATCGTCCGCAGCCTCTCCACGTCCGCCAGTTCGAAGTTGTACCGCGAGAATTCACGCTCCGACTGGAAGTAAATGTCGCCGTAGGTTCGGTCCGAGGTCCAGCCCAGATCGAGGAAGTTGCTAACGCCTTGAAGAGCAAGAGCGATTCGCTCGATCCCGTAGGTGATTTCAACGGAGACTGGATCGAGGGTTTGGCCGCCGGACTGCTGGAAATAGGTGAACTGCGTGATCTCCTGTCCATCGAGCCACACTTCCCAACCCAGCCCCCATGCTCCCAGCGCGGGCGCTTCCCAATTGTCCTCTACGAAGCGGATGTCATGCTCGAGGGGATTGAACCCGAGCGCCACGAGCGATTCCAGGAACAATTCCTGTGGATTCCCCGGATCCGGCTTGAGAATCACCTGAAACTGATAAAAGTGCTGCCAGCGGTTGGGATTTTCGCCATACCGTCCATCCGCCGGACGAATTGAAGGCTCAACGTAGGCGACCCTCCAGGGCTCGGGTCCCAAGACTCGTAAGGCGGTCGCCGGGTTGAGCGTGCCAGCGCCAACCTCAGTATGGTACGGCTGCCAGATGACGCAACCCCTCTCAGCCCAGAAACTCTGCAGGGCCAAGATGATCGACTGGAAGGATTTGGAGGACTCCTTTGGCACGCGCCTCTCCTCTGCCGGCATTCAGGCCCCGGCCCCCGGGTCGAGTTCCCGGCGCTGCAGCCGACGGACTCGTTCAAGGAAGACCGGCGAGTTCAGTTTTCTCTCAAGCAGATACGTCAGGTACTCCTCGAGCAGTGTCTCCATTTCTGCATGAA
>CAYGCA010000053.1:13243-19872 GCA_964348265.1 uncultured Anaerolineaceae bacterium | reverse complement strand
GGCCTTACTTTCCACGACAAGACTTTACTTCAACGGGCGCTCACCCATCGTTCGCACGTCAACGAGAACCCTGAGGCCCTGGAAGATAATGAGCGCCTTGAGTTCCTTGGCGACGCAGCGCTGGACTTCACGACCGGGGCATGGTTGTACAACCGCTTCCCTGAAATGGACGAAGGACAGCTGACCCGCCTCCGCTCTGCCTTGGTCCGCACCGATCAGCTGGCCGATTTCGCAGTCCGACTGGGCCTAGGCGAAGCGCTGCTGCTGGGGCGGGGTGAGGAGATCACAGGCGGAAGAGATCGTCCCGCAATCCTCTGCGCGGCTTTTGAGGCCTTGATTGGCGCGATGTACCTCGACTCAGGAATCGAGGCAGTTGCCAAGTTCATCGAACCGCTCTTGACGGAGGCGGTCGAGCAAATCTTGGAGGATGAATCCATGCTCGACCCGCGTAGCCGGCTGCAAATCTGGTCCCAGGCGGAATTGGGAGAGATGCCACATTACCAGACGATAGGCTCCTCTGGTCCGGATCACGAACGCCATTTCGAGGTCGAGGTGATCGTCGGAAGTGAGATCCGCGGAAGCGGGAGAGGTAGAAGCAAGCAGGATGCCGCTCAAAGGGCGGCCGAAGATGCCCTCTTGCGTATAAATGATGCTCTCCATTGAGTGACGAGATCGGTAGTGGTGTGAATCCCGTTCAGAGTATTCCCAGACGCCTCAAATCTCTGGAAATCCAGGGCTACAAGACCTTCGCAAGCAGGACTGTTTTCGAGTTCTCTCCAACCATCACCACGATAGTCGGCCCAAACGGTTCCGGGAAGTCGAACGTCGCAGACGCCATTCGGTGGGTCTTGGGTGAGCAGTCGTATCGGTTGCTGCGCGGTAAGAAGACCGAGGACATGATTTTCGCCGGTTCCGAGGATCGCCCCCAGGCGAGCATGGCCTCGGCCATGATCACTTTTGACAACTCTGACGGGTGGTTGCCTATCGATTTCACCGAGGTCAGCATCGGCCGCCGTGCCTACCGTGATGGGCAGAACGAGTACATGCTCAATGGTCAGAGGGTGCGGCTGCGGGATCTAATCGAATTGCTAGCCAATTCGGGTCTGTCCGAGCGCACCTACACAATCATTGGCCAGGGTCTCGTGGACGCGGCTCTGTCCTTGAAGGCCGAGGAACGCCGCCGCCTCTTCGAGGAGGCCGCCGGGATTGAACTCTACCGGTCGCGCCGGGAGGAGACTCTTAGGCGTCTCGAAACCACTCTTCGGAATCTCGAGCGCGTTCAAGACATACTGGCGGAGTTGCGGCCTCGCTTGCGAAGCCTCGAGCGGCAGGCTCAACGGGCGGGTGAATTCAACCAAATCCGTCAAGACTTAATGGTGGCGCTTCGCAAATGGTACGGATATCACTGGTACCGGGCGCAGCGAATGCTGTCAGACGCAAGAGCTGAGGCTGAGCTGCGAACCAAGGAGCGCGATCAGCTGCGGGTGTCGCAGGAGGAGAGCGAGAGGAATCTGACGGAAGTTCGCGGTCAAATCGACCGTTTGCGGACAAGTCTGCACAAGCTTTCTCTCAGCACTCGCGAGCTCTATTTGGAGCGAGAAGCATCCGGACAGCGCCTGGCAGTCTCCACTGAACGAGCGCGCTGGCTGCATGAGCAGGAAGGCGTCATCCGGACTGAAATCGCATCGCTTGAGAAGGCGTCCGACCACGCTGCGAAACATCTAAAAGATGCCCGCATGAGGTTGGACCGGCAACGCGCCCTGCTGGAAAAGGCCTTATCGGTCGGCTCCCGTGAGCTTTATCCGGAGGGGGAGGAGGACAGGAGGCGCCAGGTATCCGTGCTTCGAAAGTCGCTTGACGACCTCCTTGGAGAGAGAGCCGAATGGTCCGCTCGAATGCAGCAATGCGAGAAGGAAATGCAGGCAGTTTCCGAGCAGGTTGCTCTGATTGAGGTGGAGCTAGAGGAGGACCGCGGGGTGTTGTCGGACAGTCGCCAAGCTCTCCAAGAAGCCGGTCAACGCCTCGAAGCGACTGAAAGAGGGCGCCGTCAAGCTAGCGAGTCGGAGGCAGAGGCGCGCAAGCGGCTTTCCGCAGCGGAGAAGGAAGTTCTTGCCAATTTGAAGCACCTGAGCGGCTTGCGGGAGCAGTCCGCCCGTCTGGTGGCTCGAAGCGAGCTGCTACAGCGTGGCCCGGAGGGTGCTGAGCCGACTCGCAGCCTGCTGGAAGCGGCCGCCAATGGTCAGGTGACGGGCCTCGCTGGATGGCTGAAGAGGCACCTTAAGGTTGCTCCCCGGTACAGGCTGGCAATCCTCGCAGCCTTGGGCAATTTCCAGGAGGGGCTGGCATTTGTTTCGCTCCCTGCAGCGCTAGAAGCGCTGGAGTGGACAGAGGAAAGAGGCATCTCAGGTCGCAGGGTACTTCTTTCACTCTCTGCATCGCACCATCTGCCTCGATTGACATCCTCTGACTTTCCTGAGTGCTTGGGCATTGCAGCCGATCTTGTGGAGACTTCTCCGAGATACTCTCAACTCATCGAATCGCTGCTCGGCAGAACTTTGGTTGTTCAGGATCGTGCCGCCGCCCGTCATCTCCTTCCCGAGATTCCACCCGATACGCGTCTTGTAACGCTCGCCGGAGAGGTGTTTTTCGCAGCCGGTCACATTGTCGCGCCCGGCAAGCCGGATAGCCTGTCGAGCCCCTGGTCAAGCGATGAAACAGCGGCTGAATTGCAGCGTCTCGGCCGCAGGATAGAGGTCGCTCAGGCCGCTTTGGCGCGCTCTGAAGAGAAGAAAGAACAGGCCGAACGAACGCATGTGCAGTTCATACAGGGGCTCGCTGCCCGGCAATCTCGCTATCAGGATGCCCGCCTTCAGGTGGAACGCGCCGAGTTGGCCCACGTGGAGGCTCAGCGGAAGGAGGCCAGCCTTTCTCAAGATGCTCGACGACTGAAAGAAGCGCAGATGAAGCTGGCGCACGCCAGAGAGGAACTCAGTGCCAAGGGCGAATCACTGACCGCCGATCAATTTCGCTTGGAGGCGGAACTGATGGCAGCCACTGAGGAATCTGGAGAGGCTGGACTAGCGGACGAGCTGATCGGCGCCAAGGCCCACCGAGAGGTTGCCCAATACTCTGTAACCGCCGCCGAACTCCAGATGAACGAGCTCGATGAGCGACTGCAGCTGCTTGAAGGCGACCTCGAGGCATGGCGGGATCGTCTGGACGCCAATCTTGCTCTGCAGGAGGAGGCTCGCGTAGCTTCGGACGCCGCCCAGGCTGGGCTGGAGCAGGTCAAGGCGCAACTGGCTTCGCTGGCCGAAAGATCGGCAATGATTGAAGGCCAGCTGGGTGAGCTTGAAGGGGAGCGATCGAAGTTGGAGGCCGATGAGCGGCGCGGCAGATCGGCCATGAGCCTTGCAGAACAAAGATGCTCACAGGCTCAAATCGAGTTGGCGCGTAGGGAAGAAGAACACGTCAGCCTTAGGCGCCGTATCCATGACGATTTTGGCTTGGTGACGTTCGAGTATGAGGAGGCGAGCTACGGTCAGGAGCCTCTCCCTCTCGAGGGCCTCTTTGAGAGACTCCCCAAGGTGGAAAGTTTGGAGCCCGACCTTGAGAGTCAGGTGAACCGATTGCGAAGGCAACTGCGTCGGATCGGGGCCGTCAACCCCGAAGCGCAGCGCGAATATGAGACAGTGAAGCAGCGGGTCGAATTCCTTATCGGCCAGGTTGATGATCTCAGGTCAGCCGAATCGCAGATCCAGGACGTTATCGCGGAGCTCGATTTGCTGATGGAACGGGAGTTTCGAAAGACCTTTGAAATGGTGGCGACGGAGTTCAGTTTAGCCTTCAGGCGTCTGTTTGGGGGAGGAGCTGCCCGCCTAATTCTGACTGATCCCGTCGATCTAAACAGCACGGGGATCGAGATCGAGGCCAGCTTGCCGGGACGGCGTACTCAGGGGTTGGCTGTGTTATCCGGCGGTGAGCGAAGTCTGGTTGCTTCAGCTTTGATTTTCGCGCTGCTGAAGACTTCGCCGACGCCATTCTGCGTCCTGGATGAAGTCGATGCCATGCTGGACGAGGCGAACGTCATACGGTTCTGTGACATCTTGCAGGACCTGAGTGAGAAAATGCAGTTCATTGTGATTACCCATAATCGACAGACTGTGCAAGTCTCGGAAGTGGTGTATGGAGTCAGCATGCAGGATGACTCCGTCAGCAAGGTCATCAGCTTGAAGCTAGAAGAAGCCCACAGGGTAATCGCCGCCTGAACTGCTCCGAAGATGCAGTGATCGCAGACTGCCCCTGCCCCCGCGGGGCAACGAGGCAGTCTTCCCCCGCCTGCCCAGAAGCTCTATCCTCAGCTTCGGACCGCAGTAGAGATCTCATTCTCAGGCAGCAGGTAGTCCATCGAAGCGCGGCTGGCTGCCGGGCCCCAAGGCATTTCGCCTATCCCCGGCAGTCCTTCGTCAATCGGGGAATGATGAAAGTGGAAGTGGCACCGAGGAATCACGAGCTACCCGAGAACATGGACTTGCTTGTCCTCCCACAATCCCGTCAACAGAGGCAGGCGGTATATCGCTCCGGTCGCAGGTTGATGCCTGCTGGACTGATCCGAGCCTTGGGTAGGGTCTAGCGTTGACATTGCGCAGTCTTGGGATAGAATTACTAGGCCAAGCCGAAGTGGCGGAATTGGCAGACGCGCTGCGTTCAGGGCGCAGTGAGCTTTATGCTCATGTGGGTTCGACTCCCACCTTCGGCACTCAGGACAGCCCGGTAAGGGCTGTTTGTTTCTTTCGCTTGCTTGTCAGGTCGTCCGGACTCAAGTAATATGATTCTTGTGGGTAGCGATCGCAGATCGGACAAGTCGGTTGTATCACGCATCTGGGTTCTGGTTGCAATCATTGCGTCGATCCTGGTCTTGGGTGACTTGAATCGGCGAATGTCAGACGCCCGAAGGCTGGAGCGCGACGCAGACTTGCTGCAGACCGAAGTCGCCGCGCAGGAGATCAACTACGAGCGTCTGCAAACCCAGATCGTGCAGGCCACGGGTGAGGGCATGGTAGAAGACTGGGCTCGGTCGGAGGCCAGGATGGTGCGTGAAGGTGAACACCTGATAGTGCCTATGTCTGCACCGGGCAGCCGTCCCCAGGCATCACCGACGCCCACCCCAGACGCCATAGAACTCAGCGCGTGGGAGGTATGGTGGGCTCTCCTATTTGACAAGCCTTGACGCAGCTCAGGACGGCGTGTTAGAATGGCGAACGTTGCGGGGTGGAGCAGAGGCAGCTCGTCAGGCTCATAACCTGAAGGTCGCCGGTTCGAGTCCGGCCCCCGCTACCTAAGCACTAACTTGGATCGTCAGGCTACCGTAGAAGGGATGGCCTGGCGATCTTCGGTTCTTGGAACCTGGCCCAAAAGGAGGAGTTCCAATGAACCAAAGATGGTCAGCCTTGCCTGTTTCCAAAGCCCGGGGCGGGTTCCTTGATACCAAGGCTGCAGAAGGTCTAGGCCCCCGTACACAGTAGAACTGCGAGCACCGGCGTGAGCAGTGGATCGACCACGCTCGCAAAGAAGACCTAGGAAAGGTCACGCCTCGGATGATCCGCCGCTACCTGGCTTGGTTGCGGACTGAGTACAAACTCGGGCGTCTCAATGGTGATCATCAGCCCCTCTCAGCCAAGACCATCCGCAACGTCTGCGCAACCCTCTCGTTCCTCTTCACTTAGACTTGAGCTGGGTTCGACATTGACAGTCCGCTGGACGGCGCGCCCGCGCCGAAATACAAACCTGCGCCGGTGATCCCCTTCACCTGCGACGACATCGAAACGGAGCTGAACGTATGCGAGCTCACCCGTCGAGCGAACACGACCGATCGCTTCCTAGGCCCAGTTAAGCGCGTCGTGTGGAAAGCCTTGGATTGCACACTGGCTCCCTTGCTGCGTATTCACCAACTGGCCAGGGTCTGGCTGCCTTCCAACCGGTGAGCCAGGAACTGGGCACCGATCCTGCTTGACCGACCGGATCGAAGTTCTATTCAGATGCCCTGAGAACCTCCACCGGATTCTGTAGGTGAACTGAAAGTTTCTCCAATCGATGGACCCTGTATCTTGGTGAGTAAAGGTGGGCATTTGATTGGCTCCCAGGGACTCTGCGGCTGCATCGCCCAGAGGGCAGCGGACAGCCTCACCACGGCGTCCCTTCCCGCGATTGCCTTGGAACCGATTTGGTCTGCAGAGAGAGACTGACAAGAGCCAGAGAGGCTTGCGCTTGCTTATGGGGTGTCGAGTGAGCGAAGCGCAGGCAATGGGGTGTCATGTACCGGAAACTATGCGGAATGATCCCATGAAGGGATCCTCCTGCAGATCATGGTGTCTATGCTGGTAAATCAGAAAACGAGAGTTTCCTGGGATGATAACGGAGAGGCAGAGCATTTCCCGGAGAAGTGGGATCAAGCGAATTCGGAGTCTTGACGCGTTCATCCTTGGGGTGAAGGTGGCTCAGGATGACAGCGAGCATCGGCAGCGAGCCTGGCTGCTTCTGGCCGTCTCATGGGGAACCGCGCTCTTTGCCTTGCTCTGCCTGGTCCACTTGGAACGCACCCCTGGCGCCGGTCCTGCGACTTGGCCCTT
>CAYGCA010000053.1:11698-13233 GCA_964348265.1 uncultured Anaerolineaceae bacterium | reverse complement strand
CCTTCCTGGTGGGTATCCCTTTGATGGTTCTCAATCCCTTCCTGATCCGGGTCACTCGAACTATGGGTATTCCCGGGGCGCTGGTTACGATTGTGTTGTGGAGCATCCTGACCCTGATTGCGTATCAAAATGGTGGCCTGGATGCCTCCTTCGTCCTTAGCATTCTTCCCATCCCGCTTATTGCTGCGATCCTCGTCAGCCGCCCCTTTGGCCACGCGGTTACGGGCCTACTCGTCGGCGAGTTCGTGGTTTTCTATATCCTTCAGCGGTCCGGCTATCCGTTCCCTCAGCCGCTCTCTCGGGAGAAGATTACGCTGTTCACGGCCAGTGAACTCCTGTCTATCTTCCCATTCCTGGCTCTGGCAAGCTGGCAGTACAGAATCGTTTTCCGAAGAGCGTTTGGAGATCTGGAGGGTAGGTTCGTTCAAAGAGTGAAGGAATTCGTTCAGGCGAGCGCCGGAATCCGGCTCAATCTCACTTGGCGGAAACAAGCTGAAGACGAGAGTGGACGGCTTCTCCTTGCGGAGAAGAGGCAACGTCTCTTGAGCCTGTCCTGGGCCAAGCCAGTTTGGCGTTCAACGCCAAACTGGAACTCACAGGACTGCTTGACCTTGTGTGCCAAGAAACGATGTCAATCTTCGGCGTTGAAGGGGTCTTCCTGTGGCTTCTCGAAGGGGATGAACTCGTAGGGTTCTCAGCTCGGGGCCCGGGTGAGCAGGAGTTCTTTGGAGCTCGCCTCCCGCTCTCGCACCCCTCGGCAATGGGGCCCGAGATCGTGCGTGAGAAGAGGGGGTTGGTCATCAACAAGGTGCCGGCCTTGTCGGATATTGACCACGATCATCTGCCGTGCGATTGGGTTGGATCCCTGCTGGCTGTCCCCTTGATGAAGCGTGAGAAGGTGGTTGGCGTCCTCCAACTGGCAAATACACATGACAGCAAAGACTTCAACCAACAAGATCTTGAAACCGCGCAGATCCTGGCCGATCATGCGGCGATTGCGATCGAAAACGCTCGACTGTTCACTGAAACCGAGCAACGTGCTCAGAAGCTCTCTACCCTGCTCATGGGGTCCAAGGCTATTTCCTCGACACTGGAAATCGAATCAGTCCTGGAAATCATCGCCCATCAGATGATGACGGTTGTGGGTGTGGATACCTGTTGTCTATCGAGATGGGATAGGGAGGCGGACTGCATTGAGATCTGGATCGAGTGGAGCCGAAAGCCTGATCCTCATTCAGATCCGCCGGGAACACAGTTTGCCCTCTCGGACTATCCACTGACACGAACCGTCCTGGAGGAGAACCGCCCTGCCTCGGTTCGATTATCGGATCCGGAGGCTGATCCTGCAGAGGCCACGCTCATGGTCGAAACTGAAGTCTCCAGCCTCCTCATGATTCCACTCGCAAAGGGGGAGGAGGTCATCGGCCTGATTGAGCTGGAGGAGTGGGAAAATGATCGTGAATTCACCGAAGCTGATATCACTCTCTGCACGGCTCTGGCTGAGCAGGCAGCCATCGCGATCCAGAACGCACGTC
>CAYGCA010000053.1:7294-11688 GCA_964348265.1 uncultured Anaerolineaceae bacterium | reverse complement strand
GAGCTAACATCCATGCTGGAGGCGACAACGGCTGCCTCCTCAACCCTGGACCTTGAAGAAGTCCTGACCACAATCTCAAAGAAAATAGTGGACGCGATCCGGGTGGATGGCTGCGCAATCTCAAGGTGGGATCGGGAGCACGACGAACTCGTGACCTGGATCGAATGGCGACGCGACAGTGCCGAATATGCCGATGAGCCGGGCACGCGCTATTCATTAGAAGAATTCCCTCTCTCACGTCGGGTCCTTGAGGAGAGGCGTTCAGCCATCGTCAAGCTGTCGGACCCGGACGCCGATCCATCGGAGTCGGCTTTGATGAAGATGCATGGAACGACGGCACTCTTGATGCTTCCGCTGGCAGTAGGAAACAATGTCACCGGGCTCGTTGAGCTGGACTTGGAGGACGAAGATCGAGAGTTCACAGCAACTGAGATTCGTCTGAGCCAGGCTCTTTCCGATCAGGCTGCGATCGCGATTGAGAACGCGCGGCTCTATGAACAAGCTGAGAGAGAGATCCACGACCGAAAACTGGCTGAGGAACAACTGCTGCACGATGCCTTCCACGACGCCTTGACCGGCTTGCCAAACCGTTCCTTGTTTTTGGACCGCCTCGGGCGTTCGATTGAGCTCGCCAAAAGGCGTCCGGATCAACGATTCGCGCTGCTCTATCTGGATTTAGATCGTTTCAAGAACATCAATGACAGCCTGGGGCACGGATTTGGGGACCAGCTGCTAGTGAGGCTTGCTCGAAGGCTTGAGGGCGTCCTGCGTCCAGGGGACACGGTTGCTCGACTTGGTGGGGACGAGTTCGCAATCCTCCTCGAGGACATCCGCGATTCGAGCGATGCCTTGCGAGTCGCCGCTCGCATTAGAACGAATCTGCTGGCACCATTCAATCTGGAAGGATACGAGGTCGTAGCAACTGCCAGTGTTGGAATCACTTTGAGCGATACGGGCTACGACCAACCGGATAAGGTGCTGCGAGACGCGGATATCGCCATGTACCGTGCAAAGGAGCAGGGCGGGGACCGACATGAAGTGTTCGACAAGCGCATGCACGCCCGTGCCTTGGCCAGACTGCAGCTCGAGACCGACCTCCGGAAGGGAATTGAGAGGGGCGAGCTGGTGCTTCACTATCAGCCTATCGTTTCGACTCGGACCAACGAGATCGTTTCTTTCGAGGCACTTGTAAGGTGGATGCATCCGGAGCGTGGGCTCCTCCCCCCTGGCGATTTCGTTCCTCTCTCTGAGGAAACCGGCCTAATCACTGCCGTTGACCAGTGGGTGATCCATGAAGCCTGCTCGCAGCTCGTCGAATGGCGCGGCCAGCTCAACAGGGAGGCAATCTCGTCCATTGCCGTGAATCTTTCCGCGCGACATTTCAAACTTCCAGATCTCCCGCAGAGGATCGAGCGGGTGCTGGGCGAGACCGGCCTTGAGCCGCAGAGTTTGAGTCTGGAGATTACGGAGAGCGCGATCATGGAGGATGTGGAAAGCATCATGTCCACGCTCTCTAGGCTTCACTCCTTGGGAGTGAGGATGCACATCGATGACTTCGGTAAGGGTCACTCCTCACTGAGCTACCTGCATCGATTTCACTTCGACGCCCTAAAGATCGATCGCTCCTTCATCAAGCGAATAGGCCTCGGACGCCAATACTCAGAAATCGTTCGTATGATAACTGTCCTCTCTCACAGTCTGGGGATGCAGGTGATCGCAGAAGGCGTCGAGAATGCAGAACAAGAGTCTCAAATCCGTGCGATGAAGTGTGATTACTGGCAGGGATTCCATTCTTCACGGCCGGTCGACGTCCAAACCGCGTTGAGGATACTCAGGGCTTCTCCCCGGGGATTGGGACCATCTGGCTTGCCAGTGAGCGAGATCCACAATCCAGCGGCGCGAGCCACCTAGTACGCCTCGGCAACCAGGAACTCGGGCGATGGCGTTTCGTCCCGCCGCCCCTGGGCGGAATCTATCCCGTCGAGGCTCGCGGCCAACGGTTGCCCGATGCCTGTTTCTAATGCCCCATTACCCTCTCCAACCCAGGGAGCACCAGATCCTGCGTCGAGGGAGGCACGGATTGGGTCAGGGCTGAGTTTGGGGGTTCCGATAATCCGGAGAGTGGGGGTCCGCTCGTGGAGATGGTCCTTGTGTTATAATCGGGCGCGTTGGCGACGTAGCTCAGTGGTAGAGCAGGGGACTCATAAGCCCTTGGCCGTGCGTTCGAATCGCACCGTCGCCATCTGTTCATTTAATAGGCCCGAGCGCCGCGCGACCAGCGAGGCCCGCCCCCTCTATCATCCAGGGTGTGCAGGGGGCTCAGAAGTCGAGCATTGGACTTGGCCCTCAGCAGCTTCCGCCCCCTCGTAGCTCCCTCGGACCCCGTTCGGTCAATGAGCTGGGAGCCAGGAGGCTCTCACTGTCCAGGCGAGTACAGACTGGGGGAAGAGGTCACTACAGGATGATTTCCTGGATGGGCGCGCTGCTTGGTGTTCGGTGAGAGTTTGCGAATCCTGAGGGGGGGTGTCCGGGCCTTTCTAATCCGTGCCGCTTGCGGCCGAGAATGGCCCAGGAAAGAGAGCAGACTATTCGTGCTTCTTACCGTCGGGCATGGTGGCGCCCTTGATCGACTTGGCAGGAGCCAGTTGTTCAACGGAAATAGAGGCCCTGTTCAGATTGGACCAGCTGAGGTCAACACCTCGGACGTCGGCGCCGCTCAAGAAGGCCCCGCTGAGGTCTGCCCCGCTCAAGATGGCCCCCGGAAGGATTGCCCCACTCAAATTCGCGCCGCGAAGATCGGCCCCGCTCAGATCGGAACCTCCTAGAACTGCCCCGCGCAAGTCGGCTCCGCTCAGGTCGGCCCCACGCAAATCGGCCCGACTTAGGACCGCCTCTTGCAGGTTTGTCTTGCGCAGGTCGGACCAGCTCTGGTCGGCCCCGCTCAGATCGGCTTCCCGCAGATCTGCCCCGCGCAGGTCGATGACCGCTTGGCTGTTACCTTCGTTTGTCACGATCAAGTCGGAGTCATGCAGGAATCGCAGGACCATTCCCTTTCGAGTCCCATCAAGCTCGTGAAGAACCGTCAAGGTCCGCGCCCGCGCCACAATACGAGCCGCCTTCTGATCAGGCGAGGGTTTGCCCCCGGAGAGCCCCAAGCCCGTCGAAAGCATGAGCTCGGACATTCTGTCGAGATAAGTTTGCAGAGCGGCTTCCCGCAAACGATCCCTCACGATTTCGCGCTCGGTCTTGTCGCGTTGGGCAGCAATCTCGCGTTCGGTCTTGTCGCGTTGGGCGGCGATTTCGCGTTCGGGCCTTCCCTCCGCCCTATTGAGGAGCAACGCCGCGAGCGTCAAGGCGATCGGGAGGATGAGCAGCTCCATCCAATCCCAAACAGTTCGCTCAGCGAAGCCAGTTCCGTTGCGCGCGTAGCTTGACCCGAGTGCCAGAGCAATGAGGATCCCTACCAAGAGTAGAGAGGCTACAGTCCCACGATTGTCGCTCAAGGAGTCTCGCATCGTCTTTCTCTGGGGGCGCATGCCTGGGGTCCACTTCGTCCGAGCCTGGCTCAAGATTGGAGAAGTGGGACCCGCCTCCGGCAGGATAGGTGGACAAGTGCGCTGAGGCCTGCGCATGGTTAGTATAGCAAATTTGCCTCAACTCGTGTGAGATTGGTCGTCCGGAGAAACTGCCCCTACCGGCTCTGAGGCAGACTGGAGTCGATCCATACCTTATCACCCCATCCACGTGGGACCTCGCGGGCCGATGAGCGGTGGGATCACTTCGCGGATGGCCTGTGTCGGGCTAACTGTGACCAAGAATGGGGTGAGGCTGGTAGGGCTGCTCCATTCGTTCTATCTCCTCGGCTGTCAGCTCGATGTCGAGCGCAGCCACAGCCTCCTCCAGGTGCTGCTCCTTGGTAGTCCCCAGGATCGGGGCCGTCACGATGTGCTGATGGAGCAGCCAGGCAAGTGCTATCTGGGCCGGGGCAACTCCCCGAGCATGGGCGATCTCCACTACCTGATCCAAGATGCTCAAATCGGATTCGTATTTATACCTCTCCCTGAGAAGCTTATCCCTTTGGGCCCGCCTCGTGGCTCCTCCCTGCTGCTTGGACCATGTGCCGGCCAAGAAGCCGCGCGCCAGCGGGCTCCAGGGCAAAACCGCAATGCCTTCGGCCGCGCATAGAGGCAGCATCTCGCGTTCCTCTTCGCGGTAGACCAGATTATAGTGGTTTTGCATAGACACGAAGCGAGTCCAGCCTCTTAGGTCTGCAAGATAGAGGGATTTTGCGAACTGCCAGGCGTACATGCTGGAGGCACCGATGTAGCGAACCTTGCCGGCGCGCACCAAGTCGTCCAGCGCCTGTAGGGTTTCTTCGATTGGAGTTTCCGAAT
>CAYGCA010000053.1:3735-7284 GCA_964348265.1 uncultured Anaerolineaceae bacterium | reverse complement strand
GTGAATCTGCAGAAGATCTACATAATCGGAGCCCAAGCGGCTGAGAGAGCCTTCGATCGAATGCAGGATATGGTGGCGTGAGAGCCCACGCTGGTTGGGCCCCTCACCCATTGGAAAATAGACTTTTGTGGCTATTACGACTTCATGCCGGCTAGCGAAGTCGCGCAATGCCCTCCCGAGGATCTCCTCGCTGACACCTAGTGAGTACCAATCAGCTGTATCAAAGAAATTGACGCCCAACTCCAAAGCCCGCTTGATGATCGGTCGGCTCTGTTCCTCGTTTAGGACCCACTCATTCCACTCGGGGCTCCCAAAGGTCAGCGTTCCAAGGCAAATTCGCGACACCTTTAACCCAGCCCTTCCCAGATTCACGTACTCCATGAGCGGTCTCCTCCCGGCCCTTGCGGGCTCATCCTGCAGTCTACCCTGCGCGCGACCTTATGGTATCTCCAGTGGCGGCGCGTTTACAATAGCAATGAGGAGTCTGGCGCCTACCAATGTGGTCCGGACTCCGGCCAGGATGTCGAAGGAGGTAGGCATGAGACTGAGGGTTGGCTACATCGGCCTTGGCATTATGGGCAGGCCGATGGCACGCAACATTCTGAGCAACGGCTACACTGTGACGGTCCATAATCGAAGCCGAAAGCCGGTTGAATCCTTGGTTGCTGAGGGCGCATTGGAGGCCAACACGCCGCGCGAAGTGGCTGAGGCCAGCGATGTTGTGTTCACAAACCTACCGGACTCGGCAGATGTGGAAGAGGTCGTGCTGGGTCAGAATGGTGTTATTGAAGGGTGTCGCGAGGGCATGATCTGGGTGGACAACAGCACCATCAAGCCGGAGACGGCGCGCCTGATCTCAAGCCGTCTCCTGGAAGTGGGGGTCTTGTCCTTGGACGCGCCGGTATCGGGTGGCGACGTGGGCGCCCAACAAGGCACACTGGCCATCATGGTTGGAGGGCCCAGGGAGGCCTATGAGAAGGTGTTGGCCATCCTGCAGGCGGTGGGGAAATCGATCACCTACGTCGGCGAAAGCGGCGGGGGGCAAGTTGCTAAGGCCTGCAATCAGATCATGGTGGCAGCTCAGATGATTGCAATGGGCGAATTGTTGCTGCTCGCCCAGAAAGCGGGGGTTGACCCACGGCGAGTCGTCGCCGCTATCCAGGGAGGCGCGGCCCAGTGTTGGACGCTCGACGTGAAGCCGGAACGGCTGTTCACCGGAAACCGCCAACCAGGCTTCAAGGCCCATATGATGCACAAGGACTTGGGCATCGTGCTCGAGACTGCCCGCGCCTACGGGATGCCGTTGCCGGCGGCAGCCCTCAGCGAGCAACTGTTTTCGTCCATGCTGCAACTGGGGATGGAAGCGCTGGACAACTCCGCTGTGATTGGAGTCTTGGAGGCCATATCCGGCGAAAAGCTACGGGAAGAAGGCGGCTAGGCATCTTGCACTCCCGGCATGTCTTGTTGGGACAAGTCGAATGAAACTCTCGGATCAAAAGACTGCTGAAGGCATACTGTTCACCGATCAATACCAGCTCACCATGGTCCAGCTTTACTATCGTGTGGGTCTGCATGAGAAACCAGCTCTTTTTGACCACTTCTTTCGTGACTACCCCCAATACGATGGCCATGTATCTGGTTATTGCGTGAATGCCGGGCTGGCCTGGCTGCTTGACTGGATGCAGAGAGTCCGTTTCCGGCCAGAAGATATCGAGTTTCTGCGAAGCCAAACAACTCGTACGGGAGATCGGCTGTTCGCAGAGGACTTTTTGGACTGGCTGGGCCGGGAAGGAACCTTCCAATCGCTCCGCATGAGGGCTATCCCAGAGGGGCGGGTTGTGCATCCGAATGTGCCGCTCACAGTAGTCGAGGGGCCGCTTGGGACGAGCCAAATCCTAGAAACGGCCTTGCTGAATCACCTCAATTTCCAGACTCTGATCGCCACCAAGGCGGCTCGTATACGTGAGAGTGCCCGGGGCGGGTTGCTGCTGGAATTCGGTCTGCGTCGCGGCCAGGACAAAGGGGCCAACGCGGCCACTCGGGCAGCCCTGATCGGCGGCGCCGATTTCAGCTCCAATGTAGGAATGTCGAGCGTCCTGGGCTACTTGCCCAAGGGAACCCATGCTCATAGCGTGGTACAGGTCTTTATGGCTTTGGGTGAAGGAGAGCTCGAGGCGTTTCGGGCCTACGCGGATGTCTACCCGGACGATTGTATCCTGCTGATTGACACAATAGACACCCTTGAAAGTGGACTGCCGAATGCAATTCGAGTCTTTGAGGAGCTGCGCCGCAAAGGGCACCAGCCGGCTGGAATTCGTCTAGATTCAGGCGACCTCGCGTTTCTGAGTATTCAGGCGGCGAAAACGCTGGACGAGCATGGCTTTCCTGAAACATCGATCGTACTATCGAACAACTTGGATGAGCTTGTTATCTGGCAGATCATCACCCAGATCCAACAGGAGGCGCCCAGGTATGGGGTTGATCCGGATCGGCTCATTCAGCGGCTCGCCTATGGTGTTGGAACTCGGCTGATCACCTCGTGGGGAGAACCTGCTCTAGGCGGTGTCTACAAATTAGTGGCGGTTCGAGGCGACGAGGGGTGGGCCCCTGCCTTGAAGCTGTCCGAGTCCGCCAGGAAGGTCCCCAGCCCCGGGCACAAGGATGTCTGGCGAGTTTACGATCACAGAGGCAAGGCCACGGCGGATTTGCTGACCCTGAAGGATGAGGACCCGCAACAGAGAGAAGAAATGCTGATTCGCCATCCGGTGGATCGAACCCAATCTCGCACCCTGCGTAAGGATGAGGTTTCCGAGATGGAGCCCCTGCTCAAAGAAGTATATGCACATGGTCGGCGACTCGCTCGAACACCCACAATCGAGGAGATGCGAGCTCAAAGGCAGGCCGACGTGGCTCGACTGGATCCGGGGGTCCGTCGTCTACTCAACCCGCATATCTATCATGTTTCGTTGAGCGAGCGTCTTTGGAACCTGAAGCTGGAGCTGATGAAGTCTGCCCAGAGACGTCACTGAGCTGGCCAGCATTCCTGCAGGGGCACGGCCGGGGGTGGTCGGGCTGACCACTCAACAGGATCGCTTGAGCTGACGTGGCCCAAGCCACTCGCTTGAAACCTCTTCGGGGCCTGATGCGCCATTACTTCGGAATCAAGCGCTGGTTGCCGCACCGAGGATGAGGGTCGCGAAAGAGTATCAGCCCCCGGAGGATCTCTGGCTGGCCTGCGTGGCGCAATGTGCTTGAGGGTGGGGTCTGCGACTTGCTGCGGCTTTTGGCCAGCTGGGTGAGGTTGACTAAGTCCAATCCCGGAAGTCGGTTTAGGGGCTCTCGCACAGCGCCACCGGAGGCTCATCGGGCAGGCTTGAATTCGGTTCGAGCGGAGGCTACTCCTCAGTCCGGCTGATCAGGCCCGTCCTGAGACAGAGCGGCCGAGTCCAGGGCGGCTGTCATGGTATGGCTGCCGAGCATTCAAGTCTCCTCCGGGGCTGGCGATTCCGGCAACTGCAGGCGGTGTCCCGCCTCACGCAGCACGTCTGC
>CAYGCA010000053.1:2803-3692 GCA_964348265.1 uncultured Anaerolineaceae bacterium | reverse complement strand
AGCGCCCAGCGGCGTAGCTAGCGAGGCGAGTATACCGGACTCGTGAAGTTCGAGCGGGCCCTGGACTTTCAGGCAGCGCCATCCGGGTTCGCACTTGACGCCAGGCGGTACCGAGTCGGATAGGCAAACGAATGAGAGCTCTTCCGGCGTTCGAGTAGTCGAGAAGAACGTGCCCGCTCGTGTCCATTCGGGGACCCAATCATCCGGAGCGAGGCGACCGATCGCATACGAACCAGGAAGGAGTGTGAGGCTCACCTTTCGAAAGGGCATGCTTGACTTCTCCTGACTTATCCGTTCCCCATCTCCCAAGATGGGGAACCCACACACTGGTTCAGCAACGGCAGGAGGGTTGATCGCTCGCTGGAGCGCAGTCAGCGCTGAGACGCGACGCGGGCGGGCTGCGGTGATCGGCCAGCTCCTTCGAAGATGGGCAATGCGGAAATAGGAACTGACCAAGGCAGTGCAAAATGCTTGCAGGCCAGCCTGGTCCCGGTCCCATTCTATTCACCCTTGAGACAGCAGACGATAACGTGCCCAGGTCCGTGTACGCCGATGGTGAGCGTCATTTCAATGTCCGCCGTTCGAGAGGGGCCGGTGACGAGTACTGTGGATGAGGAGGAACGGATCGTCGATTCGCCTCCCGCCTCTAGCCAGTCAACCAAGGTGTGATGGAGATCGCTCTCTCGAAGCAAGGCTATATGAACCCGTGGAAGCAGGGAGGCCAGCTGGGTTGCTCCAGCCTCCGAGCCGATTACGATACTTCCAGTGTCTGCCAGGCCGGCCTGCGCATGAGTAATCCCGGCGTCCGCGGTTGAAAAAGCCTTCGGCCCCGGCCTCGGACCAGTGCCCTTCTGTTGGATCGGCGCCTCAAGGAGTTCAATATCTGCGT
>CAYGCA010000053.1:0-2793 GCA_964348265.1 uncultured Anaerolineaceae bacterium | reverse complement strand
CACTGACTAAGACCTTTTTGGCACGCAAGTGTCGGCGAAGCTCGGCAATCAGATCAGGCGCCTGCTTGGGAGTGCAGTGTACAAACTCCCCGCCTGCAGCTTTCAGTTCATGCTCAAAATCCTTCAGGAGATCTTCCCCAGCACAGGTTTCCTTGGGCGGTCGTTTGACTTCTGGATTCGGCAACTCTGTCGTCGCCGCAGCGGAAGCAGGCCTCGAGGCCTCTGTTGCGATTAGTTCCTTCCAGCGTTCTCGAAAGGGGGTGGCAGCAAAGGGCGGGAAATCCCGTGAGCTCGTCCAGCCCGAGAATGGCGGGGGAAGTACGCGTATCCAGTCGAGCCGGTGTGGTGCCATGCGGGAGGCCAGACTGGCAATTCTCTGCGCCCAGCGATAGCGGCTTTCAGACTGCATAGTCCAGGCATAAAGATGAAGTCCCCAGCGGATCGCCCACGGTTGCCTTACGGTCTGGGTGTGCGCGCCGCGTACTCGTAGGAGAAGCTTTGGAAAATCGATGCTGACCGGACACGCATCAGTGCACGCCCCGCATAGGGTTGAGGCCTTGCCAAGGTGGCCGAAATCGCCTGCGCCAAACAGCCCGGGGGAGACGACCGCGCCAATCGGCCCCTGGTAGACGCTGTTGTACGTGTGGCCGCCCACTTCGCGGTACACGGGACAGGCGTTGAGGCAGGCGCCGCAGCGAATGCATAGCAAGGATTCCTCAAGCGATGATCCCACGAGGTTGCTGCGGCCGTTGTCTACCAAAATGAGGTGTCGCTCGAGAGGCCCTTCCGCTCGACCTGGCCCTTGGATCAGGCTCACATAGCTCGTCATTTTCTGACCGGTCGCAGAGCGGGCCAGCAGCTGCAGCATCAGGGCCAGATCGGTCAGACTAGGCACCAAGCGTTCGATCCCCATAAGCGCGATATGAACCCGCGGAAGGGTTGTGACCATTCGCCCATTGCCTTCGTTGGTCACCAGGCAAAGCGTTCCGCTCTCAGCCACGCCGAAGTTGACACCCGAGATCCCGACGTCTGCCGTGAGAAACACCTCTCGCAGTGCTTGACGGGCGATATCCGTCATCGCTTCGACATCGGTGGTTGGGCGCATTCCCAATTCGCGCACGAATGTTTCAGCGATGTCCTCTCTTCGCAGGTGAACAGCGGGCGTGATAATATGGGCGGGCTGTTCCGATCTCAGCTGCAGGATGAATTCTCCAAGGTCGGTTTCAACTGTCCGGATGCCGTTGCCTTCCAGCGCATGGTTCAATTCGATTTCTTCGCTGAGCATCGATTTAGATTTGGCCACCAACTTGGCCCCATGGGCGTGGACGATGCCCACAGTGATCCGAGCTGCCGCAGCCGCGTCCGCAGCTCGATGAATTTGGAAACCGTTCTCCTGCAATTGACGGCGGAATTGATCTAGATAACGATCAAGGTTTGTGATCGTGTGCTGCCTGATTTCACGAGCGCGCTGACGGGCAAGCTCGGGATCAGGCAGACTCGCCATGGCAGCCAACCTCGCCGATCGCCTCCGATCGGCATTCCTGTCCAGTGAAGATTGAAGAAAGGGGTCGGCGAGGGCTCGGCGGCTGAGGCGTCGAAAATCGGCCTTCATCGCAGGCCGGGCTCCTGACCGGCAAGGATCTGCGCCAGGTGCGAACAGCGCACGGAGGATCCCCTCCGCCTCAGACCACCTTCGATCTGCATGAGGCAACTTACATCACAGGAGACGACCACATCGGCCTGGCTATTCTCGATCTCTTCCAGCTTCTTGTTGAGCATTTCCGTTGACACCTCGGGTAACTCGACGGCAAAGATGCCGCCGAATCCGCAGCACTCATCGGAAAGTCGCTCGACAACGGCATCCCGGCATGCCTCGAGCAGGGATGCCGGCTGGCGATCGATTCCCAAAGCTCGAAGAGCATGGCAGGAGGCGTGGTAGCCTATCGCCCCGCTGTAATTGGCCTCCAGGTCGGTCCTTTCTAAGACGTCCACCAGGAACTGGCTGAGCTCAAAGGTACGCTCCGCAAGCGCCTCTGCCCTTTGAAGCCAGACAGGGTCCCCCGAGAAGATCTCTCTGTAGCCGTGCCTGAGCATCGCCGCGCATGATCCAGAGGGAACAACGACCGGTCCAGCGTAGGCTTCAAACACCTCGATAGTGTGCTTTGCCATTCGACGAGCCTGCTCACAGTAGCCAGCATTGAAGGCTGGCTGGCCGCAGCAGGTCTGCCCATAGGGCAATAAGACCTCCTCGCCAACCTGGTGGAGGACCTCGACCACGGCTTGCCCTACTTCAGGGAAGAGGCTATCGACTAGACAGGTTGCAAAGAGCTGAGTCGTCATTCTGCCCTCCCCTTCAGGGATCCATTTTTCCTGTGAGGTCGATTTCTCCGCCCCTCGGCGGCCCTTTTTCCAGCCAGTCCGTGCCATCCAGTCTCGCCGCGTCGCTGATCATCGTCGCGGAGGATTTCTCCATACCGGCAGTTCGGGTGGGCCTGTTCTTCGACTTCTGCGTATGTGCTAGCCATCCACTGTGGCCTCGTCGGCTGGTGTGAAGAGTATCTGCGGAAGGGTACCTTCCAATTGCAGAAGCAGCATGAACCTGGGCGCGCCGCTACCCACAGCGCAAGCCAATCACAGCTATTGTATCCTTGCAGGTGGATGCCTTCCAGGCGTAGCCGGAAATGGCTCAAGGGTACCGGACAGCAACAATCCTGACCCACGGAGGTCCCCTAGCCATGGCTCCCAGGGTAGTTGCCCCTGGTCCGAGCTTCGAGGTCGCCGTTGGCTCGCCGG
>CAYGCA010000052.1:12588-19980 GCA_964348265.1 uncultured Anaerolineaceae bacterium | reverse complement strand
CTCTCATTTATGGATAAGTCACCCACCGAAATGGTGAAGGGTCTTCGACTTGATACGTGAACCTAAAGTATCTGGATTTATTTTTGATTGATTTTAATGGTTCATTCAACCAGCTCTAACGCAATCTCGATCATCTGCCGGAAGCTCGTTTCCCGCTCCTGAGGGGAAAGCCGTTCATGGGTGACGAGGCTGTCGCTCACGGTTACGATCGACAGGGCACGCACTCCAAAGCGAGCCGCCAGCGTATAGAGCGCAGATGTTTCCATTTCGACGGCCAGCACCCCGTATTTGGCCCAGAGCTTCCACCCGTCCGGATCTTCCCCGTAAAAGGTGTCGCCGCTCAGAATATTGCCCACATGAACCGGAATCCCTCTGGCTTGCGACGCCTCATACGCTTTGAGAAGCAGGCCGAAATCGGCCGTCGGAGCGAAATCCATGCCCTGGAAGCGGAGGCGGTTCATACTGGAATCGGTTGAGGCGGTCTGCGCTAGGATGACGTCTTTCAGGTGCAGTTCCGCCTGCAGCGCCCCGCAAGAGCCGACCCGAATCAGATTTTTAACCTGGAATTCATTGATCAATTCGTGGACGTAAATTGAATGAGAAGGCATCCCCATACCGGTTCCCTGGACGGAAACTCGCCGGCCGCGGTAAGTACCCGTGAAACCGAGCATACCTCGAACTTCATTGTAGAGAACAGGTTTCTCCAGGAATGTATCGGCAATGTACCTGGCCCGCAGGGGGTCCCCCGGCAGCAGGATCGTCTCGGCTACATCCCCTGCCTTGGCATCGATATGGATCGTCATGTTCAACTCCTCCAGTCAACAGAATCGGTTTAAGCTCCAAATTATGTTTTGGTCCCGTCGGAAACAGCAACCGGTAATTTTAGCCGCTTAAGCCACCGGCTGCCAGATCAGGCCGGTGTCATGTTTCTCAATACGGCCTAGACCAGGAAATTGCAAATGGGCGGCAAAGACCAGGCTATTATTCCCCATCGCCCGGCTGATTAAATTCCTGGTGGTAGAGGCCAAACTGGACATCGGTGGGGACCTGGGGCGAGGGCCCCAGTGGTCGGGTCTCTGGGCCGGCGCAGGCGGCCGTTAAAGCCAAAAACACAGCAGTTGTGAGCAATCCTAGAAGCGGTTTCATGGTCTGCACTCCTTCTAATTGTGGTGAATTGATTGCGCGCGAATTAGACGAATCGCCTCGAAAAAGGTTCCCGCCACAGGAAAGGAGGCCAGCACCGGGTGGGGGCCAGGCAGTCGCTCCGGCTCGGAGGCGGTCATTAAATCCACACCCTGAGCCTTCGAGCTAGGGAACGTACACCGGCAGGGTTAGCACTCTGAACGTCCCTGCTGGCTCCTTCACCACGGTGAAGGAGAACTTCGACCGCGGCGGCATCCCGGTCTCGTCTTCTCCACAACAAGGCCCCAACACAAACAGGCTGCCGTCGGGGTTGTCAAACTCCACTTCAAACAGGTACTCCGTGGAGGAGACCTGCTCTTGTAGGCCCACGCTCCGCACCTTCAGGCACTGGTAGCCGATCTGGGTGCAGGCGGCTTTCAGCAGCGCAATCTGGTCTTGAGGGTCGATGCCCGGGCTTACCTCGGCCAAGACGTCCAATGAGCCGCCGTACAAGGCCGCGGCCTCCGTGAAGCGCCCCTCATTAAGGGCAGCCAGGTATCCGCTGAGCGCTTCCCGGGCCCGATCTGCTTCGTCCGAGGGAGGCTGTTTGGGGTCCGTGCTGCAAGCCGCCAGCCCAATGACCAGGGCTGCGAAGATCAAGGGTTTCAGGGGGGGTAACATAGCGAGCCTCCGACCAAGAAAAGGATTCAGATGGCCTCAGGTCGTCCTTTGTCTCGATGCTGACGAATGAGACGTTATGGGCTAGTGAAAGGTTCCGGGAAAGAGTGAAGTTTTTGTCGCCGAACGTCCACATTGTCGGTGGCGAGGGATTAAGAAAGAGAACCAACCTCGGGAGCCGGGAATGGTCCCACAGTTGGGCTCGGCGCAGTTGCCTGAAGAGGTCTTGCGCTTCGCCCCGGGATGCTGCCCTGGGGGCACAGACCTGGACCCAGATATCTCACTGCTCTACCTCGATCCAGTCAGATCCCATAGCCTGTGAGCCAAGGGCTCCACTTCTTGGAGCGACCGTGAGGAGCCTGTTCCAGGACCGCCTCTCTGACTCGAATTTCGCCCGCAATTTTCCCACGCGTACCCACATGATGCCAGGTTTGATCGGCATTTGTGTTTTGGTTTGGAAGGGGCTCGGGGTGTTCCTCTCCAGAGGAGGGTGGGCACTTATAATCAGCCTAACAGCCCGGTGCACTGTCATCGTGGAGTTTGTGGCCCGCCGTCCTGAGTCGGCCGGGCTCAATCCGACTTCTTCGTCTTTCGAGGGAGGCGGCAATGACTGAAAAGAAAAGGGTGCTGGTGCTGATGGCCGAAACAGGGCTTGGCCATCTGCGTGCCGCTGCAGCCGTTCGTGCCGCCCTGCAGCTGAAATACGCGGAATCTTGCGAAGCACTGATGGTGAATGTCCTCGAGGAGAAACAGGCCCCGCCGTTCATGCGCAACGCTCAATCCGACTACGACCGCGTGGTCCGCGAATGGCCCCAGCTGAACGAACTGAGTTTCAAGCTTTCAGATATGGCCCTAACCAGTAGTCTGGCCGAGGTGGCCCAGGCTTTGGCGCTCTACGAAGCGATCGCCGATGTGTTTGAGCGCCACCAACCGGATGTCGTCGTCACGACGTACCCCACCTACCAGGCGCCGCTGGCTGCCTACGTCAAACTGAACAAGCTGACAACTCCCCTGGTGACGGTTGTCACTGACCTGGTCACCCTACACCGCCTTTGGTTCAGCCGTAGCGTCGATCTCTGTCTGGTGCCAACTCAGCAGGCCGCCGACTTGGCGCTCGAGCGCGGGCTCGCCCCAGCCCGCGTCCGTATCACCGGCCTGCCGGTGGATCCGTCGCTGGCCTATCCATCGGAATCGAAAGCTGCGGCACGTGCCTCACTGGGCTGGGAGCCTAATCTGTTCACTATTCTGGTCGTCGCTAGCCGGCGCGTGCCGCAGGTGGAGACGTTCATTCGGGTTTTGAATCACGTGGGCTTCCCGATCCAGGTCGGAGTTGTGGCCGGTGGAGACGAGGCCCTGTATGAGAACCTCGAGGGGATTGAGTGGCACGTGCCAGCCCACCTGTACAGTTTCGTGGATGACATGCCGGTCCTGATGCGCGCTGCGGACTGCGTGATATCCAAAGCGGGCGGGCTCATCGTCAGCGAATCGCTGGCCTGCGGCCTGCCCATGCTGCTGATCGGAGCGATCCCGGGCCAGGAAACAGGGAACGCAGAATACGTGGTCGGAGGATCGGCCGGAGATCGAACGGAGGAGCCGCTTGAGCTCCTCGAGACCCTTTGCCACTGGCTGCTCAACGATCGGCGGCTTTATAGAGAGCGGGCCGCTCATGCGCAGCGACTGGCTAGACCAGACGCTGCCTTCCAAGTCGCCGACCTCGTCTGGGAGCTGACCCAGAAAGAGCCGGAGAGAGAGCGGCGGGACAGCCTGCCGGATATCGAGCAACTTATGTCCCTCCTGCGTTCGTTTGGCATCCCTATTGATCGCTGACCCCATGACGACGTATCCTCAGTTCCCCCGCGATTTCATCCTCGGCGCCGCAACTTCCGCCTATCAAGTTGAAGGTGGCTGGAAGTCGGACGGCAAGGGGCTTTCCATCTGGGACGTGTTTGCGCATAAGCGCGGAAGAATCCCCACGGGTGACACCGGCGACATCGCCTGCAATACCTATCACGACTATCAGGCTGATCTGGAGATCATGAAAGTGCTGGGGCTGGATGCCTACCGATTCTCGATCTCCTGGCCGCGGGTGATCCCGGAGGGAAAGGGGAACGTGAATCAAAAAGGCTTGGATTACTACAACCGCCTTGTGGACGCACTGCTCGCGATGGATGTCGAACCCTTCATTACGCTCTACCACTGGGACATGCCGCATGCCTTGGAAACCGAGCTCGGCGGCTTCATCCACAAGGACTGCGCCCGTCATTTCGCCGAGTATTGCCAGGTCGTGGCAGCGGCCTTGGGCGATCGGGTAAAGTACTGGATTACCCTGAACGAACCCAGGGTCCACGCGCTGCACGGCTACGTTCTCGGCAGACACGCTCCGGGGCGACGGGATCCCAGATCCTACCTGAAGGTGATCCACCACCAGCTCCTGGCGCACGGATTGGGTTTGAGCCGCATCAAATCACTGGCTCCCCGATCGCAGGTTGGGATCGCCCTGGACTTGAATCCCATTCACCCACGCTCCGACTCGGAGAAGAATCGGGAGGCTGCCCTCCTGGCCGACCAGCTGGTGAACGGGATCTTCCTGGAGGCGATCTTCCGCGGGCGCTACCCGGAGGCTCTTTGGAGACGGTTGAGACTCTTTCGGCCCACGACCTCTGCCGCCGATCTCGTCACGATCTCCCAGCCCATTGACTTTCTGGGAGTCAACCACTACAGTCGCGCTTTTGTCCAGCATGCCTGGTATGTTCCCTTCCTTTCGGGCCGGTTCCTTCAAAACAGGGTGACAGATCGGGAGTCCCTGCAGGACGAGGTCCGGCGGACCAGCATGGGATGGGAGATCTATCCTCAAGGCATCTATGAAGTCCTTGCCCGCCTCAAAGACAGCTACGGAAACCCGCCGGTCTTCGTGACCGAGAATGGAGCTGCCTTCACAGATGCGCTGGATAACGGGCGTGTGCACGACCCGTTCCGGATCCGCTTCCTCGAGGGATACATGACCAAGGTCGCACAGGCTATCCAGACGGGCGCCAGGGTGAGGGGGTACTTTGTGTGGTCGCTTCTGGACAACCTTGAATGGGAAGCCGGTTTCTCAAAACGGTTTGGCCTGGTGTATGTCAACCACCAAACCCAGGCGCGCATCATCAAAGACAGCGGCTTTTGGTACGCGCAGGTGATCAAAAATCAGGAAGAGCGTTCCACCTGAGTGTGTGACCCCTCGGTTGCTTCGACCGAAGCGGGCAGGGAGCGCCCACTGACGGCGAGTGGGTGGCCGACCCGCCTCGATCTAGCCGATCCCACATGCGAGCTTTTCCATACGGCAGGTGAAAGGGGTCCTTTGGGGTCTCCAATCCCGGCGCCATTGAAGCCGATCCAGGGGCGCTTGTCAGGCGCGAAGGTCACTGATCCAGAGTACGGTAGATCAGCAGGCCTCCTCGTCCATCCGCCACAAAGACAAGGGAGCCGGATACGTGCAGGTCCTCCACCACCCTGGGCAGCGATATGACCGCTACCTCGGCAATCGCGGCCGGCTTCGAGATGTCCAGGACTCGCAACGCCGCGTTCCCCTCCGGCCCACGCCGCCTGCCTTCCGCAACGTAGGCGTAGGGCCAGCCAACGTAGACCTTCGTCGCCGGCCTGCCGGTCTCATACCGGCCTGCCGGGCGCGGCTCGCTCGGGTCGGCTATGTCCACGACCTGCAAGCCTGCGAGGTCGGCAGCTACATAAGCATAGGGCGGCACCACGAAGACGTCGGAGGCGGAACCCTGCAGATCGAAGGTTGCTGCCTTTCTCAGAGCGCTCGGGTCGGAAATCTCCACGATCGCGAGCTCATCGGTCCCGGCAGCCATGAAGGCGTAGCTCTCCGTGACGAAAATCCCTGAAGGCGGACGGTAGACTTCGGTCGATCCAGGTAGCACTAAAGCGCCGACCTGGCGGGGTTGTCCAGGATCGCTGACGTCGATGGCGTGCAAACCACGATCTCGGGTGATCACGAAGGCATGAGGCCAGGCGATGAACACGCGGATCGCTTCACCCAGGGTGTCGGCGTAGACGCCTGTCGCCTGAGTCCGTGCCGGTGGCAGCCATGCCAGGATCCCCAGCCCCGCCTCCCCCGCAGAAACGAACACGTGCGTCTCGGAGGCCCACACGTGCCGCGCCGCATCCTTCGTCGCAATTCGCTGCATCAGTTGGGGATACTCAGGGGAAGAGACGTCCACTACTGCGACGCCCTTGTCCCACGAGCTGATGAAGGCCCGGCCGCCGGAGACATGAACGCTGGAAGCCCGGCCTATGTCTTCCACGGCGGCGACCTCGCGGGGGCGGGTGGGATCGGAAACGTCCAGGATCCGCAGGCCGGCAGTGTTGTTGGCCACATAGGCGTAAGCACCCTCCACGAAGGCGTCATAGGCCGAGTCGGACAGCTTGTGGACGGCCACCTCAATCGGATTGGCCGGATCGGAGATGTCGACGAGTGCCAAACCCTGCCAGCCGGCGGCAATGAAGGCATAATCCCCCGCAACCTCGAGGTCCCAGGCCTGCTCCCCACCCGGCGGAGCATAAGTCCCGACGAGCCTTGGATTTGCCGGATCCCCGATCTCCAGCACCAGCAATCCCCGGTCCCAAGCCGCCGCATAGGCAAATCCACCTGCAACCGTAATGTCGGTGAGCGGCCAATCGCTGGCGTAGGCGCCGACCTCGCGTGGGTGGGCGGGATCGGAAACGTCGTACACGCGAAGCCCATCTTCGCCCGCTGCGAGGAAGGCGTAAGGCCCCGCCAGGGAAACGCCAAGCACGATGTCGAATTCAAGCGAGGCCATCGTTTGCGGCCGGGAAGGATCCGACAGGTCGATGATCCTGAGACCTTCCTCCTGAGACATCACATAAGCCACGTCTGCCGAGACTACCGTCTCCTTCACGTCCTCCGGCGGGTCGAAGGAACCTACCTCCAGGGGTTCTTCGGCTGCGGAGTGCTCCAGGAGGCGCAGACCCCTGCCACTCGCCGCTAGATAGGCATGCTCATCCAACACCTTAAGGTCCAATACTTCCCCGGCCACCGGTATGGTGCGGAGGACCTCGGGGTGTCCCGGGTCCGAGACGTCCAACGCGCTTAGGCCGCTGGGGTCTGCAACGAAGGCCAGGTCTCCTGCGACGTCAACGCTCACTGCCTCCGGGAAGCTCACGTATGAGCCGACCCGCACGGGCCGGGACGGGTCAGTGACGTCGAAGGCGTGAAGGCCGGCCTGGAGTCCGATCAGGTAGGTCGCTTCGGCCGTGCGATAGACGCCGATGGGCTCCGCTCCAAATTCTGAGGTGCCGACGGTGAAGGGCCTTGCAGGGTCGGACACATCCAAAACCACCATGCCAGCGTCGTAGGTCTCGAGGTAAGCGTGAGATCCCTCCACATGCACGCTCACCGCGTTGGGATAGCCCGCGTTCGCAAGTCTCAGGGGCGAGGCAGGATCGGAGATCTCCAGCACGATTAGCCCCAACCCGAAATACGAGAAATAGGCGTGCGAACCCGCAAGGTGGATGTCCAGGCCCTGCCATTGGGTCATCATCCCCGATGACTCGTAATAGAGCCCCGCGTCC
>CAYGCA010000052.1:11087-12578 GCA_964348265.1 uncultured Anaerolineaceae bacterium | reverse complement strand
CTGGTTCGGAGACATGGATCACGTAGAGTCCGTCCCAACTCGCCGGAACGTACGCGTGGCGATCCGAGACGAACACTTCGGAGGCGTATCCCTGGGTATCGAAGTGTGTGAGCACCTCCGGACGGGTGGGATCGGATACCTGAAGGACCCACAACTCGCCGCCGCCGACCGAGACGTAGGCAAACTGCCCTACGACATCCAGGTGTGTGCCTCCGTAGAACTCTTCACCCGTTTGACCCACCACATGAGGCCGAGATGGATTGGTAACGTCGACCACCTGCAAGCCTTTGGTATCCAGGAGAGTGTAGGCATAGTCCCCCTCGACTTCGACGTCCATCACAATGCCGGGGAGCGGCGGCGTCTGTCCCCGGCGCATGGGATTCGCAGGGTCGGAGAGATCAGCAACAACCAGCCGAGGCCCCACGCCGATGAAGGCGTAGTGTCCCTGTACGGCCCCACCGTTGGTTGGGCCGCCGACCTGGGCTACAAGTTCCAAGCCCTCCACGCGAGAGATTCCGGACGGTGTGGCAGTGGGGGGCAGGGGCGAAGGGGTTGGGGTATGGGCAGCCGTCACATCCCGGAGCGTGGGGGCAGGCAGACGGGTTGGAGATGCCGGCGCCTCAGCAGTGCTCCCGCGGCAGCCCGCCGCCACCACGGAGCAGAGCATCAGCACCGCAGCCCGGAGAATGGGTGGAAGCGTTGGCCGTGTGGGAGGGTCCTTCATGCGTCGTCCCGTCTCTCACTCGGATGATGTCTTCCTGGCATCTCAACGAATTCGCCTTCCAGTCGCCCTAGCGACCCACACAGGATTCGGTGATCCAGCACCGACCTCCGGCCGGTCGAGCCATACGGCGAGGCTGTTTGGAGGTGATTTTCGCGCAATCCCAGCAATAGGGGTAGCGGGACAGCCTTGCAACCAGCGGGGACGCCGCCCATGGGCGGGACGGCGGGCTCTGAGGGCCCTGGGTGTTACGGGATTGAAGGGATCTCAATGGAGGGGGGCCCCACGTAGCGGCCGTCTTGCCGCCAAGGCGGGAGCGAGCCAGATGGTGACTGTAGAGATGACGATCGCAAAGCCGGCGATCGCGAAAGCGGTGGAGTAGGTCCCTGCAATGTCAAACAAACGGCCGGCGAGCCAAGGAAAGGCCGCCGCGCCCGCTCCGAATGAGGCCCCCAAGGCCCCATTGATGGCTCCCATCGCATCCCCTGGGAAGAGGTCGCTGGCGATCGCGGTCACCAGCGATGACCGTGAGCCCTCACCCAGGCCCAGCATGATCGCATACAGCAGGAGCCAGGCGGACTGATCAGGCCTCTGAAGGCTGGCAAGGATGGCGATGGCGCTCAGCAGGCAGGCCGATCCCAGTGCAAAGGCTGCGCGCCGCCCGACCCGATCGGAAAGTGCCCCAGTGGTGACAAATGAGACGGCTGTGACCGCACCCGACAGGCCGATGATGGAAGCCGCGTAGAATCGATCGAAACCAGCGTCAACCA
>CAYGCA010000052.1:10451-11044 GCA_964348265.1 uncultured Anaerolineaceae bacterium | reverse complement strand
CCGCAGCGGTCCGATCGCTCCTATCCCCGTCAAGATGAGCAGCCAGAAGGCAGGGGTGCGCAGCGCGCTCGCCATCGTCCAGCCGCCGTCATCCGGTGCGCGCCGGCCGATCTTCAGCGCGACACGATCGCCGTCTGGGTTCAGGCCCAGGTCCCCTGGATTCAGCCGGAGCAAGAGCAGGATGGCCGGAAGGGTGGCGAGAGAGAGGCCGGCCAACGCTACGTATGTCATGCGCCAGCCAACTGTGCTGATCAGGCGCTCCGCACCTGGGGTGAGCGTCAGGGTTCCCAGGCCGGTGCCGGCGAAGGCGATCCCGATGGCCAGACCGCGCCTTCGCCAAAACCAGCGGGCGACCAGCGAGGCCTGCGGCCCCAGGCCCAGAATGGTGATCCCCAGGCTGGCCATGACCCCATACGTCAGCGTCAGATGCCAAAGGGCCTGTACGCGGCTGCTGAGCAGGAGACCCAAAGTCAGAATCAACGCGCCCAGGCCGAAGGTGCGACGCGCTCCCCAGCGGTCGAGAGCTCTCCCGGCCAGGGTCGAGGTGCTCGCAAAGACGATCATACTGGTGGAATAGATGAACGCTGTCTCAG
>CAYGCA010000052.1:10164-10441 GCA_964348265.1 uncultured Anaerolineaceae bacterium | reverse complement strand
GCGTGGGACCATCCAAATTCACCGATAAGCGCAACGAAGAAGACGGCAAATGAGAGGCGGATTCCGAAGACCACCGCGAGCGTCAGGCAGCATACTCCGACGATCACCCACCCATAGAACCATCGTGAGGGGGGTCTGTCTTCAAGTTTGTTCTGCCGTGCTTGGGACATGAGGGCTAGATGTTACCATAGGCTTGGACGCGGTCACCTTCGCGCTTCACACCTGCCGGAGGTACTGGTGACCGTTCAAGGCACGAATCTACGCCTCCATGACTTCG
>CAYGCA010000052.1:2591-10154 GCA_964348265.1 uncultured Anaerolineaceae bacterium | reverse complement strand
TAATCTGGAACTAAGGCTGCCTCTCGAGAGGCGCCGAGCCGGCGGTGCAACGCTATCGTAAGACCCAGCCCAGCCAGGGAGCCCACCGCCAGCGTCGCAAAGGCCGGGCTCCACGACGAAACAAAAAGGCTGCCCCCAAGCCCATCAACAGCAGCACTGCGATCAAGCACTTCTCCGAACACGAGCGGCGAGATAGCGCCGGCTGCGAATCCCAGGAAAGAGTAGATCGCCAAGGTCCGGCCCAGGTAGTGGGCTGGCACGGTTTCGGTCAGGGCAGTGGAAATAACCGCCGAGTCGGCATTCGCGAGGGAGGCGGCCAGCAATCCCGCCAGGACAACGAGCGCCCACGGCGTACTCAGCATGAATCCCAAGCCCAAGATGGAAACGAAGCTTGCGGCCGTCACGACCATAATAGTGCGCGTTCGCCCAATGCGGTCGGAAAGGGCTGCGACGGAGGCGGTGGATGCTGCGCCCAGCAGAGTGGCGACGCCGGCGACGGTTGCTCCCTTGTGGGTGGCCTGAGCCAGGTCAAGGCCGACGCGAGTGAGGAACGCAGTCAGATAGGCAGTCAGCCACCCACGCAGCCCCAGCACCTCCCAGGCATGAGCGGTGTAGATGGCGGTCGCCAGCAGCGCGGGGCGGTTGTGAATCAAGGCCTCAACCAGGTTGGGTTCTTCCTTGGGGGCCTCCGGTCGCTGGGCCGCACCGACCGCGGGAAGGCTGCGCCAGGCCACCAGCGCCCCCAGGAGAGGTCCGAGGGAGGTCAGGGCAAAGGCCGTTCGCCAACCCAAGGAGGCTGCCAACCTTCCGCCAAGGGCGATCGAGGCTGCAGATCCCACCGTGAAGGAGGCGACGAAAATGCCCAGCGCTCGGCCGCGTCGGCTGGCTGGGAAATGCTGTGAGAGGGTGCGCACCCCGGGCATATAAATCCCCGCCACTCCCAGGCCTACAGATGCCCGGAACAGCATCGCCCCAGCCGCATCCTGTGCAAGCAGGGCCAGCCCCAGGTTGCTCAGCCCGGCCCAGAGCGCTCCGCCGGCAATGACTCGCTCGGCGCCCACAAAATCGGTGAGCGAAGCCAGGAGCAGCACCGCCAGGATATAGCCGACCTGGCCTGCAGCTTGGACGGCGCCGGACTGGGCGTTGCTCAGCTGAAGATCTTCCTGGATGAGCGGGAGTGCGCCTGCGAAGTTGAGGAAGACGAGCACAGTGCTGGCCTGAGTTGCGCACAAAACAAGGAGCCAGCGTGTAGGGGAGGTTTGTGGCGACATGCCGGGTGGGGCTAGCGCTGCATCGGAGTTCGGAAGGAGCCCTCAGCCGCCCAGGAAGGCGCGGCGCACTTCAGGGTTGTCAAGTAGTTCTCTGCTGGGCCCCTGATAAGAGTTCTGACCCAATTGAAGCACGTAGCCTCGATTGCTGATCTGCAGCCCCTGGCGCGCATTCTGTTCGATCATCAACACGGTCAACCCCAGCTCTTTGTTGAGGAAGTTGATTTGCTCGAAGATCATCTTTGTGATCAGGGGCGCCAGCCCCGCGGAGGGCTCATCCATCAGCAGCAGCTTGGGCTCATACATCAAGGCCCGACCGATCTCAAGCATGCGCTGCTCGCCGCCGCTCATGGTTCCTGCGACCTGCTTCTGGCGTTCGGCCAATCTGGGAAAGAGTTCAAAGATCTCGTTGATGCGCGTTTGAACCCGGTTCAGGTCCTTTTCCAGCACCATGCCCATTTCCAGGTTTTCGTGAACCGTCATCTGGGGAAACACGCTCCGCAATTGGGGGACAATCGAGACCCCTGCCCGAAGCATTTCCTGGGGGCGATAATGGGTTACCTCGGCGCCATCGAAGAACACGCTTCCTTGGCGAATGTCGATGAATCCATACACGGCCTTGAAGACGGTGGATTTTCCAGCCCCGTTGGGTCCGATAACGCACGCGATCTCGCCGGCATTAACTGCCAGGTTAACCCCTTTGAGGATATCCAATTTCTGATACCCGGCATACAGATCGTTTATTTCCAAAAACTTCCTATTGTCCGTCATGAGCCGAAATAGGCTTCAATCACATCCTCATTGTTCATCACTTCTTCAGGCGTGCCTTCGGCCAGCTTCTCGCCAAAATTCAAAACAAAGACTCGGTTGCACAGGTCTCCAATGAATTCCATGTTGTGTTCAATCAGCAAAAAGGCCTTGCCCTCCTCTTTGGATAGGTAGCGAATGCGCTCAACGATGGTTTGAATCAACACAGGATTGATCCCTGAAGCCGCTTCGTCCAGCAACACAAGATCGGGATCGGGCATGAGGGCCATGCCGATCTCCAACAGGCGTTGTTGCCCGCCGGAAAGGTTGCCAGATTTATCATGGGTAAGATGGTCAATCGTCAGGAACTCCAATAATTCCCGCGCTCGGATCTCGGTTTCAGGGTGGCTGGGACGCAGTTGTTGAATTAGGGACTCACCCCGCCATTGTCTGCTGAGCAACATATTTTCCAAGGCGGATAAGCGGCGATACACCCGGATGAGCTGGAAGGTGCGCGCCAACCCCATATGGGCTACCTGATAGGGCTTCTTCTTCGAGATTTCTGTGTCTTTGAAGAAGACCTTCCCTGCGTCGATGTTTTGAACACGGCTGAGGCAATCAAACAGGGTCGTTTTTCCGCTGCCGTTCGGGCCGATTAAGCCTACGATCTCTCCCGGATAGATGGCAAAATCGACCTGCAGTAAGGCTGTCAATCCGCCATAGTGCTTGGTGACGCCGCGCCCCTCAAGCAGCGGGCGGTTGTTGTCAGGATGGTCAGTCATAGCCATGGCTTGTGATCACTGGGAGGGAGCCTCCTCGGATGATCCCCTGAACCAGTTGCGCACGATCTTGTTCAGGCTGGTTCCGCCGTTTTCTTGATCAAAGATGCCCATGATGCCTTCAGGCACAAAGAGCACAACGGTGATCAACAGCAGCCCTTCAAAGATCTGATGAAAGAGAAGGAAATTGGCCCAGACGACATCCCGCAACCAGTAGATCACGACGGATCCAAGCACAGGGCCGGCAACCGTGCCCAACCCGCCCAGCATGCTCATCATGACCATGTCGATCGTGCGGGTTTGCTGGAATGCGATGTCGGCATCAATAAAAGTGTTCTGGTAGGCCCACATCCCGCCGACAACGCCGGTTAGCAGGGCGGAGATCCAAAAAGCGGTGATCTTGTGCAGGGTCGTATTGATCCCCCGCATCTCCGCACCGACCTCGTCTTCGCGAATGGCGACCAGGCTGGCGCCAAATTCCGTACGTCGTATCCACCAGACCAAAGTCAGGACGAACAAGGCAATCCCCAAAGAAAGGTAATAGAAGAGTGGGCGATTGAGGTAGACGGGCAAGTTCAGGCCAAGGCCACCGCCGAAGAGTCTGCTGTTCACCCGTACAAGCTCACGCATGGCCACCAGCGTACCCAGCATCGCAATCGAAAAATAGGGGCCTTTCAGTCGCAAGGTGGCCGAACCGATAAGCACCGCAAAAAGGGAGGCTATGATCCCTCCAGCCAGCATGGCCGGCCAGAAGTTCCACCCTGATAGGAGAGCTGGCCACTCTTCCCAGCGGGAGGCGCCCATCAGGATGGCGGTCGCAAAGGCTCCCAAACCGAAGAAGACCGCGTGACCGAAATCAATATAGCCGGTAAACCCACCGGTCAGGTTCCAGTTGCTGGCAAGAATGATCAGGATGAACATCTGCGTAAAGGAGAGCAGCAGCGCAGTCGTGACTGGTTTCTTATCAATCAGATACGTGCAGCTTGAAGCTTGGATTTGGCTGGAGAACTCATCGGCCTCCAAGCACCATTCCCGGGCGAAAAAAAGGCCTGGAATCAGCAGTAGAACGATCAGGAGGATGATCTTCGTCCAGCGGCCGAAGATCAGGGCTTGCAACAACGACACGACAGTTTCCACGGTCTAGCGGATCTCCTGGGCGGCCTTCAGGCCACCAAACAGCCCCTGGGGCCGGGTGACAAGCACCAACACCAGCAGAACGAAGGAGGAGATAATGCCAACATTCGATCCCACTCCGGGGATAAAGGTAGCCAGGATGTTTTCCACTAATCCAAGCACCATGCCTCCCATAAGGGCTCCGGGGATGTTTCCCAAGCCCGCCATGGCAGTGATCGCAAACGCCTTGAGGGTCCAGGCGGCTCCCATGAATGGGTTGATCGAACCCAGGGGACTGATCAGCATGCCGGCCGCCCCGGTCAGCGCGATGCCGATAGCAAACGTGTAGGCATAGACTCTGTTGATTTCGATGCCCACCATGCGGGCCGCTTCTTTATTTTGAGCCGCGGCGCGAATGCTCTTACCGAAGCGAGTGCGGTACAAGAATAGGTACAGCCCGATCATCATGAGTAGGGCGGCAATCAATACAAGCGTCTTTGTGACCGGCAGGACTACGTTGCCAAACTCCCAGAATCCTGTATAGGCCGTGTTGGTGATCCGGGGATTAGCGGTATACATCAACTTCACTGTGTTGGCCATCGCAATCCCCAACCCATAGGTGACCAGCAGCGCAATCAGAACAGGCCTCTCGATAATTCGGTTGATGAGGATGTTCTGGATGAGATAGCCAACTCCAAACATGACCGGCATGACGACCAGAAGTGCAAAGAATGGTTCCCACTCATATTGTTTGTTGAGGACCCAGGTCAGATAGGCGCCGATCATCAGGAAGTCTCCGTGGGCTAGATTGATCACGCCCATCACGCCCCAAATGACAGAGAAGCCCAGCATCATCACCGCATATAGTCCGCCGATCAAAATCCCATTGATGATGGTTTGAAGTAACAAGTCAGAAAAATCCATCTCGTGTTCCTCCGTAATGATCCTGGGCAGACACAGGTCTCCGGGCGCACTCCGGGCAGCTATTGAGGATGGAAGGGTGCCCCAACTCCTGGACAAGCTGCCAGCAGCCGGGAGAGTCTTTGATCCACGCCCAGCTGCTGGCGTTTTTAACGCGATTGGTTACATCTATTCTGGGCAGTTCGGATTTGGATAGACAAATTCGGTCACCGCGGCTTCGGGCGGCCAAACAACCTGGAATTCGCCATCGATAATCTGACCAGCGGCCATGGCATGAGCCACGTTCTTGCCCGTCTCGTCAAAGTTGATGGCGCCAAAGAAGGTCATTATGTCCATATCCAGCAAAGCCTGGCGTACCGCCTCGGTGTCGGTAGTCCCTGCGGTCTCAAGCGCGTTCTGCAACACAAAACCTGCCGCAGCGGATTCAGCGGCCTGGTAGGTGGGTTCCATGTCGTAGGCGCTGGTGTAGCGCTCGTAGAAATCCTGCGGTGTGCCCAGGTAGATTCCATCATACGACAGGGTCGCTTGCCACTGCGTTGAACCACCCGCATACGTCGCCGCATCGCCCAGTTCCTCGCTGAAAGCCGGGAAGTTGGCCGAGGCCATGTAGAACATCGAGCCGGGGCAGAAACCGAGGCTGGCTGCCGAGGCGGCTGCAGCGATGCCATCATTTAGGTGGCCGGCGTTGATATACGCATCCGGGTTGAGCGCCTTGAATTTGGTCATTATGGGGTCAAAAACAGCCGAGGAGGTCTCGCCATTCGGGTAGACCTCGAGAGCCAAGATGTCGAAACCCAGTTCATCTGCCCACTGCAGGATGCCGTCTTTGATAGCGATCGAGAAAGCGTTGTCCTCATAGGCGACTACCAGGGTCTCTGCGCCCGCCGAATCCAGCGCTTCCATCGCCGCCCGGGAATAGTAGCTGGCCGGAGAAAGCACGCCAAAAACGTACTTATACCCGCGGTCGAAGATGGTTTCCGCAGCGCCATTGGCCTCGATCATGATGACCTGATTCTGTTCGGTGATGGAGCTGGTCGCCATGGTCAGGCTGCTGCCGTAGGGGCCAAGGATGAAGTCGACTTCGTCCTCCGAGATGAGCTGCTCTGTCAGTCGGGTGGAGGTATCTGCGTCACTCTCATCATCATAGTAAATGATCTCTACCTTGTAGAGATCCCCGCCGATATTGATCCCGCCCAGTTCTTCGTTGACATAATCCCTCCAGAGGTTATAGCCCTGACGGACATCCAGACCGACGGTCGCATACCTTCCGGTCTCAGAGAGGGCAGCCCCAATTTTGAGCGTTCGTACTTCCGGTGTATCTGGGGTGGGCGGCACCGGTGATGGCGGCTCCACTGTGGGAGGCACAACCTCTTGGGTCGCCGTAGGCGGAGGTTGAACAGGTGGCCCGTTGTCACAGGCCGCCAGCACCAAACCCAGGATGATCAGGCTGGTCAACGCCAGCCACCATTTCTTCGGCCTATCCATTGTGATTCTCTCCTCCTTTTCAGTTGAACAGCTTCGACGTGACATTCGAGATTCTTTGGCTAGCTACCTGGTTGCCCATGCGGTCCAGGCCCCATGCACCCCAGTCGCCGCCAAATCGGGCACTCGGTATGGATGCGCCGCTTCACCTCCTTCCCAGTTGAGATCAAGTTCTGAGCTACTTGAACACCGCTTGGCAGGGACTAGGGGGTTCCAGTATGCCAAAAAGCTTACCATACTATACATTGCAATCCGGCCTTCAGACAACCACAGTTTAGCCAGGTCTAGTTCACCTCCATCGATTGGACCAAGGGCGGCCAGCCTGGCCGCAGTATGGGAAGGGTTCCCGCTTGTGCCCGGCGTGAGCCAAACGGCGGCAGTTCAGAGCTGGGTCTCCAGTAGAGCTAGCTAACCCTGGATACGGTATCACCAGGTCGCGACGCGAGCCACTCAGTCCCGTGGGACCTAGCGGTCTGCAAGCCAATCCGCCCGAATAGGAGAAAACGCCGCCGGAGGATCGGGCCCAATGGCTGTCAGCGAGATCGCTTCGACTTTCCTCCCCCTGGGCTGGCAGCCGCCAGCCAGTGGCTGGGAAGTGCGGGCAGTTGAATTGTCTCCATTATAATGCCTAGCGGGTAGGAGATGATGAAAGAATCCTTCTTATTTCATTTCGAGCCAAAAGAGGAGCCACAAAGAGGAAGAAAGCCTTGATCCTGTTCCTGGTGTTTGTGATTGCACTCCTGCCCGTTGTGCCTGCTTATGCACATCCGCCCTTCTGCTCGGACTTCAATGGGGATGGCAAAACTAATGGGAAAGACATGGCCGATTTCCACAAATTGCTGAATCTAGGTCAAGACCATAAGCCCGGTGTAGATCACACGGGCTATTCAGTCTGCCATACGGAGCATTAGCCAGACCCGACCCCAGCTCTGTGCGACCGCTGCCTACCCCGGTCGCACTTTCGCTTTAATCTGAGCCTTCTCCGCCACTGTTCGAGGGACCCTTCGCTGGACCGGAATCCTGGCCTTACCTTGAGGATTCTGGGCAGCCTGGCTCTCTGTAGGTCCGGTATCGCCTCTCGATCCCTTTTTCCTTCCGTTCATTAGCCTTTTAGGGTAAATGACTGCCGGGCCATGACCGTATCCGGCAGCGCCCAACCCTTCTGAGCCGTCAATTCGAGGAAGGCTCGGCGGATGATTAGCGTGGCTTCGATCTTGGCCCCGGTCTCCTCTCAAACCTCAAAGGCATAGGTC
>CAYGCA010000052.1:0-2581 GCA_964348265.1 uncultured Anaerolineaceae bacterium | reverse complement strand
CTCTCGGATGATACCCGCGCCCGCGTCTGACACCCTTCGCGAGTCCTTTGGCCGAGAGCCCTGAGGAGGCCCTGCATTGGGAGTACTTCGGCGTAGTGGCTGGCGAAGGACTGATTCGATGGAATGGTTCTCTGCCGAGACCTCAGCAGATGGAGGCCGCCGCCCCTTGGACGGCCGCCGGGTCGCCGTACGGGACAGGCTGCGTGCACGGCTCATAGCCAAATCGTTGAGGGCTGAGATCCAAATTCAGGCCCGCCTACGTACTTCCTGAATGTGGGCATGCTGGCTCGTCCGCGGGTGGTCTGATGGCTGTGGACTGCGGGGAGCGGCTGCATTCGCCCTATGTCCGTGTGGTTTGGGGGGGCTGGAAGGAGGTGGTGTGTACCGTTTGTGGGCCTTTCTGCCCGGAGCCCTGGCAGGGAGGCAGTCGGCGGCTCATGCGGCCGCCCAGTTTCGAATTTCAGATATAAGAATGCGTTGAGTAGGAGCGCATCCAAGCTAGGAGGGAGTGACGTGCGAATATCTTTAACCAGACTCGTCGGTCTGGTCGTCCTGGTGGCTGGCGTCTTTCTGTTCAGTTCGGTCGGCTTGGCTCAGGGGGGTCTTCTGGCTGACATCATTCAGCAGGGCGGAGCGCCCATCCGGCTCGAAACCGTGGCCACCGGGCTAACTGCGCCGAACTGGGGAACGTTCGCGCCCGGAGATGACAGCCGCCTGTTTGTTACCGATCAGGATGGGATACTCTGGGCCATAGACCTGGCCACAGGCGCCAAGTCCGTCTTTCTCGACACCAGCGGCCGGCTTGTACCTCTCGGGGCCTTTGGTCCGGGGACCTTCGATGAACGCGGTCTCCTGGGCGTGGCCTTTGATCCGGACTATGCCGCCAACGGCCTGCTGTACACCTATACTTCCGAGCCAGTGAGCGGAGCCGCTGACTTCTCCACGATGCCCCCGTCGACGCCCGCCAACCACCAGACTGTGATCATCGAGTGGCAGGTCCCTGACCCGGGCGATCCAGCTTCCGTGGTTGACCCCACGAGCGCCCGAGAGCTGCTGAGGATTGACGAGCCGCAATTCAACCATAACGCCGGCGCGGTCAACTTCGGGATGGATGGGATGCTCTACATCGCGTTAGGCGATGGCGGCGGTCGGGACGATGAGGGCGTCGGACATGGGCCCTCAGGCAACGCGCAGGATCCGAGCAACGTGCTGGGCGCCATCCTGCGGATTGACCCGCAGGGATCAAACTCGGCCAATGGACAGTACGGCATCCCGGCCGACAACCCCTTCGTTGGCCAAGCCGGATTCGCAGAGGAGATCTTTGCCTATGGCTTCCGAAACCCGTTCCGGTTCTCGGTTGACATGGAGACGGGTGACCTCTACGTAGGCGACGTAGGCCAGGACGATCTCGAAGAAGTCGACGTGGTCGTTGCGGGCGGCAACTATGGCTGGAACATTAAAGAGGGGGCATTCTGCTTTGACCCCAATGGATCAGCTCCTGGTTTCGCCTTCGACGACGATCCCTGCCCGAATGAGCCTCCCGGGCTGATCGATCCGGTCGCCCAGTACAATACCGCCGACGACCGGGACAACAACTTTGACGGTCGTGCCGTCGTAGGCGGGTTCGTGTACCGGGGAGAGGCGATTCCCGGCCTCGTTGGTCGGTACGTATTCGGCGATTTCTCGCGGTTCACTGAGACCAGCGTCAACAACGACGGAAGACTGTTCTTCCTCAACAAGAAAGACATTGTCCGCGGAAATAAGATCAAAACGAGCAAGATCGTCGAGTTTCAGCTCGTCGACCGTGATCGGCTCGGTCTTTCGCTGCTAGGTTTCGGCCAAGACGCAGACGGGGAGCTCTACGTCCTCGGCAATCAAACCGGCGTCCCCTTCGGTAGCACCGGCGTCGTTCTGAAGATAGCTCCTGGCCCCTGAACTCAGGGGTCGAGCGATGGTTTGGCGGTCCGGTCGCTGGCGGCCGGGCCGCCAACGTACTTAAGGTGAAGAGGAGGGGAGGCCTCCCATAGCTGAGTCCGACCTCCCGTCTATGCTGGGACAGTTTCTGGCTTCCGGCAAGACCGCGGGGTGGTGGGCTTTCGTTAACCTCCGAGCAATCAGAGGCGAGATGCACTCGGCGAGTCACTTCTGGTTCTGAAAGATCAAACTTCGGATGGCTTGGGCATCCGCTCTGCGCCGATTTCGGAGTGCGCGCCTGTGTCCTGAGACCCTGGGGCGCACAGATCTCGATCTCAGCCTTCCTGCAGGGGCATGGATGGGGTCTCGGTGGCCTCAGGACCCCAGAATGTGGCGTCGCGGAGAGCGTGGGGCGTCGGAGGGCCCAGTAATTGCGCGGTCCGTTCCGGTACGGTCTTCCTACCCTGGCACTGGGTCCAACTATTGTGCCGCATGGCGGGATACTAGGGTCGGCGACCGTGTTTGTGGCCGCATCGCTGTCTGGAACCTGTACTACATCAGGGAAGTCAGGACGAGAATATGTCAGCCTGAGGAAGGAGCGACGACGAATCTCGTCTTTCCACGATCTTCTTCTCACCGCAGGGTGCAGGAATGCGACCAAAACGCG
>CAYGCA010000051.1:14199-20085 GCA_964348265.1 uncultured Anaerolineaceae bacterium | reverse complement strand
AGGGCCCCCTCAGCCTTGGTGAGTGGATGGTCAGCCAGCACAGCTTCCGCTTCTGCTCCCAGCGTTTCATCGGGCAACCAGAGTTTCGCTTCAGCCGTTGCAATCCTTCCCCGATCCCGCTTCAGCCGACCGACAAGCTTCAACGGAACCTCGACAGGTACAGGCTTGCGATAGCGAATGGCAAGCTTCGCCGTCACCATGAAATGGTTAGGATCTGAAATCATCGCCGTCCGACCAACGACCTCATCCAGCAGCGCTGCCACGATGCCACCATGGACCAATCCGGGGTATCCCTCAAAATGGGTGGGAGCCGTGTATTCTGTCTCGACCTGCTCCCCGCCGACGCTGTAGAAGGTGAGCGCCAATCCGATGGGGTTCTTCAGACCACAGGCAAAGCAATGGCTTGAGTTCGGCTGCTTGACATGTTGTTCGCCGATCGGCGGGGCGCTCATCTCACTCAAATGGGTTCCTCCCACGGATTTTCGTACTGGCCTCTGAGTTGCCCAGGGCTATCCTTGCGGACTGAAGGTGTCAATTAGCAGCTTGACGTCACCCCCGACGGGATACAGGATCGGGCATGTGCATCCATGATCGACATACTCCTGGACCTTGGCGCGGGCATCTTCCGGGGTACCGGAGGCCGTGATCCTTCGTACCAGATCGTCAGGAACAAGGTGCTTGGCCCTTTGAATCTCCTCCTGAGTTGCCGGCCACCCCAGGATCGACTGAATATCTTGAACCACCTCTTGGGAGACCCCACTGGCTTTTGCTATATGCGGCTGCTGCGCCAGGTATTGCGTCAGAAGTTCGCGGCTGCTCTCCAAGGCCGCCTCACGATCGTGATCCACAGAGGCGACAACCAATTGCGGCCGATCGGTGTCTTCAAGCGTTCGTCCGACTCTTCCAGCCCCCGCCTCCAGTCGTTCAAGGGCACCGTCGTTGTAGGCTGGCGGGACACAGTAGTTGAGGACCACGCCGTCGGCGATCTCCCCTGCGAGCTCCATCATCTTCGGCCCAGTGGCACCGATATAAATCGGGACGTCACGCGGCTCCCTCCGGCCGTGGACGACATCAAGCTCGATCCCGTCTACGTGGTGGAACTCTCCATGAAAGGTCACCCTTTCCATTCTGAGCAGGCGCCTTAGCACTTCCACCGTCTCGCGCATAGCCGCCAAGGGCTTTCGCCGGTCGATGCCCACGTTCTGCGCCAGAGGATCCCACCAGGCGCCGATGCCGCACAAGACCCGATTCGGGGCAAGATCATCGAGAGTCAGAAAAGTGGCAGCAAGTAGACCTATGTTGCGCGTCCAGTTGTTAATGACCCCTGAGCCAACTTTGATGCGCTCGGTCACTGCCGCATAGGCTGCCATGGGGACGATTGCATCGCGCACCAACCTGGACTCTGCCTGCCAAACCGCCTCGAAACCCTTTTGCTCGGCGTAGCGAACCGAATCCAGCCCCTCTCGAAGGTCGTGGGCGTCTTGAAGATACAAGGCCACTCGCTGCATAGCTTCCAAGGTCCTTTCATCTAGGGCAAGTCGCTGCTGGATCTATCTTTCCTGAAGATCTCAAGATCCTCGGGAGCATCAAGGTCCAGGCTCAACCTCGAGATTTCACAAACCTCAACGCGCGCGTTGGCGTGCTTCGCCCTCTCAATATGCCTGGAGAAACTATCTGGACCGAAGTCGTATTCGATCAGACCGGCCGGTGAGCACAACAAAGCGTTTGTGCCGCTTCCATGTCTGTCTGGGGCGATAACCATGACCGGGGGATCATGTGCGAGAGAGATCAGTATCTCGATGTCTTCTCGCCTCAAGAGCGGCAGGTCGGCAGGCAGGACCAGGACCGCCGAAGCACCATATCCCCTGGCCACTAGAGAGGCCCTTACCAAGGCCGGGTTGAGCTCCGGGGAACCGCGCTCGGTCACTGTACGGGCGCCGTGGTTACGCGCCAAGGACAGCGCTCTCGGATCTCGACTCACCACGAGAGTGCGCTCCACCTGCGGCACCTCTGCCAGAATCCGCAGGGTATGCACGAGCATCTCTTGGCTCAGCAGAGCACGCTCGTCCTTCGACAAGACCTTCGAAAGCCGTGATTTGGACCTTAGCAGCGGCTTCACCGGAACAATCGCCCAAACCGTCACTGCTCAGCCTCGGTTTCCGTTAGCCTGGATGCGAAGGCTAGTACCCGGGCCCCCAATTGCTTCCTTTCCTCGCTCGACTTCATGATGATATCCGTCACCAGAGCACGCACCCCCAAATCCTCAATGGCGGACGCCTCAGATTTGTCCTGGTGGTCGATGAGCAATCCACACAGGAGATCCTGAAAGTGCTCAGCCACAGCATGAGCCGAGGGCGGAATGCCAAGCTCACTGAACATCTTAGCCGCAGGACCTTTGATCGCCCGGCCGTTCACGATGGGTGAGACTCCCACGCCTCGCTTCGCCGAAACGACCCTCCGGATCTCACCTATTGCCAAGATGGGATCCAGGCTCACCCATGGGTTGGAAGGACAAAGCACAATCAGGTCCGCCAAATGAAGTGCTTCAAGCACCCCTGGCGCCGCCTGGGCGTGCTCAATGCCTTCGAAGCGGAAGCCGCGCACTTGCGGGACACATCGCCGGGCCACAAAGTACTCCTGGAAGGACAATTCCCCCGCATCGCTCAAGACGATCGTTGATATCGGCGCGTCCGACATAGGCAACACCCGGACTTCGACGCCCAGCTTCCTGCCAAGATCATGAGTAATGGCGCTCAGCGGCCGGCCGGCCCTAAGCTGCGCGGTGCGCAGGACATGAAGCGCCAAGTCCCGATCCCCCAGCTTGAACCAAGTCGGGCCACCGAATTCTCCAAGCGTTTCGAGGAAATCCCAGCTTTCTTGTGCCCTGCCCCAGCCTGTCTCTGGATTGACTACCCCGGCCAGCGTGTAAAGGACGGTATCCAAGTCGGGACAGACGCGCAGGCCCAGGTGGTCAAAATCATCTCCGGTATTGACGACCACGGTGAGATCCTCGGGCGCAAGAACTGCGGCCAACCCGTCGGCGAGCTTGGCCCCGCCCACGCCCCCGGCCAGGGCAACCACCTTCATGTCCAAAAGGTGACCTCCTCCAGAGGCCTCCGGTTTCGCCTGAGACCGCCGTCCGCCGGATACCCCAGCGCAACCGCACCTTGGGCTTCCCAAGAGGCAGGTAGCTCCAGACATTCCCGGATCAGGTCGGGAACAAACAGCGGAGCGCAGATCCAGCAGGCGCCCAAGCCTTCAGCATGGGCAGCCAGGAGCAAATAAGCCCCGGCCATGGCCACGGACTGAACGGCCATGGTGCGCTCGGCCGAACGGCGGAGTTGATCCGAATAGCTGTCCATATCTTCCATGGTCATACAAACGAAGATCACGATGGGTGGCGCAAGCAGACGTTCTTGGTTCCTCCACAGGAGCTTTTCAATTCCAGCCTCATCCATGCCGTCAGCCTCGAGATCCGACCGCCAACGAGCCGTCATCCTGTCAACAAGCTCCTTGCGCTGCCCAGTCTGGCCGACGATGACAAACCGCCACGGCTGCCGATTATGGGCGGAAGGCGCGCGGCACGCCATCCGCAAGGTTCGTTTCAAGGTCTCCTCCGGTATCGGATCAGGCCGGAAGCGGCGAATCGAGTGCCGGCCAGACAGCAATTGGTAGAAGCTCTCAGGATCCGCGCTCATCCCAAGGTAGTTACCGAGTCGGGCTGGATTCTGTAGATTGCGCGGAGAGACGAAATGTCTCCTTCGAAGTTCGCCACTCCAGTGTACTTTCCCGCCAGTCTGTCAATGTGATCCCTGGCTCCCTCTTCGGAAACATCCACAACTGTCCCCCTGATTTGGACATAGCGATACCAGTTTTCCGGGTCGATGATGGTGAGTGCAACCTGCGGGCGCTGCCGCATGTTGCGGTCCTTTACACGGCCGATCATAGAATTAACCCGCAGCAGGTCGTCCTCGGTGTCAAACCACACCGGCGTCGCCTGCGGAGAACCATCTGGCATGATTGTGGAGAGCACGGCAAAGCTCGGTTTTTGGTCCGTCAGGAGGTCTTGATAGCCTTCAGGCACCACTGCAGTCATAGAAATCCTCCCTCAGGGCGTGATGAACCCTAGGGCTGGCAGGAAAGGGTCTTCGGCACCCCGCCCGCCTGACTTCAAAGCCATCCATTCTAGCTGCCAGGAAAGTGGGTCAGACCTCAGTCTTGGCTCTGCGTTCCACGCGTGCTGGTTGGGAAACGCCCTGCCCCCACCGATCGCTACCTAAACAAGTCCTCCTCTGGCGGCCTCAGCAGTTCTGTCAGCGATCCTTCCCCAAGTTCATAGGGAAGGCCGTGTACCTGTACAAAGGGTCGCGCCTCACCAGCCTGACCCATAATAACCGAAGCTGCTGCGGCGAGCTCGTCTGCTAAGCCGACTTCAGTTACTTCCAACCGGCGGCCAAACATATCCGGCTGACCACGCAGATCCAGCAGGGCCTGCACACCGGATACGCCAATGGCCACACCAACAGTGCCTAGTCGCCAGGCACGCCCGTGCGAATCGATGATCAAAACCCCTACACGCCTGCCAGAGGTCGCCTCAATCCGGCGCCTGAGGCGGGCGGCTGACAAATCGGGATCCTCAGGTAGCAAAAGCACCCATTCGTCAGCCTCACCTTCTCCTCCTACGTTGGAGTGGTCGATGCCCGCATTTGCGCAGACGAAACCTAGGCGATGCTCAACAATTATCAGGCCGGGGCGGGAGCGCAATACACATCGACTTTCCTTGAGAATGACCTCGACGAGCCGGGGGTCCTTTCCGACTTCTCTGGCCAGCTTTCTTGCGGCTGGGGAGGGCGTGATCTGCGCTAGGTGGCGGACCCGGTCTTCGGCTTTTGAAACCACCTTTTGGCTGACGACGAAAATGTCCCCCTCTTCAATACGGAGACCGGCTCGCGACGAGCCCTCCAGAATGAACCCTGCAAGATCATCGCCAGGTCGGATGGTGGGAAGTCCCGACGGGGCGGTTAGGATCATCCGAGTAGTCATCGACGCCTTCAAGAGCCGCCAGCGCTTTGCTCTCCAGTGATCCGGATTCCGGCGTTCTTGACACCATAACGCTCGTTAATCCCAATCAAGACCGAGGTCAAACCCTCCACCACGACCGCGTTTTGCAGAGGACCGGCATCCCAACCAGTCAGCCCCGCGGCCGAAACAAGCTGCAGGACCTGATCCTTTGCCTCCTGGCTATCGCCGCAAACCAGCACATCACACGGCACCAGACCGTCCTCCATCAAATGGACGTAGGAGACGTTTTGAAAAGCTGCCACGACCCTTACATTCTCACCCAGGATCTGCTGCGCCTCCTGGGCCGCACTTCCCGTTGGCGGCATCTGAACCACTGCGGCATCAGAGCCAACTATAGGCACCGTGACGTCAGCCAGCACTTTGCCTTGGAGCTGAGGTTTCAATTCCTCGAGCAAGGACCTGTGAGCGCTGTAGGGTATGGTAAGGACTGCAATATCGCAGCGGCGCGCGGCCTGCTCGTTTCCCATCCCTTGAATGGTCTTGCGTCCCAAGCGCTCGTTGAGTCCAGATGCGACTCGAACAGCCTTGTCCGGTGTCCGGGAGCCAATCGCTACATGATAGCCAGCCTTGGCCCAACGATAGGCCAGACCCGGTCCCTGCTTGCCCGTGCCTCCCAAGATAGCCAGGGTGAGTATGAGTCGATCGGTCATTCGCCCTCCATCGAGGTCATCCTCGAGCGCTCAATCCGCGGGCACATGCTGTGGATACCGGCTCCACAAGCCTTGGGCAAGGTGGCGAGAGCGTGCAGTAATCTCGGCCTCATCGAGGCTCAGCAAGCGACGATTACGCATTAGAACACGGCCA
>CAYGCA010000051.1:11759-14183 GCA_964348265.1 uncultured Anaerolineaceae bacterium | reverse complement strand
TTACCATTGACTCATGAAAGCCAAAGACAATGTGCCAAGGAAGGTTTTCTGCCGAAAGTGGGGTTGTCGGATGGTATTTAACCAAGATGAGATCAGCCAGCGCACCAGGGGCGATGGTGCCCAGCGGTTCGTCGAAGAACTGGCTCGCCAGCGCCGCATTGTTACCCACCGCCATCTTGGCGAGCACATCGCCGGGCATCCGTCTGGGGTCACGGCGCCAGACTTTGTGCACTAGATAAGCAGCCTTCCATTCCTCCCACATCGCATTCGAGAAACCGTCGTTGCCAAGGCAAACCCGAATACCAGCCCTCATCATGGATTCAACATCGGCCACGCCAACGCCGTTGTTCATGTTGGAGCGCGGCTGATGGCTAACCCAAGTCCGTGACTCAGACAACATCTCAATTTCGCGGGCATCCACGTGGACGGCGTGAGCCACGATCGTGCGCTCACCAAGGATACCATGCTTGTGCAGCCGATCGACAACCGGGATGCCGTACTGCTCCCGACTATCATATTCATCGGCTTCATGTTCTGCAACATGAATATGAAAACCTGCCCCTTCCGGAGCCATCTGGCGACAGACTTCGAGTGTGCTGTCGGAAAGCGTAAGGCTGGCGTGGAGGCCGAACATGGCGGCTACCCTTCCATTGGCCACGACCCCATCCCGACAGCGTTCAAGGAAGCGGACGTTCTCGTCGATGCCAGCCTGGGCCTTCTGGGGACCATCGCGATCGGTTACCTCGTAACACAAGACAGCGCGCAACCCCGACTGCTCGACCGCCTCGGCGAGGGTGTCGAGCGATCCGGCGATCGCGTTGGGCGAAGCATGGTGGTCGATGAGGGTTGTTGTCCCATGCTTGATTGCATCGACCAAGGCAACAAGGGCCGAGTAGCGGATGTCCTCCCCGGTCAAGGACTTGTCAAGCGGCCACCAGAGCTTGCGCAAGATCGCCGGGAAATCCTGCGGGGCGCGGCCAGGAATAGCCATTCCGCGCGCAAAAGCACCATAGAAGTGAGTGTGAGCGCAGATATTGCCTGGCATAAGGTACTGACCCCCGGCATCCAGGACTTCCTCCTGCGGATGTCGAGCCTCGAGTTCCCTGGTCGGGCCGATTTGCTGTATCCTATCGCCATCAATGAGGACCGCCTGGTCTTCAAGGACTGCGTTCGCCTCCCCCCAGGTGATCAAAAGGGCATTCGTGATGAGCATCCCTCTCTCCAGTGGCTTTTTGCCATCTCAAACTCGTGGCGACGGCACAGCCATGCGCTAGCTCGGTACCGCAGAGGTCGACCTATTCTGCGATAGCCGATGCAACAGCCAATCCTGGTCGACGGGAAGGCGTTTGACGCGTGCCCCGCAGGCGTTGTAGATTGCGTTCGTGATCGCCGGCGTGGTTGGAATGCTACTGATCTCGCCAATCCCTTTGGCCCCGTAGGGCCCCTCTGAAGTCGGATCTTCAACTGGGATGGAGATGATTTCGGGCGTGTGAACAATGCTCGGCATGCGATAGCGGGCGAGGCGATCACTGAATACCCGGCCTTCCTCCACGATGAAGTTCTCTGTCAGAGCGTTGCCCACACCCATCATGACGCCGCCCTCCACCTGGCCGAGGAGCCCCAGAGGATTGATGACCCGACCCACGTCGTTGGCGGCAATCACACGCAACACTTCAACTTCACCTGTGTCTAGGTCCACTTCGATTTCGGCAGCCTGGGCAGAGAAGGAGAAGGCAAAATGCATGTCGCCGCTGTCTCCGAGTGGGTGCGTCTCGGGCGCCCAGTACTCATAGGTTGCGAGCGCCTCCCGGCCTTCGGCCTGCATCATCCCGACCGCATCACCCAGCGCAACTCGTCTATCGTCTACATGGGCGAAGCCTTCGGTGAAGTTCACATCCTGCGGCGGAACGTCAAATTTCTCCGCAAGGGTTGACGCTATCGCCTGGCGCATCACCTGAGACGCGCAACGCACGGCGTTTCCGGTGACATAGGTTTGCCGTGAAGCCGTGGTCGGTCCGCCATCCGGCGTAAGGTCCGTGTCCGAGAGCAGGACTCGCACCCTTTCCAGTGGCAGGGAGAGCTCCTCAGCTGCAATTATCTGCAGGACAGCAACTAGACCCTGGCCGATCTCTGCGGCTGAGGTCCGAACCTCGGCCGTGCCGTCTGTGAACATTTCTACTTCTGCCGCCGACTTGTCCGGCGCGCCTCCGCCCAGACCGGTGTTCTTGTAGGCCAGGGCAATGCCCCAGGCACGGACTTTGTGAGGGGCTCCTTCGACCCGCTGTGGAGAGAAAGGGTCCCGCCCACCCACCAGGCCGTGCAACTCATCTGTGACTCGCTCCAGACACGCCAGCAAACCGACGCTCTCCCGAAGCAATTGGCCCGTATTGGTTACGGAGCCCACTCTGAGAGCGTTCTTTCGCC
>CAYGCA010000051.1:8365-11714 GCA_964348265.1 uncultured Anaerolineaceae bacterium | reverse complement strand
TGACACCAAAACCCCGAAAGGCGCCAGCAGGCGGGTTGTTTGTGTACATTGCATAGCAATCAGCCTTGACGTGAGGTACAAGATACGGACCGGCAGAATGCGTCGTGGCCCGTGTCATCACCTTCTCGCCAAGCGAGGCGTAGGCTCCTGTATCGCCATGCAGCTCGGTTTCGACTGCTGTGAGTGTGCCATCGCTTTTCGATCCCAGGCGTACCCGGATTTGCGTAGCATGGCGTTTTGGGTGCACCAGAAGACTTTCGTGACGATCGTAGAGGATCTTCACCGGCCTGCCTGTCTCCTGAGCGAGCAGGGCAGCGTGTATCTGGCCGGCGATGTCTTCTTTTCCACCGAAACCTCCGCCAATGAGAGTACCGATAACTCGTATCCTATCCTGGGGTACATTCAGGCAACGAGCAACCTGGGCGCGGTCGGCATAGGGTATCTGAGAGCCGACGTAGATTTCGATTCGATCCTCTTCAGTCACCCGCGCAACGCTGCATTCAGGCTCGAGAAAGGCCTGTTCAGTCATGGCGGTATGGTAGGTATCTTCAAGAACGACGTCAGACTCGCTAAAACCGAGTTGTACATCGCCCTTTCGAATTTCGATGTGCTTGAGCAAGTTTCCGCCTTCGTGCACGAGGGGGGCCTCCGGCTGACGCGCCTTCACCGGATCCGAAACCACCGGGAGAGGCTCATAGTCTGCCTCGATCAAACCAAGCGCCTGGATTGCTGTCTGCCGGGTCTCAGCGGCCACAAGCGCCACGGCGTCGCCAACGTACCGCACCTTTTCACCCACTCCGACAAGTGCCGGCCAGTCAAAAACCACAAGGCCGTGATTGCGCTCTCCGGGTACGTCAACTGCCGTCAGCACGGCTCGAACACCCTCAAGCGCCCGGGCTTTCTCGACGTTAAGGGACTTCAAAAGCGCGTGGGGGACTGAGGCTCTCAACGCGCACCCGTGTAGCATGCCAGGAAAGGTATAGTCGTCTGCAAACTTTGCGGCGCCGGTTACCTTCTCGACAGCGTCGGGGCGCTTCACCAGGTGGCCCACGATCTTCATCTCCGAGTTTACAGGAAGGTCAGGCCACGCGACCGGTTCACCTGTCTTTAAGCTGTCAGCGGCCGCCATCACGGCTCGCTCAATCGTCGGGTAGCCCGCACAGCGACAGAGTGTGTCCTTCAGCGCACGGCGGATTTCTGCGGAGTTGAGCGCGCGGTTCCGAGACAGCAACGCAGCCGCGGTCATGATCTGTCCTGGAATGCAGAAGCCGCACTGAACAGCGCCGAACTTCACGAAGGCCTCTTGGAGGGGGTGCAGATCGCCATTCTTCGCCAAGCCCTCGATGGTGGTCACGTGGCCACCCGCGACCTTAGCCGCCGGAAGCACACACGCCAGCACTGGATTGTCGTCGAGCAGCACGGTGCAGCTTCCACACTCCAACTCATTACAGCCGATCTTGGTCCCTGTAAGACCCAGTCGTTCGCGCAGGAGATCGGAGAGCATTTCCCCCGGACCAGCCTTGACGAGGACCTCGTCGTCATTGAGCCAGAAGCGGATCTCCTCGGTCATCTTCCCCTCATCGCGCCCTGCCGAGTTGGGTCATGCCCTTGGGCGGCGACAATCGCCTTTCTGTCCAGCGCCCGGCGGTAGCAGGCCTCAAGTGTTCGATTGAGCAATACTCGGATCAAGCGCTCACGGTAGGATTTCGTCGCGCGATGGCGGCTCGTTCGCAATTGCGCCTCGGCCAGCAACGCCTCAACTGCGCGATCGAGGCTGCGTTCGTGGGGGACGGTCCCGCGCAGGGCTTCTTCAGCCTCCACGGCCCGCAAGGGACGCGGGCCGGCCGGACCGACCGACAGGCGAACATCGCCGATCGAGTCATCAGGGCCGACCTTCATCCATACCGCCATGTTGAGGATGGCGATCGCCACACCCTGAGGCCGCATCACACGGCGAAACGCAGTGGCCTGATCCGATTCCGGGGCCGGAAAGCGAAATGACACCAGCACTTCACGCCCGCGATCAAACGCAGGCAGACCCGGGGCTGAAAACAGAGCCTCAAGCGGTTCCCAGCGTCGTCCTTCCGGGCCCGCAATCTGGGCTTCGGCCCCGAGCGCCAAGAGCGCAATGGTCCCGTCCGCTGCCGGCAGGGCGTGGGCGACGTTGCCGCCGATCGTGGCGACGTTCCTGACTTGCGGACCGCCTATCAGTCCACAGGCCTCCACGAGGCATTCCGCCTGCGCTCCCAACAATGGACTCCCTACAATGGCCTGATGGACTACGGCCGCACCGAGCAGGATCTGATCACCCTGCAAACGAATCAACCCCAATTCCGGGATTTGCGTAATATCCACCAGAGTGTCGACTGCTGGATGACGTCCCTGCTGCATGTCGATCAGAAGATCGGTACCCCCAGCGACTACCCGGGCCGGACCTTCCGCTTGCGCCAGATTCGTAAGGGCTCCCTCGACCGTACTTGGGCGAAGGTATCGCTTCCAGAGGGTCACGCTAGATTGAAATCCTATGCTACTGGGGACCGGCAGGCACTTATCGACGAGCGGGGGTACTCGACGCCGCCGAGAGGCCACCTCTCAACGACCACCGGCCCGGTCTGACTGTTATTCTAGCATCAGTCCAAATAACGAACAAGCAAAAGAGCGTCTGACGGGGCTAAGCAGCGGTCATGCAGGCCCGCTGGCTGGCTTTACCTGCTCGGCGCTCAATCACGAGGAAATGACCAGATCAAAAGTACACTCACTTCTTTCCGGAGTCGGGATGAGACACAAAGTCAGGCCTCTCAAGTCGCCGAGGCTGGAGAGTGACATCAAGCCGGAATAACAAGGCAGGCTATGCCTGATTCTCAAAACTCAGCGCGACTGAATTGATGCAAAAGCGCTCTCCGGTAGGTTTGGGTCCATCGTCGAACACGTGCCCAAGGTGCGCATCACAGCGGCTGCACAAGACTTCTGTCCGCGCCATGCCCAAGCTGAGATCGACCTCGGTGCGAATGACGTCTTGAGAGATCGGTTCCCAAAAGCTCGGCCAACCCGTTCCCGAATCGAACTTGGCCTGCGAGCGAAAGAGTTCACTCTTGCAGCAAACGCAGCGGTAAATCCCCTTCTGCTTATTGTGGACGTATTCTCCTGAAAACGGCCGTTCCGTTCCTGCCTGCCGCGTGACTCGAAACTGCTCTGCCGTGAGCTGCTCTCTCCATTCTTCTTTCGACTTTGTGATCCTCTTCATCTCGACCTCCTGAGCGTAGTTCGTCAGCTTTGCTCTGTTTTCCTAGTTTCTCGGCGGAGACAATTGCGGCCGGGGCCAATGGCTGAGTTGGTCAAACGCTACTCA
>CAYGCA010000051.1:5586-8355 GCA_964348265.1 uncultured Anaerolineaceae bacterium | reverse complement strand
CGGGTTGCAAATCCCTCGAGCCTGGCTGCTGATGGGGGGGCGGCCCTAGGCCCGGACCTGGGCAGCGAATTCGTGCCTCCTGGGCTTCCTTCGACGCCACTCTGGGATGAGGAGAAGGCTGATGAGTCCGTTTAGCACGACGATGAGGGTGCTTCCTTCGTGACCGAGGACAGCCAGCGGAAGCGCCAACCCGATCGTCAGCGCGCCTGTGATGAGCAGGACAATCACCGCCAAAGAGAAGAAGATATTCTGCCAGACCACTCTGCGGGCTCTCCGGCTCATCTCAATTGCACTGGCCATGAGGTCGAGTCTGTCGCCCATGAGGACGACGTCGGCGGTTTCCAGGGCCACATCTGTCCCAGCTGCGCCCATCGCTACTCCCACATCTGCGGTGGCCAGGGCGGGTGCGTCATTTACACCATCGCCAACCATCGCAACCGGACCAACTGCGGCCTGGAGGTGCTTGAGGACTTCGACCTTTTCCTCCGGCATCAGCCCGGCATGGACACGATCAATCCCGGCTTCGCTGGAAATCGCCCGGGCCACCCTGGGATTGTCGCCGGTCAGCATGGCGACTTCGATGTTCTCAGCCTTCAGGTTAGCAACGGCCTCAGCCGCCTCGGGACGAACCTGATCCGCCATGGCGATCATCCCCATCCAGTCGTAGCTCCGGTGGGCGTAATCACAGCCGCCGCAATCTTCACACTGTCCTTCCCGTACCACCCCAACAACCATTTTTCCGGCCGACTCAAGCTGTCGACGAACCTCGGTGAGATGAGGCGGAAGTGGATTGCGCTGCTCCAAATATTTGGTACTCCCCAGCCAGACCACTTTCCCATCGACTTTGGAAACCACTCCCTTTCCAGGGACAGCTTCGAAGTCTTGGATGCCGCCCGGGGAAAGGCCTCTACTCGCTGCCGCTTCCACGACCGCCTGCGCCAATGGGTGTTCCGAACGCGACTCCACGGCTGCCGCCACCGACAGGAGTTCGCTGTCGCGAAGCTCAGAGCAGGAGACGACATCGGTCATGCTGGGTTTCCCAATGGTCAGTGTTCCCGTCTTGTCGAACGCAACCAGCTTGACCAAAGCCAGGTCTTCCAGCGACTTGCCGCCTTTGAGAAGAATGCCGCTGCGCGCAGCTGAGGCAATGGCCGCGATAAAGGAGGCGGGTACGCTTATCATCAGTGCGCATGGCGAAGCGACCGTCATCAGGACCATGGCCCGGTAGAAGTTGCTTTGGAAGTCGACAACTCCTAGCAACGGCGGAAGAATGATCAGGAGCCCAACAGCAGTCAGGACGAGCGTCGTGTAGGACTGCTCGAAACGTTTCAGGAAACGTTCAGTAGGTGCTTTACTCTCCTGCGCTTCCTCCACCAACTTGATGATCCGAGCCAAGGTCGTTTCAGATGCGTGCCTGGTTACTTCAACGTCCAGGATCCCCTGCATGTTCAAGGTGCCTGCGAAGACTCTATCCCCCTGGAACTTGTCGACCGGCATCGATTCGCCGGTGATCGGAGACTGGTCCACGGAGGATCGTCCAGCTCGTACCAAGCCGTCCACCGGGATGCGTTCGCCGGGCTCAATCAGGACGAGATCGCCAATCCGAAGATCTTCCATCCTGACAACGGTCACCTCACTCGCCCGCTTCGCTTTGGCCTGAGCCTTCCTTCTGGCGGGGGCCTCCTGGCCGGCGGGCGCAGTTCGCCGAGCAAAGTCAGTATCTTCGGCTTCCCTGGTCACCTCGATCTCCAGGATACCTTCCCGGTTGGTTGAACCCGCAAGCACAGGGTCGCCCGGCCCCTTGGTCACTCCTGTTTTCACTCCGCTGGCACGGATCTCATCAACGGAGGCAGATCCTCTTCGGACTAGCCCATCCATCAATACTTGCTCAACCGACTCGATCAAGATGATGTCCCCTACCTTGACCTCCGCCTGATCCACCGTGACGACCCCCCCGGAACGTCTGACTTTGGCTTCCTCAGGATAGAGGCTGAGGAGGCTCCGGATGGCCTGGCGGCTGCGCCCTATGGCATAGGTCTGCAGCACATTGCTCAAAGAGAACAGGAAGAGCAGAATCGCACCCTCTCGCCATTGACCCACGATAGCCGCGCCAAGGGCCGCCAGGACCATGAGTACATCCACGTCCAGCCTGAGCTGAAGAATGCTGCTAATGGCCGTCTTGGCCCCGAAGAATCCACCCGAGATATAGGATGCCAGGTTGAAGGCGGCTACGAGCCAGGTGGGCGCCCCCAATTGTTCGGAGACATAGCTGAGAAGAATGGCCGTCGCTGTGATAGTCACAAACCTGGGCTCCAGCCAGCCTCGGCTGACCCAGCTCCCAACTGCCATTCCGCCCTGGGTTTCCCTTATGGCATTCGTCTCAGCTCGGGGATGCATGCGAATTGAAATTCACCTATTTTCGACGGCTTCGAATCAGCAGGTGCTCTACCCAGGCAATTCTCACCCGACTTCGTGCAAATATCCAATGCCGTATGTCATCTCTGGATTGGTCGGACAACATATTTCTACCAGATAGTCTCCAAGAGAAGATTGCACTCAAAACTGTAGGTCACCATTCACTGGGAACCTGGCCCCAAAGAGAAAGCCGGTGGTCAGTAGGGCGGGTGAAATCTGGTTCGAAATGAACGGTTGCTCACCGTGAAGATACCCGTCGGCACTCCCGCTATGGCGGCGCGGTACCTAGAACGCGAGCTGACCAACCAGATCAGCGTCGAGCAAGGTGACACGCAGATCGCCCTTTGTGGCCTT
>CAYGCA010000051.1:3219-5576 GCA_964348265.1 uncultured Anaerolineaceae bacterium | reverse complement strand
TCGCCACGCTGGCCTTCGCGCCCAACATCCCTGCCCTTTGGACTGTAGCGGCGATCCGAATCTTTTCGGCCGAGGCCATCGATGCTCGAGCCTCCCAGAGCCTGAGCATTGGGCTGAATCGCTGCTCGGTACCAACTCGCCTGAGACGTGGAATCTTGAACCAGTTTCGCCACCGGCCGAGCATTTCCGAAACCGGCGCTATACGACCTGGGCGTGAGGATGTCGCCTCAAGAACCGACCTATCCCCTGTCGGCCGAGCCACTGATCGCCGTCAACGATCTTTTGCCCGCGCAGGAACACCTTCTCAGGGTAACCCACCAGCTCCCAACCCTCAAACAAATTGTAATCCGTCCGGTGGCGGGCAAAGGCCAGTCCGTACGTGAGACGCCGTCCCGGATTCCAGATCACAACGTCGGCGTCGGAGCCGGGCTGAAGCGTACCCTTCCGAGGGTACAAGCCGAAGATCTTGGCTGGATTCGTGGCGGTGAGCGCTACAAACTGATTCGGGCTGATCCGACCTTGGTTGACACCGTAAGACCAGAGGATCGGCATTCGATCCCCAACGGCTGGGATTCCGTTAGGGATCTTTGTGAAATCGCTGGCGCCCAGCTCCTTGCCCGGGATGGCGATCTGCTCTCCTTCGTAAGTGATTGACTTCGTCCCATCAAAGAAGAAGGGACAGTGATCTGTGGCGAAGACCTGGATATCATTTCTCGAGAGACCGCGCCACAGCGCAGCGTGGTCCTCTGGAGTCCGAACCGGGGGCGAGCAAATCCACTTCACTCCATCTGGCCGTAGAAGGTGATCCTGAGTAAAGAAAAGATACTGCGGACATGTCTCACCCATTATTGGCAGGCCCTGGCCCCGCGCGTAGCGAAGCTGATCGAGCTCTCCTGACGTATTCATGTGGACGATGTAGAGCGGCGAACTTGCCTGAGTCGCCAACCCAATTGCGCGCAGCGCGGACTCGACAGCCCCCCATGCCGGGCGCGTCAATGCATGCCACTCGGGCTCGGTGTGACCTGCTGCCAGCGCCTCGGCTGTCAGGATATCGATGACGTCACCGTTTTCGGCGTGCAACATGGTGAGCATCCCGTGCTCCGCGGCCACTCTCATGACCCTGAAGATCTCCCCATCCTGGAGTCGCAGCCGGCCGTTGTAGGCTGTGAAGACCTTGACAGTCGTGATGCCTTCCTCCAGCAATTTGGGAATCTCTTCCAGGACGGAATCGGTGAGATGGGTTATGTTCATGTGGAAACTGAAATCGATGGCGGCTTTTTCATCCGCTTTGGCATGCCAGGCCTCGATCGAATGGCGGAGATGGGGATGATCCTGAGGGACGAAGTCCAGTACCGTCGTCGTGCCACCGTGGGCCGCGGCTTTGTGCCCAGTGTAGTGATCGTCCGAAGAAACGGTGTCAAACATCGGAAGATCGAAGTGCGTGTGTGGGTCTATTCCGCCCGGCAGGATAAGGTTGCCCTCTGCGGGCAGGACCTCAGCGCCCGCAGGATCGAGGCTCCGACCAATTGCGGCGATCTTCTCCCCCTCGATCAATAAGTCCGCCCTGAAGCTGTCGCTAGCCGTTACGAGTGTTCCCCCACGGATCAAGATCTGTGACAAAGACTATCCTCCCCTGTCCTGGGTAGAGAAGCTAATCGTGGTCAAGGCCACCGGCCTGAAAATCTGGCGAGGCGATGCAATGCCGGCCAGATTGAGAGCAACCTAGCGTCAATCGAAAAAGCCCGGTGGCAGTCCGGGCTGTAATGATTCGTTCTTGCTTGGCCCTGTATTGCACCTTGACAGAAGCTCCAGGCAACCTTCCCATTGGACTGCACCAGATTGAGCCGCGCCCTCAAACGCCAGGGGCTAGGTTAGGAAATACTCTGTCCCACAATAAGGGCAAGTGAGGACACCCTTGCCTGCCAGTTTCACCTCCCCACCACAGTGCTTGCAGCGCTCGAGGTCGCGCAATCCGGCAGCTTCTGCCGAATAGAGGACCCCTTCATCCCAATAGATATAACCGCTGAACAATCCCATCCCAACCAGCTCGTGAATCTGCTTCTGAACTTCATCCCTAGTGGAGCCCAGCTCCAGCACCAGTTCGCTGATGGGAACTTGGCCACGGCTCTTCACGATATCAAGGATGCGACGCATCTTCGTACGTTCGGCCTCCGCTGCGGCTTCCTGTCCGCTGCGCACCAGAAGAAAGATCCCCGCCCCTAGCAACGGAATGAGTAGGATTGCCAGCAAGCCGCCTCCCAGCACCGCGCCCGCTGCTTGCAAGCCCCCGGCTCCCAAGCTGGTGGCAAGCCAGAACACACCAATCCTCTCGACGCAATATGGGACGCTATAACGAA
>CAYGCA010000051.1:1347-3209 GCA_964348265.1 uncultured Anaerolineaceae bacterium | reverse complement strand
AACACACCAATCAGGCCAATTGCCAAGCCGCCCCCGATCATCAAGAATCCGACAATTCTCCCGCTGCGCAAGCTGCCTCCTTCCTGCCGCTTCCCGAGATTAGCCAAAGCCCCGAAATCCGCCTCCGCCTCCGCCGCCTACGCTGAAGCCTCCACCACTGAACCCCCCACCGCCGCTGAAGCCGCCCTTACCCGCGCTGGACGGCGCCGAAGACAGCACTCGACCGGTGCTGTTCAGCATACTCGTCAGCCCGTTGCTCATGCTTTGCAGGCTGCCCGCCAAGCCCTCCGACATGCCCTGAAGGCCTCCGGGACCTCCCGGCCCCCCGACGGCCTCAGGGACAGGCCTGGCAAGCTTGCCGCCCCCACCGCCCCTGGTCATTATGGGCCGCCCAACCGGGATGGGGACATACCATCCAGGTGCCGGGGTTTCAGCCAGGCGGGAGAACTTGTTGACCCAGGAATTGTTCATCCCAAAGGCGATTGCATAGGGCAGGTAGCGCTCGAATAACTCGCCAGCCTCTTTGAGGTCCAGGTGTTGCTCAAGCTGAGCAAGGTAGTGCCTGAACGCCAGCCAACGAGCCGCGGCCTCGGCGCCTTTGGGACTCTTCACTGGCATGAAACGGGCAACGATCACCATAACGCCCCCCGTGATGCCCAGCGCCCCGGGCACGCACAGGAACACGCTCGTGTATGCTGCCAGCGGAGAAGCCACGACTAGAGCTAGGAACGCAAGTGCAATGACGCCGAGGCCGACGACCAGCCAGCGCCTTCGCACCTTGTCCGGTCGACTCTTAAAGAAACCGCGCTTCACAAGATCTTTGTAAAGTTCCTCCTGAATCTTCGGAAGGTTGGTATAGAACTTGTTGCGCAGCGAGGTGAGTGTGCGCTCCGCCTTACCCCGAGGAAAGATCCCCTCTAGAAGTTCGCGCTCGTAGGGGGTGAGTTGGCTTTCATCCACTCCTTCATGTTTGCGGAAAGTGTGGTCTTGCGAAGAGAGTCCACAGAAGCCTCGCTCCTGGGTCTCCTCGATTGTGAGATGACCCTTGCGCGCCAGATCGATGATCGTGGCCACCACGTCCTGCATGTCCGCCTGCTCATCGATGAGAGTACCGAGCAATCCAGCCGGCAGATCATCCGGCGCGTCGCTGACGTACTCGGGTACAGCGCGCACCTTCGGATCGCGCCCCTTCGTGTACCAGAGGAGATAGACACCTAACGGGCCCCCGATCACCAGGAGGAGAGCGACAAGGCCCACTGCCACGCTAAGGACAGGACGAACATTGCGATCGAAGTTCTCAGCTCGGTCAATGGCCGCCTGCCACGTGGGCTGGCGAGCTGGAATCACACCGTGGGTGAATTCTGTGGCAATTTCAAACGTCTGCCAGGGGGGCAATTCTTCCTGGGCCACATAAGTCACGCTACGACCATCGGCCGCCTGGGTCCACTCGGCTCGAACGCCCGCCGAGTCGATCACCTGGAAAGAGGCTCCTTCGGGCAAGATTACCGTGACGCTTGCGGTTCGGATCGGGAAATCGCGTTCGCTGTCGATTGCCATCCACTGCAGCAAGTCACCCCGATCGTAAATGCGTACGCCTCCTTCTACGGTGTAGGACAAGTCAAAGGTTCTGGTCTCGTCTCTGGCCTGAGGAAAGTACCAGTAGATCTCCAACCCATCTGCATTCGTTGGAAAGGTGACATAGTATTCATAAGGGTTGTTCGTGTAATCCCGTTGTGTATAGGTTCTTCCGCCGGGCTCGCTGATCCTGACGTCCCGGATGTTCTCCAGCTTATCCCTGGGAATTATGGCGAAACCGAAGGTGAACGTTCCCTGCGTGAAAGTAATCGTCTGGCGCTCGATTA
>CAYGCA010000051.1:0-1337 GCA_964348265.1 uncultured Anaerolineaceae bacterium | reverse complement strand
AAGGTCGCCGTTCGGCAGAATGGTCAGGAAGACATCATACGCCTCCCAGACCAGCGACTTGGATTGTGCTTCCGCAGGCCAGGCAGCGGAGAATAGAAACAGAGCCAAAACAAGCAGGAGAAGGATACGAGGCCAACGCATGGCGCCTCCACTGGAATCTAGCCAATCGACCAAGTGGGGCTAAGAAGTCCACAGCCCTCAATTTGGCCTAGCAATGATACATTCAGACCTTGCGAAAGTCGAGCCGGTTTGCAGAGCAGAGTTGCCCCTGACGTGAAAATGGAGACCCTGTGGGCTTTCACTGGCCGCCCAAAGCCACCCTATCACCGATTCCCCATTTACGAGGGCGGGTTGGTCCGGCACGACTCTGGATCCTCCACAGCCTGTCGTGGGCCTCAGGTGATGCAGCGGTGAAATTATCGTGTTTGGGCGTCCGCAGCCAGCACTCCCCGCTTATGGAGAGAAGCGTGAACCCCCGCCAGCCGGCAGGCCTGTGCCCTCCGGGCAGCCTCTGGACCAGTGGCAGCTAAGGCTTAGTGTAAGGTTCTTGAGCGAGTGAGTGCCAGGGCTCGGCTTGGACGAGTTCGAAGCCGTCCGAGAATGAGTGGGATCTTCCACACGCGCTCCGCACCAGAACACCGATCAGCACTGAATCATTGGGCGTGATCATTTGCATTGGGGTCCGCTTCGCGATCGAACTGGAATTCGACTCAACGAGGATGAGTAACTAGAGGTTGCTCTATCCCCCTTGTCGGCTGTTTCGGGGCCAGTTGACTATTGCTCAGGTGGCTTGAGATCTACAGTTGTCCTTCGAAGTTCGCCGCCTATCGCTTCATGAGGGTCGGGCTGGCTGCGCTGAGTGATCCCTCGGTCCAAAAAGGATGGAATTCTGGCAGATGGACATTTGGCGCAGGCAACCCAAGTATTTGGCCGTTCGCCACCGACGCCTAAAGGTCCTCGACAAGGCCAACTTCACGGTTGAAATCCTCGATAAGCGCGTCAATCTCCTGAACCTGCCCCTGAACGTCCGTCCAATAGTGCGGCTCGTACCATTGGGCCGTGATCTCCTCATACGTTTTTCCCTGCTGCTCGACCCAGGTGAAGTATTTGAGGCTGTGAATCCGACGGGAATCCGTGTAGCGCATTTCCAACAGGTTATCGGTGGTCAAGCCAAGCAGGTAGCGGGCGTGATCCGCGGCCGCGTCGGTCGGAGTGTATTCACCATAATCCGCGTGCATCTCAGCTAGGCGACTCCGGTAAAGGTCCATTGAGTCAGTTAGCACCGTGAGGACCACATCCCGCTCGCCAAGTTCATAGTATTTGGCGAATTTGACTGC
>CAYGCA010000050.1:17897-20274 GCA_964348265.1 uncultured Anaerolineaceae bacterium | reverse complement strand
GGCCGCCGCGCGTCTTCATGCGAGCCCGAAAACCGTGCACGCGTGCCCGGCGTCGCTTTTTCGGTTGATAAGTCCGTTTCGGCATCCCTGAATACCGACCCTTCTCTCATTCAGCCATTCTGACAGGCAATTCCAAATTATGCCGGTGGATTATACCGTATCGACTGGGGATGGTCAATTGTGGCAATCTGGACGTCCCGGTGACTTTCGGACCTGGTACGGCGCTCCAGTTGCTCGGCTTTCATGCGTGGTCTATACTCGGAACCATGGGTCGCATAATCGGTGTGGCCAACCAAAAAGGGGGAGTAGGAAAGACGACCACGGTTGCGAATCTCGGCGCCGCACTGGCCGAACGAGGTAAGAGTGTCCTACTCGTGGATGTGGATCCGCAGGCAGCTCTAACGGCAGGTTTTGGACTGGACCCGTACAAGCATGCCTCGACGACCTTCTCACTCCTGACAAAGAACGACGTGGACCTGCAGAGCCTGGTGCATCCGCTTGAGGACCGGCTTTGGCTGGCTCCGGCTAGCGTCGACCTGGCGGCAGCCGAGTACTCACTTACTAGATTTGCAGATCGAACCATGCGATTGCGGCGCGGCCTCGAACCAAGGCGCGATCAAGTAGATTTCATTCTCATCGACACCCCACCCAGCTTGGGGTTGCTGACGGTCAACGCGCTCACGGCGGCCGATGAGCTGCTGATCCCGGTCGAATGCCAGTATCTTGCCATGCGCGGGGTACGGGCGGTGCTGGAGACGGTCTGGTTGGTCCGCGATCGTCTGCATCCCCATTTGACCTTGCTGGGGATCTTACCGACATTCTATCGACCTGACTCGCCTCACAGTCGTGAGGTCGTGAAAGAAATGCGGACGGTCTTTGCCGAAAAGGTATTCCGCACCATGATCGAAGTTGACGAAGCGCTGGCCATGGCGCCTGCCGCCAGGAAATCGGTTCTGCGATTCAGGCCGCAGAGCCTGGCCGCCACAGCCTACCGCAGCCTTGCTTTGGAGGTGTGCAATGCCAGACTCGAGTGAAGGTTCGGTTCGGGGGCGCGGTCCCAAGGAGATGCTCCCCGAGAGAGGCAATCCTTTTGCCTTTGATGAAGGTGAACCGCGCGATTTGACGGCTGAAGAGCTGGCGGAGCTGTATCCCGTCGGCTCAGAAAGGGCCGTGGGTGATCCCTCCCTGGCGGACGATTACCAGGTTGGCCCTGAAGATCGGGGCGCCGAGTCGGTTCGAACAGGGGTCATGAGTCCTGCGGAAGACCATGGCTTGGGAGCAATTGGACCCCCGCTCCCTGAAGACTTCTTTGGAGGAGGGGAGGAGCGGACCCAAACCGGGATGCCGGAGATTCCGATGCCGGGCGCTGAGGAAACCGAAGAAGATCGCGGTCCATTTATTTCCACCCGAGCTATCCCAATGCCTAGTCCGATTGCAGATATGAGCGGGGGGCCGACTTCAGAGAAGCTGGCTGCGGCCGAGGATTTGGCAAACTTGCTTGTGCCGGAAGCGAGGCTGCGAAACCTGTGGCTGCGGGCCGACGATCTGCGTGACCGAGTCTATCGAAGCATCGACAGTCTACACCTGGCGCGGCAATTGCTGGATCAGATTGAACAGGGCCGCAATCAGCTAATGGCGGGTAGAGAGAATTACGAGGAGGCTGAGCGGGTATTGAACGAAGTGGAATACCGCCTGCACCACGCGGGTCGCGTCCGCGAATGGTCCCGCACTGTGGGGAACCGACTGCTGATCTATGAGATCCTATGCGCCGTCGCTATCGTTGCAGGAATGATCTTCCTTCCCAGCGCCGTGAGCACCTTTGTCGAGGCCAACTTCTCCACAGTCGCGCCCGAAGGACTTGTGGACGCATCAACTGCAATAACGACCATGCTATGGGGAGGGCTCGGAGGGGTCGTTGGCGCCCTGATGGCGTTGAGGACTCATATTGCTCGAGAGCAAGACTTCGATCAGCAGTGGTCCATCTGGTATGTGACTAACCCCATTATGGGCATAGTGCTGGGCGCATTCGTGTTTCTCGTCGTGCGCGCCGGCCTGCTTGCGCTTCTCCCGGGATCTGAGGCCCAGATACAGTCTACTTGGCTGCTGTACGCATTGGCCTGGCTGGCAGGCTTCCAGCAGAACGTCGCCTACAAGCTCGTAGAGCGGCTAGTCAGTATCTTTGATGTTGATTCCCCTGGGGCGTCAGGCGGCGGAGAACAGTAATCTAGGCGCGTCTGGAGCGATAGGATCTTTCTGAGCAGACGAACCGCTGCTGGCCGGATTGCGTTTGCTTCGGTCTGTCCTAGGCCTCAATGCGCTGTATGTGAGCGCCCAGATCGCGGAGCTTCCTATCGATCCGCTCGTAGCCGCGCTCGAT
>CAYGCA010000050.1:16818-17887 GCA_964348265.1 uncultured Anaerolineaceae bacterium | reverse complement strand
CGTCGCTGTCCCAGGATTTGCTCGCCTGAAGCAGCAGCCCGCTCACGGGCTCGGACTTCGCCGTCATGACCGCGCTCAATCTGGCCAATGTTGCCAATATACGAACGCCCCTTGGCAGCCAGGGCGGCCAGAATAAGGGCCATGCCGGCTCGGATGTCCGGGCTTTCCAACCTCTCGCCGAGCAGCTCTGTTGGTCCGTCTACAATGCACCGGTGGGGATCGCATAGGATGACCCGGGCTCCCATGGAGACCAGTTTGTCGATAAAGAACATGCGCGTTTCATACATCCAGTCGTGAAAGAGAACGGTTCCCTTGCATTGAGTGGCGATCACAATGGCGATGCTCATAAGGTCGGTAGGGAAGGCAGGCCAGGGCATGACGCTTATTTGGGGGATAGCTTTGCCAATATCGGGTTGGATCGTCAGCCTCTGATCAGGTCCGATCAGGAGATCCTGGTCTTCTTCTTCCCAGGTCACCCCTAATCTGCTGAAGACCAGCTTGATCATATCCAACTGCTCGGGAGCGGCCTGCCTTATTCGCACCTCACCGCCGGTCACCGCCGCGGCACCAACGAAGCTCACCACTTCAAGATAATCGGGCCCGATCCTGTACTCACCTCCGTGCAAGGTCTCAACGCCGCTTATGTGGAGCGTATTTGAGCCAATATTCTCAATCCGGGCGCCCAGCACGTTGAGGAACCTGCAGAGATCTTGAACGTGCGGCTCCGAGGCTGCATTGCGTATGACCGTCTCACCGGACGCCGTGACTGCGGCCATAATCGCGTTCTCAGTAGCAGTCACGCTCGCCTCGTCTAGCAACACTGGCGTGCCCTTGAGTCGCGACAAGGCCTCGAGGCTGAGCTCTCGGCCTGAGAAAGCCACGGAGGCCCCCAGCGTCTTGAGAGCCAAAAGGTGGCTGTCAAGGCGCCGACGGCCGATGACGTCACCCCCGGGGGGAGGAAGGTCAACTCCGCCGGCGCGGCTGAGCATCGGACCTGCAAGCAGAAGGGAAGCCCTTATCTGTCGACAGAGGTCCGGATCGAGAGTCGCCCTCCGGACCTCCTTCGCCT
>CAYGCA010000050.1:8040-16808 GCA_964348265.1 uncultured Anaerolineaceae bacterium | reverse complement strand
GCGGCCTTCGATTCCGCCGGCATCTGCATCTTCACCTCCTTCGCCTGGACGCTCCAGGTGTGAGGATCAATCACGTCTACCTTTACCCCCAGGCTCTCCAATAGACGTTTCATGGTTCGTACATCCCCGATATCGGGCAGATTATGGATCGTGACAGGTTCGTCCGTCATGATGGAAGCAGCTAGCAAGGGAAGAGCGGCGTTCTTGTTTCCAGATGGAATGACATCTCCCTGGAGCGGATAACTGCCATCAATCACAAATGAGCCCATTTGTTAGCCCTCGTACTCAAGCATGACTCTGTCACCGGCTTCGAGTGACAGCGCGTCAGCTGCGCTACCTCGGTTGACAGCTATCTCGACCAGCCCGTCGCTCCCGATGTAGCAGAGCGGCTCTCCGGCCGAGACTTCCCCAAAAGTCCTGTAAAGACCCAAACGCCTATTCTTAGGAAGTCTCAAGCCGAGTCCTTCACTCGTCATCCGAATTGGCTCGACGCCCGGGAGCCAGGGCTCAAGCTGAAGCTCATTCCCCTCACTGCGAAGCACGCCGAGGCTTGTAATCAGGTTGCCAAACCGGTCGCCATGCAGAATCTCTCCCTCCAGGCGGCGTGGGTCTTTTTGGGTCAGCCACGGCAATGGGAAGTTCTCAAGCTTCTCGATGGGAGGTCCCAGCTCTCTGAGCGGCACCCCGGTCGCTAGGTGGGCCGCAGCAGGTGCGAAGACATCCCGCCCGTGGAAGGTTGAGCTCACCCGCATGAGTCGATATGCCTGGGCACGTACTTCGACGGCCTTGACGGCTTTGCTTTGCGCGAGCAAGAAGGTGAGCAGACCGTTATCCGGAAGGACGAAGGTTTGGTTTTGGACTCTAACGCCGACAGGGCGCCGTCCCGTGCCTACACCAGGGTCAACAACAACGACAAAGATGGTATTTCCGGGGAAGTAGCGGCTTGACTGCCACAATCTGAAGGCGGCTTGGCGGATGTCACCCGGAGGGATGCCGTGTGTGATGTCAACGACTTGGGCTCGAGGAGCAATGCTGGCGATTACTCCCTTCATTACTCCGACGTATGCGTCTTGCATCCCGAAATCCGTCATCAAGGCAATCCAAGGCGGCATAGCCACTCCCTCGGGAATCGGATTCTAATCGGAGGTTTCCTGCGCGGTCAAACAGTTTTGGGTCCAGAGTCCGTCAAGACTACGGAGCGCTCCCTGGAGGGATGCGTCTTCGACGTTTCAGGTGGTTCTACCGGATCGCCCCATGCTGAGCGGAACAATTGTTCGCTTCGCTGGGCCTGAATAGGGCCTTCATGGTAAAATTGAGTTTCGTGAACACGCCCAACGACAAGTTGTCTTCCAGGCCGATCGGAGTTCTAAATGCTCTTGTAGTCGGCTTTGATCGGATTGCCGCCCGTCCGATTCTCATCCTTCCTCCACTCTTCCTTGACTTGTTTCTGTGGCTGGGTCCCCAAATGAGAATTACGAGCCTCATCCAGACTGCAGCGGCAGCCCTGCTGGGGCCTCTGTCAGGTGACCCGTTCTTTAGGGAAAGGATCGAGATCCTTAGGGAGGGCCTCTCTTTGCTGGCCGAGCGCTTCAGCAGTGGCACGATGAGGCCTGACCGACAGCAATCTCTTTGCTGCCTTGAGCACGACGCCGGTCGGAATTCCAAGCGTTATGTCCGGGCGCATGCCGCTGAGATCGCCCTTGAACCAGGCCCTTCAACTCGAAATCCCCCAACTTTCTGCAGCGCTGGCCCTCTGGGTTGGTATGACAATCCTTGGACTTGGGTTGGGAGGTCAATATCATCGTTGGGTTGCAAGTCGGGTGGCAAACGGCGGGAGCCTAGCCTCAGGCTGGACGGCTTGGCGGCGGCTGGTAGGGCTGGCTTGCATGGTCTACCTCGGGCTTTTCCTCGCTATTTCCGTGACTCTCCTCGTGGCAGCGATGGCTGCTCTTGTGCTGCCGCTTATTGGGGTGTCGATCGTTTTTGCCAGCTACAGCTTCTTGTTCTTGCTGGCGCTCTACCTGGCTTTCACGCCTCATGGGATAGTGCGTTATCGAATGGGTGTTTTGAGGGCGATGCTGGAGAGCGCAACCGTGGTTCGCTGGAATCTAATGAGCACAGTCGGCTTCCTGCTATTTGCATTTGGGATCACGTGGCTGACCAATCAAATCTGGTTTCTTCCCCAAGATGAATCATGGTTCAACATCCTGGCGCTCGTGGGGCACGCATTTGTCAGCGGCACTGTATTGGCGGCAAGTTACGCATTCTATCAGGGAAGACGTGAATGGCTTATGCGTTCGGGCTCCCCCCGTAGGGCTTCGGCCTTTGGACCGGGATTTTCAGAACCTGACAAGCCTGATTACGAGCAATGAAGGAGACGTTTGCGTGGCAAAGAAGGCGGTAAAGAAGAAGAGAATCAGCAGCTATGGGGCCAAGGACATTCAAGTCCTTGAGGGACTTGAAGCAGTGCGTCGACGGCCCGGCATGTATGTCGGGGGAACGGATGTCAAGGCACTCCACCATTTGGTGTTTGAGGTAGTTGACAACTCGATTGATGAAGCTCTGGCGGGTGCTTGCAGCAATATTGAAGTTACCATCCATTCCGATAGCAGCGTCACAGTAGAAGACGACGGCCGAGGCATCCCGGTGGACCTTCATCCAGAGAGGAAGAAACCGGCGCTCGAAATCGTAATGACGGTGCTGCATTCTGGAGCGAAATTCGGCGGTGATGGGTACAAGGTCTCGGGGGGATTGCACGGCGTAGGGGTATCAGCGGTCAACGCCCTGTCGGACGAGGTGAGAAGCGACGGTAAGGATCATTTCCAGCGCTACGAGCGCGGCGTTCCCGTAAGACCGGTCAAAGAAACCGGCAAGGTAGCCAAGAAAGAAAGTGGCACCACGACTACCTTTAGATTCGATGGAGAGATCTTCAAGGGAGAGATCGACTACCGCTTTGAATCGCTGGTGCAACGCTTCCGCGAGATGGCCTTCGTAGCCCGCGGTGTGTTCATCCATTTGAAGGACGAGCGCGATGGCCGGGAAATGAGCTTCTACTTCGAGGGCGGAATCACTTCCTTTGTTCAGTACTTGAACCGCAACCGGAGAACGTACCACAATATTTTCTACGTAGGGAGGGAATTCGAAGGCACCGAAATTGAAGTTGCTCTGCAGTACACAGATGCTCTCGCCGAATCGGTCTATTCCTTTGCCAATACGATCCACACCATCGACGGTGGAACACACCTTACGGGGCTGCGCTCTTCGATCACGCGCACCATCAACGACTATGCGCGCAAGAACGGCTTGCTCAAAGACACCGATGCCAACTTCTCCGGGGAGGACACCCGGGAAGGTCTGACTGCCATCGTGAGCATCAAGCACCGCGAGCCGCAGTTCGAGAGCCAGACCAAGGTCAAACTTATGAACCCGGAGGTTCAGACCCAGGTTCAGCAGGTCGTGGGCGAGGGATTCAGCGCCTTCCTAGAAGAGAATCCACGCGAAGCCAAGACGATCGTTGAGAAGTGTCTAACTTCGGCTCGAGCGCGCGAAGCAGCTAAGAAAGCCCGTGATCTGGTGATCCGGAAAAGCGCCCTGGAAAGTTTGACACTTCCAGGAAAACTGGCGGACTGCTCGGAACGAGATCCAAACAAGTGCGAAATCTACATCGTGGAGGGCGACTCGGCTGGGGGTTCAGCGAAGCAGGGCCGCGACCGACATTTTCAGGCGATCCTCCCACTGCGGGGGAAGATCCTCAATACAGAGCGAGCCAGGCTAGACAAGATCCTCTCCAACAATGAGGTCAAGGCCCTCATTTCGGCCATGGGGACCGGCGTTGGGGAAAGTTTCGACCTCAGCGGTCTGAGATATGGACGGATCATTGTCATGACCGATGCCGATGTTGACGGCAGTCATATCCGAACGCTGCTGCTGACGTTCTTCTTCCGCTATATGCCCGACCTCATAGAAGCCGGTCATTTGTACATCGCCCAGCCGCCGCTCTACCGGATCAGCTACAAGAAGAAAGTCCATTATGCCTATAGCGAGGCCGATCGGGAACGCATCCTGAAGCAGTTGGGGGCCGATGGAAGCAAAGTCGAACTGCAGCGCTACAAGGGTTTGGGCGAGATGAATCCCGGCCAGCTGTGGGAAACCACGATGGACCCCAGCAACCGGACGCTCCTCCAGGTGACGATTGAGGATGCCGCTGCCGCCGATCGTACCTTCGACATGCTCATGGGCGCTTCTGTCCCGCCGCGGCGACGCTTCATACAGACTCACGCGCATGAGGTGCGAAACCTAGACGTGTAATCCCCAGCCTCGTGGAGCACCAACTCCTTTGAGGGCCAGCGGGTATGCACCCTCAAGGCCTAGGGAGGCGCTCGATATACCGCTGCCCACGGCGGCGAGTGTCTTGAAGAGAGTGCTCTAATCCCCGAGATACTCCTCGGGGCTTTTCTCTTTCGAGGGATGTCTCAGCAGCCTGAGAGATTCGCGCTCTATCTGGCGGACTCTCTCTCGCCCAATCCCTATGCTTTTGCCAGCCTCAGCCAGGCTACGGCGCTTGCCATCTTGCAGACCGAACCGCAAGCGAAGGATCCTCGCATCTCGCGCAGGTAGGAGCATGAGAAGTTCTTCCAGTGGCTCCCGAAGGAGATGATCTGTGGTCAGATCCCAGGGCGCAGGTGTACTCTGATCGGCGACAAGATCCGTCAGATCAGCCTCCCCGTCATCCTCAAAGATGGTTTCCAAGGGTGAAGGGTCCTATTCATGCAGCCTCAACTGAACGGTCTTTTGGGTCGAAACTCCCAGTGCCTTCGCTAGCTCTTCAATGGTGGGCTCGCGGCCAAGATCCTGCGTAAGCCGATTACCTGTGAGGCACAGCTTGTTGATTTGTTCAATAACATGAATCGGCATTCGAATCGTGCGGCCCTTGTAACGGCTTGCCTGATCCACCAAGTAGCATACGTCAAGAATCTGAACCGCGCCGGAATTGGAATTTCTTCGTGGCTCTGAGGAGGTCCAGATTGCCCTCCTGGATAAGGTCTAAAAAGGGTGGTCCGCGATACACGTACCTCATAGCTACGCTAATGACAAGCCGCAGGTTGGCCCGGATCAGCTGATCCCGCGCCTCCCATCCATCCTCAATCGACAACCGCAACCCAGCTTGACGCCTTGCAGAGATCTCTCCTGAGGCTAATTCCTCGCGGGCCAGAAGGCCGCGCTCTATTCGCTTTGATAGGTCAACTTCCCCTTTCCGCGTGAGAAGAGGTACCCGGCCTGCCTCCTTAAGATATTGACTGACAGTGTCGCCGGCTGCTTCGCCTTGTGGGTGGACTTCTTCTTCGAGATCGTCCTCCTCCACGGCTCCCTGACCGGGGGACTGGTCGGAATCAATGAACTTGTCCACGAAGGCTACTCCGGCGGACTGAAGAGAGGCCTGCAGCTCTTCCAACATTTGGTCTCCGCTGCTCAGCTCTGGGAAGTGAACGAGGCTTTCTTCCAGGGCTATGTGCCCCTGCTGATGGCCACACTTGATAAGTTGTGCCAGTTGAGAGGAGGTTTCAGGTTCCAACGGTACCCTCCGGCGATTTGGGGTGGTGCTTACTGGGTGGTCATCAGTTTGAAGTCATCCATCTCAGGTGAAAGAAGCCAGGTCCACATTTTGCGCCCCTGGCTTGGAGACGCTAGGCTCTTGAGTAGCCCCATCTCTCATTAGCTCTTCGCCAACGTCTAGAGGAGTCATCTTGGAGCATCCCTCAGCGGGAGTCAACCATCATGACTGAAGAGGCATAGCTTAGGCAGGCGCAGACTGCGTGCGCGTACTCTGTCCCGAGGAGAGGTGTGCGGAGTCGAGCGGTTGGGGGAAAGGGAAGGCGAGACTAGGCTCCGGCCTTGGAAGGCGACCAACCCACAACCGTGATCGCTGTCAGCCACTTAACCCAAAACCAGCCGCGGCGGGACGGGATCACCGCTCGAAGCGGGAACCCATGTTCATGGCTGAGAGGTTCGCTGCCAACGTGGGTGGCCAATAAGATCTCTCTGGCATGGGGAAGCAGGAAGCCTTTTGAGTAGCCGGAGGCAGCCTGCAAGCGGACGTAGCCTACGACAACCTGAGGTTCGGCGAAAGCCAGCAGCTCCTCCAACGGTATCCCCTGCCAGATCTGCGTGCTGTACCAGCCCACTGTACAATCGAGGGTGGCCACGGCTTGTGTACTTGGCAGCGAAAGCAACTCGGCGTAGCTCAGCTCGAACGGTCTCCGAACGCGCCCCTCCAATCTCAGCTTCCAGTCTTTTGGCGTCAGAAGGAGAAGTCCGTCGCCCGGATTTGTCGTCACCGGGAAGGCGTTACCCTGGAACGAACCTCGCTCACGGGAACCGGAAGCTCGGCGTGAATTCAGAGGCGGAGTTCTCGCGTTGGCAAGTGCCTCGGCTGCCTGCCATCCAAGCACGCCCACCACGCTCACGCCAAGCAGTCTGAGCATACCTCGCCTGGAGGCAAAATCCATCCTCTTAGGTCGGGGCCAGCGCTTCCAGAAATGCAGACCGAACAATGGCAGGAGCGCCAAACCGACCACCCAGTGAAGATTGATGAGAGAGAAGCCCGGCCAAATCGCGCTTGGGCCGAGTCTCCAGGTCCAGAGGAGAGCCAGCCCTATGACGAACACTGTAGCGGTCGCCAGCAGCACTGAAGCGGAGATTAGCAAACCTCGGCCAAAGGAGCTTTGCGGGCCACGCCGAAGCGAGCGCGCCGATATGATCGTTTTCCAGGGAACCAATGCGATAAGAGCCCAGGCGGTCACACGATGGAGGTCGAAGACCCAGGCTAGGTTAGCCCATACAAGCCCGGCCAGCCCTGTTAGGGTGAGCGCGAGCACAAGAATAAGCAGAAGCAAGTTTGTGAAGCGAAGAAGCATGACCTGGGATGGCTCTAGGGACTGGCGTTGCAGTCTTCGGACTGGTAGGGCCTGTCTAGACCGATGGACTGGGGAGAGCTTAACTTCAGGCCCAGAGCCTGTCAAGGAAGCCGACGGTCAATCGCCTTGTGCAGGGCAACTTTTCTCAATTGGAATCTGTAGTAATTTAATAGCATGCCTGAACCCTCTGACCGCGCTCTCGTTCTGCGTGTCCGGCGCGGTGAGGACGGTGCATTCGGTGAGTTGGTGAGGCGCTACCAGACGTCGGTGTATAACGTCTGCTACCGTCTGCTCGGTGAGCGCGGGGAGGCGGAGGACCTAACGCAGGAGGCCTTTCTGCGCGCCTACTTGAGGCTCAATTCCTTCGATGTGGAGCGTCCTTTCGGACCGTGGATGCGACGGGTGGCGGCGAATCTGTGTCTGAACCATTTGCGTCGGTCCCAGTTACCCCAAGTCCCCCTGAATGAGGAGTATGAGGGTTCGCTCCAGGCATTGGAGCGCGCTCCCGAAACTGCTCAGGAGCGCAGCGAAGCGGCAGAAACTCTACGAACCGCGATCCTGGATCTGCCTCCACAATACCGGGCTGTGATCGAGTTGCGCCACTTTCATGACATGAGTTATGCTGAGATTTCTTCAATGCTCGAGGTGCCTCTGAGCGACGTCAAGAGCCACTTGTATCGCGCTCGGAAGCAGCTTGCGGCAAGGCTGCGCGAGGATGGCTGACTTGAAGCACCCTCATCTCCAAAGCCATGTATTGGATGCCTATTTGGATGCTGCCCTTGGTTCCGAGGAGCAGAATCTAGTCGAGAATCATTTGCAGGGTTGTCCAGTTTGCAGAGAGCGACTGTCTGAGATGAGGTCCCTTTTTGATGCCTTGGAGTCGCTTCCAGATCTGCCCTTGACCCACGATCTGGCGCCATCGATTGTGCGGACTATCAACCGGTCGGCGGTCCAGCGCAGCGTGGCTGGATTGGTGCTGCTTTTCCAGGGCCTTCTAACGATCGTACTCTTGGCCCCAACTTGGCGGGTTGCGGGTCGTCTTTCCGATCGTTTGCTCTCCTCACCTGCGTCACGGTGGAATCTCGCTCTCGTGGAGAGCGTCATAGAGAGTCTGGTGAATGCTTGGAATGAAGCGCAGGGATTCATGCAGCAGTTCTTGCTGTTTCTTCTTGGATGGACCAGGGAATTGACGCTTCCGCTCCAATCCGGGAATCTGCTCTGGCCGCTTCTAGTCAGCGCATTGATGATCTGGCTGATCGCCAACGGCTTGCTCTTGGGCGTGTGGCAGAGCACTCGTCGGAACGGCGGCAATCACTGAGACGATCTTGTACGGAGCCGGTCGATGAGTGAAGGCTTAGGACTGATCTTTCTCGCGTTGGGAACTGGCCTGACTCTGACAGCTGCGTTTGCCAGTCTCTCGGTGCTCTTTCCGCGGGTTATTGAGGCCACGCGCCTTGCGGCGGAGGAGGTTCCGGGCCGGTGCTTCCTCGTTGGATTAGTCAACTTCCTCTTTCTCTCATTGCTTTCACTGGGATTGGTTGGATTGAGTCAGGCTCTAGATGTTCAGATCTTCCTCCTGCCCGCATTTGGACTGGCGGCAGCAGTCATCGTGGCGCTCCTATTCGGCCTGACTGGCGCGGTCCAGCTCATAGGCGGGCGGCTCCTGCCCGAATTCAACCTTCGGGCGCAGACCCTCTGGGGCGGAGTGATTCTGATCCTGGCTGTGTTGACGCCTGTTGTCGGCTGGTTCGCACTCTTCCCATACGTGGGCTTGCTTGGCCTAGGAGCGTTCATCTTGAGCAGGTTCAGGCGAGCGCTGAAGGATGAACCAGCCACCGGGACCGTCCCCGGGGC
>CAYGCA010000050.1:263-8030 GCA_964348265.1 uncultured Anaerolineaceae bacterium | reverse complement strand
AGACCGTGGCCATGGGGCCGATCAACGCATCACCGGCCTCGGCGATGTGCTCCATGGCTCCCGCTTGAGCGCTCGGGCGAGGTGCACCGGGACCGTCCCCGGGGCATCGAAGCGCGATGGCCCGGCCTAGTACTCCCGGGGAGAGGGCTTTTCGGCTGCCCGTCATTCTGATCCGGCGCCTACGGCAGGCGGAAACACCCCGCGGTTTCAGTCGGAGGTTGCAGCTGAGGGAGAAACGAAGCTCCTCCAGGCCCCGCCCCTCAGCATGTCATGAGCCCCGCGCGAGTAGCCTTGGAGCCAAGCTCTTCAAGGTGAGCGCATAGCCAAGGTTTCTACCCCGGCCTTCCCTTGCCCTCTCGTCAACTGCGATAGGCCTGGTCTTCTTCTTGAAGGCCTATTAGCACGAAGTCCGCTCGAGGCAACCGCAACTTTCGTTGATGAAAGCCTGTATTCCTTGACAGACGGCAAAAGGATATGGAGGTTGCGTATGGCCGATGTATACGCAGTGTTCGGAGGCCTTTTGGCATTGGGGATTGCCTTCCCAGGTATGCTCACGGCCTGGTGGCTGCTCTTCCCAACAATCGTTGCCCGCGCCCGATCCCGAATCCAGCAGAGACCTGGACGTAGCTTCCTGATGGGTCTGGGGCTGAGCATTGCCCTGAGCTTTCCAATCACGATTCTGCTGGCTCTCCCATTTGGCCCGGCCAAGTTTGTCGGCGCCATACTGCTGATTTTGTGTTTGGGCTTGACTGGTCTGGGAACCGCCAGCATAGCCGCGCTGATGGCGGATCGATTGAAGGACCATTCAGGCGGAGATCTGAGCAGCGGCAGAGCCTTTGTCGCGGGCGCAGTTGCGCTTGAACTGGCAGCCGCATTTCCTGTCATTGGCTGGTTCCTGTTCATACCGATGGTGACCATAATCTCCCTTGGAGCGGTAGCGTTCTCGATCCTCCGCAGGGAACCTGAGGCCCCGGACCAAGTTGTGGCCAAACCGGTCCTTACTCGGGCATAAGGGATGAGGCTTAAACGCCGGTCCTTCCTGAAGCTGGCCGGCTTGGTGGCAACGGCGGCCAATGTTTCGGCTTGCACGCCGCTTTACGCCAAGCTATCAGGGTTCCCAAGACCCTGGGACACCTGGATGCCGGATGGAGGCGACCACTTCAAGGCGCTCAGCCGTTTGACGTTTGGGCCGCGTTTGGCGGAACGGATTGAGGTCCAAGAGATCGGTCTGCCAGCTTGGATCGAAGCGCAGTTAGCGAGCGAAACGATCGCAGATCCGGCCACCTGGCGGCTTCGTCCGCTCGAGGCCCTCAAGCTAGATGCGGACACACTCTCGACCTGGGAGAAAGACGAAGTCGTTCGACAGCTGAAGCAGGGGACACTTCTAAGGCACATCTTCAGCCGCAAACAGCTCTACGAGATCATGGTCTCCTTTTGGAGCGACCACTTCAATATCTTTGTCGAGAAAGGTGACTGCTGGTTCTTGAAAGTGGTCGATGATCGGGAAGTCATTCGGCGGCACGCCCTGGGCAACTTCCGCGACCTTTTGTGGGCTTCGGCGCACTCACCTGCAATGCTTGTGTATTTGGATAACCAGGTCAACAAGAAAGAGGCTCCAAACGAAAATTATGCTCGCGAGTTGCTCGAACTGCATACCCTCGGAGTTGAAGGTGGCTTCACCCAAAACGATGTGATGGAGCTGGCTCGCTGCCTCACCGGCTGGACGGTCAAAGACCATTTCTGGCGCGGCGAGTTTGCTTTCGACCCTGAGAGGCACGATCAGGGCCTCAAAACGGTTTTGGGTCGCACGATTGAACCCGCCGGACAGGGAGAAGCAGAATCGGTTTTGGAGGAGCTGGCACTCCACCCGTCGACGGCCCGACAGATTGCGTTCAAACTTGTGCGCCGGTTCCTTGGCGATCAGCCCGGACACAGCTCTCAAGCTCTCGTCGAACGTGCGGCGGGCACCTTTCTGCGCACGAGGGGTGACATTCAAGCTGTTCTGCGCACAGTCCTTTACGACGGGCTCCTTGTCCCCGGAACCGCCGGAGCCAAACTCAAGCGGCCGATAGAGTTCGTGGTTTCTGCGCTGCGAATTCTCAATGCAGATACCAATGCGCACGAAGCACTCCAGGCGCATCTTACGAAGATGGGTCAGGGGCCCTTTGAGTGGCCGATGCCTGATGGTCCTCCGGACGAGGCCTCTGCATGGAGCGCAGGCCTACTGCCCCGCTGGACTTTCGCGCTTGAACTGGCGCGGAATGAGATTCAAGGCGTAAAGATCAAACTTGAGGAGCTAATTGAAAGTTCCGGCGCAGTCTCAGCACCCGATATCGTCGACAATCTGAGCTGGCTGCTCTTGGGTGCAACACTGCCGTCAGAGTCTCGGCGTTCTATGGTCGCAAAGCTCGACGCGGCAGGAGTTGTCGAGGCCTTTGAATACGCAGCGATCTTCACCGCCGGGATTGTTGCCTCGCCGGGTTTTCAATGGAGGTAGAGCTAGGATGGAACAATCTGACTCTAGCCGAGACTTTCCGAGTGCTGCGTCTGCGGTGCCCGTCGCAAGGGCATGGCCGGAATGGATGCCCCGGCTGGCCTTTGCTCCCGAGCAGACGCCACCTCGTGGCGACGCCCTGGTAGTCGTCTTCTTGCGCGGTGCAGCCGACGGCCTGAACATGGTTGTTCCCCATGCAGAGGATCGGTACTACGCTGTCCGTCCCCTGATCGGAATCCCATCCCCTGGCGACCTCCGCGCTCACGCCAGCCAGCGAGCACTGGATCTGGACGGGTTCTTCGGTTTCCATCCTGCCCTTGAACCCCTCTTGCCCGCATGGCAGTCCGGCCACTTGGCAGCGGTCCACGCTTGTGGAGCACCTGACGATTCCCGAAGTCACTTCAAAGCCATGGAGCTGATGGAGCGCGGCGTCAGCGACGCGCGGGGCCCGGCTTCGGGCTGGATTGGGCGTCACTTGGCCAGCCTCAATGCGGGCAACCACTCCCCCTTGCGAGCCGTAGGGATCGGTGAAACAATGCCGCGCAGTCTGCGCGGTGCGGTTCCGGTTTCAGCCCTGCGCTCGATAGCCGACTTTCACCTCTCTCGGGACCGGTGGGCTTCGGTCCAAATGCAGGCTGTCCTTGGCTCGCTGTATGAGGGTCAGGGAGATCTAGAGACCGTTGGAAGGGAGACCCTTGAGATCCTGAGAACCCTTGAAGTCCTCGATCCCCTGAGCTACCAGCCCGCAGTCGAGGCACACTATCCGAGTTCTGCGTTCGGAATGGGACTGAGCAAGATTGCAATGCTTATTAAGGCCGAAGTCGGCCTTGAGGTGGCTGCCATCGACTTGGGGGGCTGGGATACCCACTTTGCCCAGGGAGGTTCGGATGGACACATGGCCAGCCTGCTTTCCAATCTGGGTCAAGGTCTGGCAGCCCTCCATGCCGACTTGTTCGCTTTCCTCGATAGCCTGACAGTGGTAGTTATGTCTGAGTTTGGACGGCGAGTGACAGAGAACGCCAGTTTGGGCACCGATCATGGCCATGGAAGCCTGCTCTTATTGATGGGGGGCAACGTCCTGGGTGGAAAAGTCCACGCCGACTGGCCGGGTCTCGAAGAGGAACAGCTTTACGGACCTGGGGATCTGGCGGTGACGATTGACTATCGGGATGTTCTGGCCGAAGTGTGCAGTAAGCGCCTCAACAACCAGGCTCTGGAAGAGATTTTCCCCGATTTCGAGGTGACAGTGCGCGGGGTGGTCAAGTAGATCCCGAGCGGGCTCAGACCTAACTGTCACAGGAACGCCGCCCTTGATTCGCGCCTCCGGGGTGGGCCTCTGACTCGCCCATCCAGATTCGTCACAAACCTGCGCACCCCTTCCTCAACCTGAAGCTATGAACTAACTGGGACGGGGTCCTCCCTCATACTGGCTCTGATGGGCTGGGATTCCAGGCCAATGGGCAGCGGCGGCGAAAACCCCTAGGGCCTGCGGCGGGGATCGTGGCTGCGGGAAGAACGATCTTCTTTGTAGCCTCGCTCCTCAAGAGGCCATGAGCCCCTCCCAACCAGGCTGATTTGGTTCCTACATTGTCGTCTCTTGCCTTTCTATCAACCTTCAGATCGCCCAGCTCCCGTGGCGCTGTATAGTCAAAATCCCTACATTTCGCTACAATTCACTAGACGCCGCTGGAAAAGAGAATTCCGTCTGAGCTCGCAATGCCCCTCGAAGTCAACACCGTTCTGAGGAATCGTTATCGCATCGAGGAAACCCTTGATGAGGGAGGTATGGGGGCGGTCTATCGCGCCTACGATATCAACCTCGGTGTCGCAGTGGCAGTCAAGGAGAATCTTTTCTCGACAGACGAGTACGCACGCCAATTCAGGCGTGAGGCTACGATCCTGGCAAGTTTGCGACACGGTAATCTTCCCCGCGTGACTGACCACTTCGTGCTCGAGAGCCAGGGCCAGTATTTGGTGATGGATTTTGTTGAGGGGGAGGATCTCCGCGAACGGCTGGAGCGCACCGGCCCCGTGCCTGAGCAGGAGGCACTGCCCTGGTTCCTCGAAATCAGCGATGCCTTGTCCTATCTACACACCCGCGTTCCGCCTATTCTGCATCGTGATGTCAAACCGGGAAACATTAAGATCACACCTGATGGTCGGGCCATTTTGGTTGATTTCGGGTTAGCTAAAGAAGTCAGGGAGGACACCACCACCACCTCAACGGGCGCCAAGGCGATGACGCCCGGTTTCTCTCCGCCGGAACAATATGGCACCGGTCGGACGGATGCGCGGACGGACACCTATTCGCTTGGAGCGACTATGTATGCGGCCCTGACGGCCGCTGTGCCCGAAGACGCGCTGGAACGGGCCATGGGGCGTACCAAGCTGACGCCTGTTCGGACGCAGATGCCGACCGTGAGTCCGGCAGTGGCACGCGCTATCGAGAGGTCGCTGGAGATAAACGCCGAAGATCGATATCAAACGGTCGCCGAGTTTGGTGCTGCGCTTGCCTCCAGTTCAAAGACAACTCGGCCTACGATGGTTCGTAACTATCCACACCTGGAACGCACGTTGGTTTCCTCGGGAAGGACAAGGGTGTCAGTGCCGACCAAGTCAACGCTGAAACGCCAAACCCGGCGCTGGCCCACCATCCTCCTATTGCTGGTGATCTTGTCGGCGGTTCTAGCTGGCGTGATCTACGCCCAGCCGGAGATCGAAATGGGGCTGGCACGGGTCTTTGGCCAGATCTCCAGGCCGTCTGCCTCACTGGCGTTGCCCACAGATAGTCCAACCAGCGCGGACTTGGTGATTCCTTCTCGAACGGTCGGACCGCTGGCGGTTGCCCCCTCGGCTACCCCAACCACCCAGCAGCAGCCCACGGCTACTTCCGAACCGACTGAATCACCTACGCCCCAGGTTGCCCATACCTCGGAGGCAACGCCGACGGGTGGAGGGGTAGGTCAGCTTGCTTTCGCCTCTAACCGCACCGGGATTCCGCAACTCTTTCTAATCAATGTGGACGGTGAGGGTCTCACCCAGCTCACCACTTTGCCGGATGGTGCTTGCCAGCCATCATGGTCCCCGGACGGGATGCGGCTGGTCTTCACCTCCCCCTGTCGGGGTAACCGAGAGCGCTATCCAGGTTCGAGTCTATGGATTATTGATGTCGACGGGACGAACCTGGAGCCACTACCTACTGCTCCCGGAGGTGATTATGATCCAGCCTGGTCCCCGGAAGGGGAACGGATCGCGTTCACTTCACTCAGGGATAATCGCCCGCAGATCTACATCCTTAACCTTGGAGATTCCTCCGTCGTCAATCTCAGCGAGAATAGCGCCAGGGAAAGTCAGCCCGCTTGGTCTCCCTCAGGGACTCAGGTAATGTACGTCTCGCGTCGGGCTGGTCCGTCAGAAATCTGGTTCATGCCCGATTTTGGTGGCCTGAAGCAACCCTTCTCGCTCAGCGGGGGCAGAGACGACTCCTATCCGGATTGGTCGGGCAACGGATTCGTGCTTTTCGAGCAGGCCATCAGCAACGTACCGCGTTTGGTCGCAACTCGATTCGAGGATCGCGGCGCGCCCGAATTCAGGATCTGCCCTGAGGGACCGCTTTCGGTCCAGCCGATGGCTGAAGCCCGTTGGTCGCCAGATGGACGGTGGATTCTCTTTGAGACCTGGCCGACTGGCGACAACCATGACATTGCCCTAATTGCTGAGAGCTGCACCAACTACGCCAGACTGACGTCGGATCCCGCAATCGATTTTGATCCGGCCTGGCGGCCCTAGCGCACCTGCTTTGACAGTTGGCGAGGTGTCCGGATCGGTCCATCTCTCTTTCGCGCCGTGATGGTCGGCGCCAGACGATCCCCGTGCGATTGCAGAAGCGTCCGGGGGCCGAAGAAGACTACTCTGACGCTTGGCTGCAGAGACTTCTGCTGGAGCAGCTTTCTCGTTGAAGTCGCTGAATTCAGGCTGCCTCCGCGAAGGCTGGCAACGAGGCCCGTAGGGAATCCTTGAACCTCGAGGGGTATGCGGACACTGGACTGGCTAGGGGTTCGGGCTGCCGTGGCCCTGGCGCCGCGAATTCGATCGCCTTCCAGTTCTCGATTTGTGGAAACTACCGGCCGCCACAGCCTGTCTCGATCGGCGGGGTTCCGATCGGGACGCTGCTGGCCAATGGAGGTAGACGCGAGGGATCCGATCCGGACGGATTCCCATCCCCTGCAGGGGGCTGGCGGGAGCGAACTCGCTTAGAAGGAGAATACTGTGACAGCGAAGATCCTGGACGGGAAAGCGATTGCCGGGAAGGCTCGGCAAGAAGTAGCTGACCAGGTGGGGAAGCTTGTTGCGAAGGGCGGCCCGACTCCTGGGCTGGCAGCCGTGCTGGTTGGTGACGATCCCGCCTCGCATTCGTACGTAAGGGCCAAAAGAAAGGCTTGCGCCCAAGCCGGGATTGATTCCTACCGCTGTGCACTTCCAGCGGATGCCACTCAGGAGCAGGTCATTGACCTCGTAGGCCAACTTAATGGGGATGAAAAGGTCCACGGCATTCTAGTTCAGTTGCCACTTCCGGACCACTTGGATGAAGAGACAGTGCTGGGATCGGTGGACATCCTCAAAGATGTCGACGGCCTCCACCCGATCAACATTGGACGCTTGGCGCAGAAGGGACGCGAGCCGCTGTTTGTGCCTGCCACCCCGGTAGGGATACTTGAACTGCTGAGGCAGTCCGGTGCCACACTGGAGGGCGCCGAAGTCATTGTTCTTGGCCGATCCAATATCGTCGGAATGCCAACTGCCCTCCTACTGATCAAAGAGGATGCTACCGTCACGGTATGTCATTCCCGGACTCGCGCCTTGGACCAGGTCTGTCGGCGGGCCGATATCCTGATCGCCGCAATTGGCCAACCGGAGTTGGTGCGCGGGTCGTGGATCAAACCGGGCAGCACTATCATTGACGTCGGAATCAATCGGGTTCAGGATCCGAGCAAGGAGCGCGGATATCGGTTGGTAGGAGATGTGGCTTTTGAAGAGGCCAGACAGGTGGCTAGTGCGATTACGCCAGTACCTGGAGGCGTGGGACCCATGACCATCGCCATGCTGCTCAAGAACACATTGCACGCCGCCTCAGGGAGCTACGCATAGGCGGTCGTGAGGCTTGCACTCTGGCCGGTCTGAAAGGCCTCCTCAAGGACTCTGGAGCCTTTCGTGGACAATTGACGCCTCCCCTGTTGGGTGCTAGACTCGCCTTACCTCTCAAGGAAGGCAGA
>CAYGCA010000050.1:0-216 GCA_964348265.1 uncultured Anaerolineaceae bacterium | reverse complement strand
CACGTTGGCGCCCATGATCTTGTCGTAACCATGGATGGCCAGCGTCGGGAGATCCCAGGGGGAGGTCTCTTTGCCCGTGCTGGTTGGATTGAGCAAGTTGGCCCAAGTTCAGCTCTGCCCTCAACCGCTGATATCGTCCTAGATCTCTCCGACCATCTGGTTCTCCCAGGACTCATAAACACGCACCATCACCTCTACCAGACACTGACAAGAGCT
>CAYGCA010000049.1:20232-20619 GCA_964348265.1 uncultured Anaerolineaceae bacterium | reverse complement strand
TGATCGACTATACTGGCAGCACCTATACCTCGAAATTCCTTATGGAATTCATGGGGTTGAGCGAAAGCCAGATACTTAGTCAGACCATACCGAACAACGACATCGATGTTGCCCTCATCCTCGGGGCCGACTGGTTTGTGCCCTAGATCAGCCCCCGGTCCGCTGCCTTGAAGGGTAGGAGCAGGCTGGCGCAGTTCGACTCTAGGATCGCTAAGAGCGTAGGACTGGAGGGGGAGTCGGCTAGGTAGGGACGATTAGGATCGCCGCTCCGCCTATGACCGCCCCGAGCGCCATTCCCACTACCACATCGGAAATGTAGTGTAGCCCGAGCCCCACTCGAGCGAGCCCGACGAGAGGCGCCCAGATGAAAAGGATGGGGACCATCCA
>CAYGCA010000049.1:10691-20194 GCA_964348265.1 uncultured Anaerolineaceae bacterium | reverse complement strand
CGTAACGAGCACCGCGAGCAGGGCCGCTCTTGCAGCATGGCCAGAGGGGAACGAATGCGGATCGGTGTTGCGGTATATGGCCCCCCATGTCCCGACCGGCCTCCGCCGCCGGATGGCGAACTTAAGGACCATCACTACGGAGGCCGCGACCAGGATGGCGGCAACTAGACGTTGCGCCCACAGACGCTGTTCTGCATCACCCGCAATCCACGCCAGCCCCAGGCCTAGGATCCAGAACCAAGAATCGCCCGAATGGGCGAGCAGGGCCGCGGCGCGAGGCGTGAGGCCGGACCTCTCCTCGATTGAGAGTCGCCGCGACCATCGCTGGTCGGCCTGAAGCAAGGAAGCCAACCTCATGGGGAACTAGATCGCTGGGTAGCTAGGTCGTTTCGCAAAGCCTCCAGCTGAGAAGGCTTGTCTACGTCCATACCAATTTCGGCGTAGGGTGATAGGTGAATGCGTCCGTTGATGCCGAACCGGTTGCGGATGATGCGCTCGCCCCTCTCAAAGGTGAGCTGTCTAGACAGTAAGAGCAGGAGGGTGTCTAATCCGAATAAGGCGGCTTGCTTGAGGGGGCTCTTCCGAGCCTCGACCAACCGTGCCCAGAGCTCCTCGTTTCTGACCATCGTCAATCGGAGAAGGTTCATATCGCTGCCACAGACTTCATGGTGTTTGAGACGGACATAGGTGCGTTTCGAATGGGGGAATCGTTGCTCCATCACGGACCGCTCGATGGCGGCATAGTCCATGTCCGTGTCCGCATCCAACGCCGACTGCACTCTCCATTCCACAATTGCAGGTGTGATAGAAGGGATATCGCAGGAGGCGTACAGGGTATGGTTCGATACTGGCTCAAGCTCGCCAACCCTGTCCAGGCCGGCCTTCACATTGGAGAGAAGATCCCCTTGATCGTCCACGAAGTGTATCTGTCTCGGGTACACCAAGCCGGTGTCCGGGTTCAGGCCAACGATTACGAGTTCGTGGATGCAGGCAGCCCCACCGAGAGCGTCCAGCATCCACTGGATCATAGGCTTGCCGCCGATATCCACCAGGGCTTTGGGCTTGCCCTTGGTGTAGGGGTACAGCGGATCCTCCGGCAGCGGTATGCCCCCCGCCGCGATTAGTGCGTGCATCACTCACCTCATCCTGTGCGGTTCCGCTAGACATGCAATCATCGCTATGGCGCTGCGTGGCATCCTTGAAGCTCCGAGCCCGAGGTCTGAGGCGCTGGCTAGAGAAGCGCGCTAGCTTGGGTTCGGGCCCAGCGAGCGGGTAGCGAATCGCGGACAGCCCTCCCCGAGCATCACCGCACCGGAAGAACGCGCTCGCTCTCTTTCCCTTCTGAATAGGCGTAGACCGGGCGCGCTCGTCTATCCCAACTCTTGCACTTGAGGCTCAAACCCCAATTCGTTGAGCATCTGCCGGAGCTCTGAGATTGTCAGTTGTCGCCCCTTGCCGGACACGGCAACCAGGGCCGCCTCCATCATATTGGTGCCGAAAGACCTGCCTTCAAGCACTGGGGTTGATGTGACCAGATAGCGCACGCCGGCCTGCTTGAAGAGATCAACATCCTGAAGGGTGGTTGTATTTGTGGCGATCACCTTGCCCTCTAGTCTGGGGGGCATGTGGCGTTTGATGTAGTGACAGTCGCCAGCGATCACCGATGCCCATTCATAGTACGAGGTCCACTTTGGGCTGCGCGACTCCTGCTTCTCACCGGTTGGATAGACCCAGCTAAACGGCAGCCGGCTGACTATCGGCAACACCAGGCTGGCCAGCCTTTTCAGGGTCTTCTTGCTCCGCACTGGCAGGGGAAGGCTGAGGCCAAACATGAAATCGCCAAAGATGCACTCATAGCCGGCGTCGAGGAAGGAAGTGGTCATCCCCCACCTATCCACACCCATCGTGACCAGCGCTCTCTTCGGCTGGACCTTGTCGCCCAGATGAGCCTCAATAGCCTGCGCCAGGCGGCCTTCTAAGGTGTTTTTCAATCCGGTCCCGTCGACAACAGGCGTCTGCGTGACGAAACGAATCATGGGTTGCACCGAGTAGAGAGGGTACCATTTGTCTTCAACCAGCAGGCCCAGATCCGCCCCACCCACACCAAAGGCATCTACTTGTCCGTCCAACTCCTTGAAAAGCTGGGAAGCCTTCTCCATGTCGCCATCGGTGCCAATTCGCTCTATGAGGATGCGGTCGCCTAGGAGATCGACCTCTACCGCCTTGTCCCTTTTGGAAGAGCCCAGGCTTACGCTCACAGCTCGTTTCATAGGTCCTCCGCTAGCCCCTCCCCCAAGAATACCCTACACTGGGCAGGTGGTATGGTCAATTCATACCGCCGACCTGCCTAGGCATCACCCCAGGTGGCCGTCGGTGTTCCGGCTCTGATCGGCTCGTCGCCGCGATAACGCCGGAGTTCAGGGAAACGGCCTGCCACCCATGCCGTGGCCAGGATACAGCCGATCCCACCGCTGACGACGGCGATGGGTGCCCCCAGCCACTAAGCCACGAGACCGGCTTCGATTTCGCCGAGCTGAGGCCCACCCATGAAGAAGATCTGGTTCACACTCGTCATGCGGCCTCTCAGCCGATCAGGGGTCTGAAGTTGGCGGATCGTGTTGCGTAGGATCATGCTCACGCTGTCAGCGAGGCCCGTGACCGCCAACGCTGTAAAGGTCAACCAGAAGACCCGCGACATGCCGAAGGCCAGGGTCGCCAGGCCGAAGACGAAGACGGCAAGGAGCAAGATCGGCCCTTGGGATTGAATCCGGCGGAAGAAGGAGAGCGCAGCCGCCGCGATCAGCGCGCCGATGGCGGGGGCAGCGGTCAGCCAACCATAGCCTATGGCCCCAAAGCCTAGAACCTCTTTTGCGAAAATCGGCAGTAAAGCGGTCGCCGACGAGAAGAAGGTGGCCAGAAAATCCAGCAGCATGCTCGAGAAGATGATCGGCTGGCGGATGACAAACCGAAATCCCTCCGAAACCGAGGCGACCAAGTGCAGATCAAGCAGCATTCTGGCAAGGTTATCTTTGGGCCGATCAATTGCCTGAGGGACGGGTCCGATTCTCACAAGCGCTGCATTGACTGTCAGGTAAGTGAGGGCGTTGAGGAGGTAGGCATAACCGATGCCCAGCCGGGTTAGCACCACTCCGCCGGCTGCTGGTCCTACGATCGATCCCACCTGGAAGGCGATGGACATCATGCTGAAGGCGTTCGTCAACGATTCCCTGGGCAGCAGATTGGGTATCAGAGATTGCCGGGCGGGTAGATCGAATGACCAGGCGGCAGCCTCCATGGCGACGATGGCATATATCAGCCAAATCGAGGCTCGCTCATGGAGGGTGACCCAAGCCAGCAAGGCGGCCAGCATGGCTAGCGTCAATTGGGTGAAGAGCATCATGCGTCGGCGGTCAAAAATGTCGGCCAGGGCTCCCGCAAACAGAGAGAAAGTGAGCACGGGTACAAGCCGTGCCAGTCCAACTCCGCCAAGCGCGATGGGCTGCCCGGCAAGTTCATTGACGTGCCACAAAACGGCCGCCATCTGCATCCGACTGCCTGCGACGGAGATGAGCAGCCCGATCCAGAGGAGGCGGAAGCGGCGGTGGTGGAGGGCTGGGGGGATCAATTCCGCTGAGAGCATTTAGTGGTAATAGGTTGGATCGTCTCGGAGCCAGGCGAGCAGACCTCTCCTCAACGTGTGAGGGGTCTGAATGTTGGGGTGGCTAAGTGCCCCAATCCCTGAGATAGAGGAAATCGTAACCAACGGTGCGGTTGCTCAGCTTCGCAACAGGCGGCAAGGTCCGCTTGTATTGACTGCGCCGCACTCGCTCTATGACTGTCTCAACGAAGCTGCGGTCGAAGCCGGCCTCGACGCAGTCTTCAGGTGAATAGCGTTCGTCGATGAGGTGGATCAGCAGTTGATCTACGTCTTCGTAGGTAAAGCCCAGCTCCCCCTCGTCCGTCTGCCCGACCCACAGGTCGGCGGTAGGCGGCTTCTCCACGATCGCCTCTGGGACTCCGATAGCTCGTGCAAGCTGGCGCACCTGAGTCTTGTAGAGGTCGCCCAGGGGGTTCAAGGCGCTCGCGGCGTCCCCATAGAGTGTGGTGTAGCCGAGCATGATTTCGGTCTTGTTGCCCGTGCCGATGACAAGGCCGTTGAAGGCCGCCGACTGGTCGTAGAGGATGATCATGCGGGCGCGCGCCATAATGTTGCCTCGCCGGACGTTGCCGGCGTCCGGGATGCGCTTGAACAGTGGGTCCACCATCTCGGTTATGGGGATGGTCACCGCTTGAGCGCCGGTGGCTTTGATCACCATTTCCGCGTGTTCTAGGGAGTCAGGCGATGAGGATGTGTACGGCATCCGGACAGCGAGGACGTTCTCAGGCCCAAGAGCCTCCACGGAGAGGAAGCATGAGAGCGAAGAATCAACCCCTCCGGAGAGGCCGATTACGGCCCGATGAAAGCCGTGCCGCTGGACCTCCGACCGGATAAAATCGGTCAGGATTTTTCGGGCGATACTTGTGTTAATGTCTAATGAAGGTTTTGGTTCTTGCACATTTTCTCTCAATCGAGCGTCTCGGTGAAACGGACCTTCCTTTGCTGCCTTGATGGGGGTACCCCTAGTCTAGATTCCTAAGGTCGCCAGTTGTTAGGATACGAGCCAGCTCGCGTTGTACCAGGCCTGGTCGCTCATCCCGAAGGAGAGGCAGTCGAACGCGTGTCCGCAGCAGTTGAGCCAGGTCAAGCTCGACCATGGTCAGGGCCTCTTCATGGTAGGGTCCTTGAATGAGCAGGTCACCATCCGGGTCGAAGACTGTCGCACCGCCCCAGAAGTTCAATCCGTCTTCGAAGCCGACCCGATTCGTGTGGGCCACGAAAGCGGTGAAGAGGCTGGCATAGGCTTGGTTTACCCTTTCGACCCATCGCGCCGCTGAGAGCTGGCGGCGGCTGCTCAGTCCACGGCCAGGAGAAGCTGAGACGAAGAGCATAACGTCAGCGCCATCGAGCCACAATAGGTAGGGCGGAGACATATGCCAGAAATCTTCGCAGATGAGGACCCCAAACCGTCCGAAGCGGGTGTCAAAGGCGCGCACCTCGCCTCCCCGGGCGAAGAATCGACCTTCGTCGAACATACCGTAGGTTGGAAGGTAGACTTTGCGGTGGATGTGGATCACCTTGCCCTCAGCTAGGTAGGCGGCGGCGATGAATAGCCGATGGCGATCATCCGCTTGCACGAAACCGACCAAGACATCAATGGATTTGCTTGCCTCGAGAAGCTCACGAAAGATTGGATCGCGGTGAGTCGCCCGGTGTGCCACGCTGGGGGCGAGGTCCTGAAGCGCGTAGCCGGTAAGTGAAAGCTCAGGAAAGAGGATGAGATCGGCGCCCCGCGAACGGGCCTGCCCGATGAGAGCTAGGTGCTGTTCAAGATTGGCTTCGACATCGCCAAGCCGTGAGTTGAGCTGGGAGAGAGCCAAGACGACCTTCTGCATGCATTCTCCTCACAATCGGGGCTTCAGTGTGCGTAATCCGAAGCCTGCCAAGGCTGGAAGCAGCACGGCCAGCGCTCCAATGGTGTCGTATCGCATGCCTCCCAGGAGCCCGGTTGGGTCGGCGCGGGCGAAGCTGAGCGAAAGCGAGACCGTTGAGATCAGCGCTATGCTCAGGCAAGCCAAGCCTCCCGGTCTGAAACGATCTCTTAGCATGACCAGGAGGCCGAAGATACCCAAGCTGGAAAGGGCCCCCAGACTCTGGGTCGGCCAGCGTGCGGCCATATTACCCAGGATATCCGGTGAGGGGGGCGTCAGCCAGCCGGCGTTTGCACTCCGCCCGTAGGCGCAACCGTCCAGCAGGCAACCGATCCAGCCAGCCAAAGAAATGATCGCGGCCGGCATGGCGAGCCTGTCCGCCATGGCCCAAAAAGGGCGCTTGGCCCTCCAGGCATAAAGCTCCAGCCCGGCCAAAGCACCGATCACACCCCCGATCCAGCTCAACCCCCCCTGCCAAAACCACCAAATCTCCTGGAAATGCTGCGAGTAGTGGCTCCAGTGAGCGGTCACGAAAACCGCTCTCGAAATCAGAATACCGCCGGTCAAGGCCGCCAATCCAGCATTGATGAGCACCGCGGACGAGAGCTGGACTGCTGGAACCTCGGCCTCGCGAACTTTGCCGAATGGCTCAAAGAGTGCCAGCCAGAGCAGACCCGCAAGGACTCCCAGGCTGAAGAGAACAGGAAAGAAGGATGTCAAACAGCTCTCCGTGAATTCAGCGCTATGATACCATCCCTATCGAAGTGAACACAGCCCTGCCTCCCGCCCGGGTTTGAAAGCGGATGTATAATCCGGAACTTCGTTCGGGAACAGGTTTCTGAATTCAACTGGGATTGGAGGATGTCTGCCTGGTGGAAGAGAATGCAGGACTCAGAGAAGGTGCAACTTCCGCCAATGGGAGCAAGCCCATGCCGGCTGAAGTGAAGTATGAACCAGCCTCATGGCGCGACCTTCGTGACTTGGTTGCATTGGAACGATCATGCTTTGGCTCCGACGCCTGGCCCTGGCCGGAAATCCTAGCAGCCCTGACCTTTCCAGGAACTGTAACTGTCAAGGCACACGTTGGGGGACAGGTGGTTGGGTTCGTATTCGGGGATCGTCGCTGGGGGCGAGGATTGGGATGGATCGCTTCAATCGGCGTTCACCCTGATTTTCGAGGTCAGGGTATCGGGGGAAGGCTGCTTGAGATCTGCGAACAGAGGATGGGGCTGCCTCGGGTCCGTCTTGTGCTGCGTGCCTCGAACGAGGCGGCACTAGGGCTGTATCAGAAGAAGGGCTATGGGCAGGTAGAGGTCTGGGCCAAGTATTACAGCGACGGCGAAGATGGCCTGGTAATGGAGAAGCGGCTCGCGAAGGGGTAGCTCGTCTTGGATGGACCATCTCGTGTCGGCGGTTTGCACCCGGCCCTCCTGCGGCGAACAGGGCTCCGCTGAAGAAGGAGCGCCTGTACCCCATCTGAAAGTGAGTATGGCTCTCTGAAGGCAACGAGATTGGTGGATCTCGGTGATGCCCCAGAGATAAGGCTTTGACCCTCTATGCGCCCTCTGGTACAATCCTGTGCGCTGGGGCGTGAATCCCTTAGCTCCCGAGCGCCGAGAATGGCGCTCAAAGTTTTACCGAAAGGGCTTCAAGGAAGATGAGAATACTCCTTATTCGAGACGTGTACAAGCTCGGTAAGGCTGGGGAGGTCAAACAGGTCGCCGACGGCTATGGTCGCAATTACCTTATTCCCCAGGGGCTGGCGGTCAAAGCCACACCTGGAGCGCTGAAGCAAGTTGATCGCATCCGACAAAACGCCCAGCAGGAGCGCTCACGCCTCAACCTTGAGCTTGGCGATTTGGCTGAAACACTGGCCGGCCTGAAACTGACCTTCCCGGTGAAGGCAAGCGAGACGGGCAAGCTTTATGGTTCAATCACTGCGGCCATGCTCAGCGAAGCAATCAAAGAACACACGGGCGTCGAAGTCGATCGGCGGCAGATCGAGAGCGAACCGATTAAGACTTTGGGGGTGCATGGGGCCAAGGTGCGTTTGACCATCGATCTCATACCTGAACTCACTTTGCTCGTTCACCGCGAAGGTGAGCCACCTGAATCGGCCTATGCCATCGAGGGGGAAGCTCAGCCCGCGTTTGAAGAGAGGTTTGCCGAATTACAGGCTGAACTCGAAGCAGAAGCGGACGCCGAGCGCGCCCAGGGAATCGAGGAAGCTTCCACCCAAGAGCTTGAGGCGGAATCAGGGACTGAGCAGCCCACGCTGACAGGAACGGAGGCGGAAGGGCCCGGTGACTCCATAGGCGAGGCCTGAATCCTGGTTCAAGCGGGGTTGCGGATGGCGATTCATCCCTATCCGTAGGGGCCTCACCTCTGCCTCCTCTGCCATGGAAGAGATTGGTAGCATCCTGCGAGAGAGCCGCGAGCGCCTGGGGCTCACCTTGGAAGAGGTCGAGCGCGCCATTCGAATCCGCACCCACCACTTGGAAAAACTTGAGCGAGGCGAATTTGAGGCCCTGCCTTCGCCTGTCCAGGCGCGTGGCTTTCTGCGGAACTATGCTGCTTTTCTTGGGCTGGATGCCGACGTCATCCTGCTCGATTACGCAGACAGGCTACAGTCACGCCGTCCTGCTCGTCAGGCTGCAGCCACGTTCGACGAGGCCACGACGCGACCCTCCGTGCAGATTGCCTCGCGTCGACCACGCTGGCTATCCTCCGATCTATTCGTAGCAGCTGCGATTACACTATCTATCTTGGCTGTCTTTGTTTGGGGGGTCAGTTGGGTCATGGCTTCCCTTAGAGAACGCACAGAGGCGGCTGAGAGGGCTTCTGGATTGCTGGTCCCAACCCCTACACCGACCCAGCTACTTCCTGCCACTGAACCGATCCCGCTTGCCGAAGCGGTTCTACCAGAAGCGGCAAACTCGCCTCCTCAACCAACGACTATCCCAACGCTACCGTTATTGCCGGACGTAACAGGAGCCGTCAACGTCCGCATCCTGGCTGAGAAGCGAGTCTGGGTCAGTGTTATTGCGGACGGAGAAGACGTCTTCCGTGGCAGGTTGGTGCCTGGGGATTTCGTTGAGGCGCAGGGTGAGCAAGTGGTCGAGGTAACAACCGGCAATGGCGGCGCTGTGCGCGCCTTCTATAACGGCCAGGATCAGGGCTTGCTCGGCGCGCTCGGGCAGGTCGTGATTCGATTGTGGACCCTCGGAGGGGTTCTAACTCCAACGCCAAGTCAGACGAGTCCTCCGACGGAAACGCCGACCGCCACGCGGACACCGCCGCCAACACCCTGATGGTAGCTGGGCTCTTTCTTGAAGTGTGGGTGATCGGACAACCTAGGCACGGGCGCTACAAGGCGCCAAGGCTCACCAGAATAGGAGTAGGCTTTGGAAGCTGGCCCTATCCGGCCCTTCCACCATCGCCTGAACCGCGGTCCACCTCTTTCCACTCCCCTTCGACGACCGACCTGAGTTCGTCCAAATGTTCTTCAACAACGTCAGCCGGGCAGAGTTCCACAAATAGGTAGGCGCCCAGCCAGATCACAGCGGCGTCGTCGACCGGCCCTGGCGCCAGATCAGGCACAAAGAGGTAGATGATCGAAGCGATAGGGAGCAGTTTGAGCAGCGGGTTGATCCGCCCGTCGGCCATCAGCCTCAGCACCAGCTTAACTCGCATAGTCAGTTCGTCGACAAAGCCTCCGCTCCCTCTGGGAACGAGGCTGCGGCGCGGTTGATCGCTCATTGAAGCTCCTTTCAGTCTGCGATTATACCTCGCTGGCCGCGTGGTCCGGACTCGGCCAAATGGGGACACTCGCCGAGAAGATTGCAGATCCGCCTTTCGGCACCTTTCACGGGCTGGAGAAGATGCTTGTGATAGAATCGACCAACTCCCTGCGAGGAAGATGGACGGATAAGAGGGATGGCCAAAGACGGATCACTCGCTGAAAGACATGAACT
>CAYGCA010000049.1:3186-10681 GCA_964348265.1 uncultured Anaerolineaceae bacterium | reverse complement strand
ACCGAGCCACTGACTGATGATGAGACCGTCACAGTGATTGCAGCGCCAGTGCTGGCAATTGAGAAGGCCTGGGTGGACCTGAACGGTGGGGTTGTGGAACCAGGCGACACCATCCGATACTCTCGGACGCCCGCTCAGGGATCTTCGCATTTCAGTGACAGACCGCTGCAATTTTCGCTGTGTCTACTGTATGCCCAAGGAAGTCTTTGGCCGTGACTATGCATTCCTCGACCGGGATGAACTCCTGACGTTCGAGGAGATCGATCGCCTGGCCCGAATTCTGGTTGAGAACGGGGTGCGGAAGGTCCGGCTAACGGGCGGCGAGCCGCTCCTACGGCGCCAGATTGAGCGCCTAATCGAGATGCTGGCCCGAATTCCCGGCATAGAAGATCTAACGCTCACAACCAATGGTTCGCTCCTTGCCAGGAGGGCGGGAGAGACGCGGGCTTGGCGCGGGTCACAGTCAGTCTCGACTCCCTTGACAGCGCGGTCTTCAATGCCATGAACGACGTTGATTTTCCTGTTGAGAGGGTGCTGGAAGGCATCGAGGCAGCTGCCCAGGCCGGTCTTACACCCGTCAAGGTCAATATGGTCGTCAAGCGGGGCCTGAACGATCAGGACATTCTGCCGATGGCGCGCTACTTTCATGATTCGGGCCATATTCTGCGCATCATCGAGTACATGGATGTTGGCAGCAGTAATGGTTGGCGGCTCGATGACGTTGTACCAGCGCACGAGATCGCGAAGATCATCCATCGTGAGCTCCCAATTGAGCCATTGGAGCCAAACTACCGTGGTGAGGTTGCCAATCGCTACCGCTATCTCGACGGAGGTGGCGAGATCGGTATCATCGCCTCAGTCACACAGCCCTTCTGCAGTGATTGCACGCGCGTGCGCCTGTCCGCAGACGGGAAGCTTTTCACTTGCCTATTCGCCCTTCAAGGCCACGACTTTAGGCAACTGCTCCGAAATGGGGCCACCGATGGCCAGATCGCGCGGTTCGTTTCGGAAATCTGGCGCGGCAGAATCGATCGCTATTCTGAAATCCGCTCCTCCGAAACGGTTGGGTTGCCGAAAGTGGAGATGTCGTATATCGGCGGCTAGCCTGTCCGTCCAGCAGGGCCTCCGTAAAGCGCGAGGGCGATCGATCTGTGTCTCCTCTCAATACCAGTCGAAGGTCCAGCCGGCCCTTCTGTCAGGATTGATGTCTTGATGGACTTGGATCGGAAGAGAGGCTTGGCCCGGCTCGCATACCCTCCCGCTAGGGATGGGATGTCAGATTCTGATTCGGCTGGTGACCCTTGTCGGAGACACGAACACAGGGTCTTCCTGAAAGGATCGGTAAGGCATGGCTGTCTATCCCCGGGGATGGGCTCTGGTGGCCCGGGAGGAAGGCCGATCATTTTGCCGGTCGACGTTCGAACGGAAGAGTAATCCAATGCAGAACGCAGGAATCCCTCTGAACGGGATACTCGCCGTGATCTTTGACTTGGACGGTACCCTCCGGGTCAACGATCCGCCCGGCATACCAACCTTTCACCGGCTTGCTGCTGAATTAGGCGTAGAGGCCACCGGAGAGGCGAAGCGAGAAGCCGAGCGGTGGGTCCACGCCTATTGGGCCGGCTCAGATGAATTTGAAGAGGATGTAGCTGCCGCCGGCGATCAACCCGAGGCCCTGTGGATCCGCCACGTACGCCGTCACCTCAAGATACTTGGCGTCCCTCAAGGGGAGCTTGACCAGAAGGCGGAGATCTTATACCAGTGGATGGTCCAGGAGTATCAACCTCTGGATCGCGTGCCGGAAGATGTCCTGCCGACCTTAAACTACCTGCGGAAGAAGGGTTTCAAGCTTGGTCTCCTCTCCAATCGGGACGACCCATTGGACGACCTGGTGACCTCACTCGGCATTGCCGAAGCCTTCGACCTTATGCTGGCCGCCGGTGAAACCGGATGGTGGAAGCCTGATCCACGCGTGTTCCGGCACGCTGCCGCTCGTCTAGACGTGGCGCCAGAAGCATCCGTCTACGTCGGGGATAACTACTTTGCAGATGTGGTGGGGGCAGGCGAGGCCGGAATGCAGCCGGTGCTTTTGGACCCCGCTGGGTTGTTTCCGGAGGCCGCTTGCCCCGTGATAAGCTCGATTGGCCAACTGATTCCCCTCCTCATGGGAAACTGAGCCAAACGATCGGCCATTGACTCTTTGGACGGGTAAGCCTATACTTGAAATCACCGACGAAATAGGATGAAACCTGCGATGAGGGAAGTGGCAATACAATTCCAGCATTGCCCACCACAGGCACGAGGCTAGAAGAGTCCGCGTGCCTTTTTGTTTACCCACACCTTTCAGGAGGAGCCATGGACTATGGAATGATTGGGAAGATTGAGAAAGCCAAGCGCTACGCGGAGGAACGCGGGCGCATCCAGTTTGAGAGTTTTCGAGCGAGGTTTGAAGGAGAGAACAACGCCCACTTCGTTGAGTTTAGGGATGGTGAGTGGAATTGCGATTGTGATTTCTTCCTAACGCGAGGTTTATGCAGCCACAGTATGGCACTTGAGAGAATCCTCGAACAGATGATTCCGACGCCCATGGAATCAGTCTGAGGGGCGTACTACTTCATCCAGGCTAATCTCTCCGCCAGTCAAGATCTTCCGTGGAATAATGAGTTTAGGGCGCCGTCATTTGGATGGACGGCGCTTCGAGTTCGAGAACGTGCACGTGTTTTCATTCCTTATTGAAGGTGGCTCGCTTAAATCGGTGCAGGTTTTCCGGATCGAATAGTAGGGGACGAAGGATGACTGGGCCCCATTCTTGGAAATCCTCTATCTGTTGTCTGAAACCTAGCGTGCGAGATCTCCGCAGGGTGAGTCGACATGATCAGCCGAGACTTGCACTGAGTGTGGGAGGTGCAGCGGATGAGTGATTCAAAGCCCTCTGTAGCCAAGGCGGTCCCAGAAGAGATTTTGGCGCGCAACCCGAATACTGGGGAAGTCCTGGGCTCTGTCCGTGCCCACAGCGAGGCGGACGTGCGGGCGGCTGTCGCTCGAGCGCGACTTGCCCAGAGGGAGTGGGGTGCGCGGTCCCTGCGAGAGCGCCTTAGGATCTTGAAGCCGATCCAAGAGGGGTTTGTCGATCAGGCGGACGAGATCGCTGCCCTGGTCTCGCAGGAGACGGGAAAAGGTGAGACGGTGGCGCTTGTCGCTGACGTATTCCTGGTCTTGACCAGTCTAGCGGGGTACGCGAGACTGGCGCCACGGGCACTCCGTCCACGACGCCTGCGCCATGGGGTTGTTCATATCACCAAACGCACCTACGTTGTCCAGGAACCTCTTGGGGTCGTGGGCATTATTTCGCCTTTTAACTTCCCGATCCTCATGAGCATGCAATCGACGTTTGCAGCTCTGATTGCCGGGAACGCTGTTGTCCACAAGCCCTCAGAGTTGACACCCCTGACCGCCCTCAAGGTCCAGGAACTGCTCTACCAGTCTGACCTGCCAGAGGGTATTTTTCAAGTTGTTATTGGATCCGCTGAAACCGGACAGGCTCTGGTGCATGCCGGTGTCGATCACATAGCGTTCATCGGAAGCAGCCAAACGGGCAGAAAGGTGGGTGGTGCCGCTGGACAACAGCTGATTCCGGTGACCCTTGAATTGGGTGGTAACAACGCTATGATCGTCTGCGACGATGCCCAGATTGAGAGAGCGGTCGACGCGGCCCTCACGTTCGCATTCGCCATGAGCGGTCAGATGTGCGGTGCGGTTTCCCGCCTGTTTGTGCAGGAAGCTATCGCTCAGAAGTTTACCGATCGACTGAGATCTCGAGTGAGCAACTTGCGAACTACGACCGACACGCGCCCCGGCGCCGGCGAAGTGACGGCTCTATCTGATGAGGTGTTCTTAACCCATGTCGAGCAGCATGTACAGGAAGCGCTGCAGAGCGGGGCACAAGCGCTCATCGGAGGAGGCCGGCTCGAAGGCATCTCAGCTCCTGTATTCAAGCCGACCCTGCTCGTGGATACCCATCCAGACATGAGAGTCATGCAGGAGGAGACCTTTGGCCCTGTGCTGTGCGTCACGAAGTTCAGCAGTGACCGACAGGCGGTCGAGATGGCTAACGATACCGTCCATGGCCTGACCGCAAGCGTCTGGTCGAAGGATCGCGAACGTGCCTGGAAGGTTGCTCAAGAGCTTCAAGTGGGCACAGTGGCGGTGAACGACCATCTGTGGCCGTTCTTTGCGCCCGATGTTCCCTGGGGTGGCGTCAAGGCGAGCGGGTTGGGTCGAGTGGGGGGCGAATGGGGGTTGCTTGCGATGACGAATCCAAAGGTGATCAGCTATGATCGGCTTGATCTCCGGCGAGAGTTCTATTGGCTACCTGACTCGGTCCAAGTCCACCGGATCTTTCAGCACCTGATTCCGCTGTTATATTCGCAAAGATGGGCAAAGAGATTGGCGGCCCTGGGAAGACTCGTAGGGACCCTCGTACAAGGCCTGGGCAAAGGTCGATAGCACTTTCCTGCAGCCTACCCGAGGTTGCTCTCCCTCCGTCAGCCTTTTCGAGCATCGACGAGTGCCTCCTCCTAAGTCTCGGTGGGCCTAAGCCATGCCCGCCAGAACCGTGGCGTCACACCGGCAAGCGCTAGCCAAGGATCCCAGCGAGGGAGCCCGGTTTGCGTCTTTCTCGCAGGGTTGTGAACCCGACTACTCTCTGTAGACCTGTGCGACGAGTGGACGCCATGGCCGCTGGCTGGAGTCCCCGCGTGGAGATCGCCCGAATCGAAGCCGCTGGCCATTCTGAGGCAGCTTTCCCAAGGTTCCTCTCCGAACAGGGTGGTGCCTTTTCGAAATGGCCTCCGTGAGAAGCTGGCCTTGGCTCCTTTTGCAGATCCTTCACCCTGACGATGAACTTGAATCCTGAAATCCGACTGAGGCTCCTCCCAGCCTTGATGGCCAGCCCTTATGGGCGATATTCCTCCGACAGGTCGGTAATGTGGCTACGATCAGCATGGTAAAATCCAGCCGCCCGCGGGAGGCGCAGATGCGGGCCCAGTCTCGGTTCGGAGGTGGCTTGAAACGTTGGCAGTTCTGGCTCGGCCTGCTCATTAGCGGTGCCTTTCTTTGGTTGGCTCTGCGCGGCCTGCGTCTAAGCGATGTTTGGTCGGCGCTGCGCGGAGCCAACTACTTGTGGCTTTTGCCTGGGATCGGAGTCTACTTTCTCGCTGTTTGGGCGCGTGCCTGGCGCTGGCATTATTTACTCCGACCCGTGAAACCAGTCCCGAGCGCAAAGCTGTTCCCCATGGTGGCGATCGGGTACATGGGGAACAATATCTATCCGGCTCGAGCTGGAGAGATTCTCAGAGCATTTGTGTTGCGGCGGCGCGAAGGGGTTTCGATTTCGGCCTCCCTGGCTACCATCATGGTCGAGCGCACCTTCGACGGCGTGGTGATGCTTGCCTTTAGCTTCCTGAATCTGCCTGAACTTGCTGGCCTTACAGACGAGTCCGGAATCGCTGGCAGTATTCAGAGTGTAGCGATTTGGGGTGCGGTCGCCTTCTCCGCAGCTGTTCTGCTCTTTCTTCTGATGGCGCTCTTTCCGCAGCGGGCCCTGAACCTGATGAGTTGGTTCGCCGATGCACTCCTTCCCGCTGCCCTCAGGCCGCGTGTTTTCGAACTGGCGGAGCGGTTCTTGGGAGGTTTGGCCAGTCTGCGCTCCTCCGCAGACGTCGCCATGGTGTTGGTAACCTCCGTCGTAATCTGGCTGTTCGAAACTGGCAAATACTGGTTTGTTATGCAGGCTTTCCCCTTTGAGGTCAGCTTCTTTGCACTGATGTTAATGAACGGCATTGTCAACCTGGCCACAACCCTGCCATCCGCCCCGGGCTACATTGGGACCTTTGACGCGCCGGGAATCGCGGTCCTTGAGGCTTATCAGATCCCTGGCCCTTTGGCGGCCGGATACACCCTTGTCCTGCATGCCGCGCTTTGGCTCCCCATAACGCTCCTGGGAGCTTACTATGCGACTCGTGAGAGCTTAAGCTGGAGACAAGTCCAGTCTGAGGTCGCTGGAGAAGCCACTGCTTGACGAAGGTAGCGATCGTTGGTGCAGGTGCCGGGGGCCTAGCCGCAGCCTACGACTTGGTTCAGGCTGGCTGCAAAGTCACCGTTTTCGAGGCCGACGGCCAAGTGGGTGGTCTGGCGGCAGGTTTCAAACGTGCACGCTGGGACTGGTCGGTTGAGAAGTACTACCACCATTGGTTCGCCAGTGACAGGCATATCCTTGGCTTGATCGACGAGCTTGGGTGGGGCGACAAAGTGCTCTTCCCTTGGCCAATGACCGCTGTCTACCATGGTGGCGGTTTCTACCCTTTGGACGGTCCCCTTTCAAAGATCTTGCCTGGATTGACATGGGTGGACGATTTGCCCGGCGCAGGGTCGCTCGCAAGGGTGCTTCATGTCTTGAGGTTCCCAGGCCTATCGCCGATTGAAGCACTTCGTGCTGGCCTTGTCGGCCTATACCTGCTCGCAATCCGATGGGAACCCCTCGAGAAAGTGACGGCCACCGACTGGCTGCGCCGCCACATGGGCGCTCATTGCTTCGAGACTCTGTGGCGACCGCTTCTTGAGGGCAAATTCGGCCCGCATGTAGAGGAGGTCAACATGGCCTGGTTCTGGGCGCGTTTGAACGCCCGGACACCGCGTCTTGGAACCTTCGAAGGCGGCTTCCAGGCCTTTATGGACGCCCTGGCCGAGCATTTGCGGACCGCGGGTGTCGACATTCGGCTCCGGGCGCCTGTGGAGAGGCTCGAACCACTGCCACAAGGAGGTTTGATGTTGCGCCACTCCGAAGACCAGGAGTCGTTTGACCAATGTCTTGTCACGCTTTCACCAAAGCTGATGGCCAAGACGGTGCCTTCGTTGCCCAGCAACTACCTTGAGGGGCTTTCTGCGCTTAAGTCGATGGGTGCGGTAGTGATGATCCTTGCCCTCAAGCATAGGCTTTCCGAGGGAGGCGTCTACTGGCATAACTTGCCCAAATCGGCAGGCTTTCCCTTTCTAGCGTTGGTTGAACATACCAACTATCTTTCCCCTGAATACTTTGGAGGTGATCACATCATCTATTGCGGCGATTATCTGCCGCCGGAGCATGAATACTTCACGCTCACTCAAGATGAGTTGCTGGCCCGCTTCCTGCCTGCTCTTGAACGAGTCAATCACCGATTCAGGCCGGACTGGGTGAGGGAGGCATGGCTTTGGCGCACACCATATGCCCAGCCTGTGCCACCGGTCAATCATTCCCTAAGTATTCCCGACCTGAAGACGCCGATACCGGGATTGTGGATGGCCAACATGAGCCAGGTGTATCCGTGGGACCGGGGAACGAATTTCGCAGTCGAGATTGGGCGGAAGGCGGCCAGGCGCATACTCGCGGAAGCCGACATCCGGGCAGTCGGGGCCGAACTCACGCGCAACCCCGCCCGGCTCCAAGAAAAGGCTCAAG
>CAYGCA010000049.1:0-3176 GCA_964348265.1 uncultured Anaerolineaceae bacterium | reverse complement strand
CGACTCAGCGTTCGTGCACCTGAGTTGCGTGGCTCACTGCTGCCCTTGCTGCCTCCCTCACACTGGTGAACCGCCGCCGTACGGCTCGTAGTTCCCTCCTGCTTCAGGCGGTTCCCGATTGAGGTTTTACCAGCCCTGTCGGCGATGTTATGATTGGGACCAACGCTGGTAGGACGACGAACTGCCCAAAGGCCGCACAAATCCACCCGATCCCCGGAGGTCTGACAATGGCAACGATGAGAGACGTGATTCGGGCCTACCGCCCCGAACTGGAGATGGAAGATCCAGTTGAGGTCGAAGAGGTTGTGAGCTTCCTGGCTGAAAAAAGTGAGTTGACCGCGGATCAGGTGCACGGGTTGCTCCAGACCATGGGCGAGCTGGCTTTTTGGTACCTGGTCCGAGCGAGGCCAATCACGCTTCCCGGCATCGGCCGCCTGCACCCGACCATCGACATCAAGGGCACGATCCGTGCCGGAATCGAAACCGATCCTACTCTGGTCGAGAAGATGAATCAGCCCGGTGAATATCGGGCGGGCATCAACCGGCGCGAGAATGTGGGCGTCTCCCTTGAGAGATTGGCTCAAATGTGGAATTCTGCAAATCCCGATGATCCTGTCGCCGACTTCGATGCCTATTCCGTGCCAGCAGGCTAGGCAGGGGAGTAGGCCTGCCGATTTGGCCCAACGGATGCCTCGATAGAAGAGCTCAGCCTCTCCCCGAGCTTCCGGGTCCGTCAGACGAAGCGACTCTTCATTCGGAGTCATAGGTGAAGAACCAGGCGGCGTTCGCTTTGCTCGCTGGTCTCTTGATTCTGGCGGCGTGTTCCTCGCCTGCTGGCCCCACACCCACGCTTCAGCCTACTCTTGCGCCAATCACCAGCACACCCCCGCCGACGGCCACGTCGACTGCCTCAAGGGTGCCAGATTCTGGAATAGTGGAAAGTCATCCCGGCATGCCGCTGCCAACCGCCCGTGGCAGGTTGTTCGCGGCTTCAGGCGTCTGCACGCCATGCCATGCCCACCTGGTTGATGAGGCCGGCGCAGACGTCTCGATCGATAAGCAGTGGCAAGCCTCGCTCGAAGCCAACGCCGCTCGCGATCCGTTCTGGCAGGCAACGGTGAGAGCTGAGATTCTCAGGAGCCCAGCCCTCCAGACCGACATTGAAGATGTGTGTGCGGCATGCCACATGCCCATGGCGCATTTCACCGTGCTTGCGGAGGGCGGCCAACCAGCGTTGTTTGGTGAGGGTCTCCTATCCTCCGAAAACGAACTGTATCCACTGGCGATGGACGGCGTCTCCTGCACACTTTGCCATCAGATTCGTGAAGAAGGTCTGGGTCTTCCCACCAGCTACAGTGGGGGCTTCGAGATCGATGCGGAGCTACCCTTGGGGGATAGGCTCAGTTTTGGGCCCTATTCGGTTGACGAAGCGTTGGCTGAGGAGATGCGCCGCGCCTCTGGCTATAACCCCGTCCAGAGCCTTCATATTACACAATCTGAGCTATGTGCCAGTTGCCACACTTTCTACAACCCCCTTTCCAGCACCTCCGAGGAAGCTGCCAGCGGGCTTCCGCTCCAGATGACCTACCTTGAGTGGTTTCAGAGCGACTACCGTGGGAGCGAGACTTGTCAGGACTGCCATATGCCGGAGGCTCAAGGAGGCGTGCGGATTGCCACCACGAGTGTGAAGCTGCGGAGCCCGTATGCCCAGCACACCTTCGTGGGGGGAAACGTCTACATGCTTGAGATGCTGAAGGTCTTTGCGGGTGAATTGGCAACACCCGCCTCGGAAGCGGACTTCGCAGCTGCTATCGAGCGAGCGTTGGACTTGTTGCAGAATCGGACCGCCAATCTGGTTCTGGAAGGCGCTCAGGTGTCTGGCTCACGGTTGCGGGTAAACTTGCTCGTTGAGAGTCAGAGTGGCCACAAACTCCCCACGGGCTATCCGTCCCGCCGGGTCTGGATTCGTTTCCTTGTCCGGGATGCCAACGAGGAGGTCGTTTTCGAATCAGGTGGCTTTCGACCGGACGGCTCGATCGTCGACAATGACAATGACCTTGATCCTTCAGCATTCGAGCCTCATTACTTGGCGATTGTGAATCAGGGGCAGGTCCAGATCTACGAAACCATTCTCAGGGGAACGACCGGGGGGATCACGACCAGCCTCCTTCAAGCAAATGCATACCTAAAAGACAACCGTTTGCTTCCGACCGGTTTGGACTTGGACAATCAGGTTGACGAGATCGCAGTTCGCGGTCGGGCAGTAGAAGACGAAGACTTCCTTGGCGGCCGGGATGCCATCGAATACCTCGTAGACTTAGGCGACGCGCCGGGTCCTTTCACTCTGACAGTTGAACTGCTCTACCAGTCGGTCGGCTACCGCTGGGCCGAGGAGATCCGCAGCTACCAATCTCCCGAGACCAATCGCTTTCTGGATTACTATCAGTCCCTGCCCAACCTGCCTGTCGTTTTGGCGAGCGAGACAATTGAGGTCGGGGGGGGCTAGGAACAGGCGCGCCAGGTAGCGGGTGCGTCTGAACGACGCCTGCACAAGTAGACTACGGCCTTCGATTGGGGACCCATCACGACGAGGGCCTCCGATACATCGTAGGTTGAGCCCCTTCCCCGTCCGCCAGCCGAGCCTTGCCAGGAGGCCTTGCATGAACCATGAGAACGAGAGATTTATCCGCCAGTGCCTGCTTCTGGCCGAATCCGCGGTCAAGCGGGGCGACCATCCGTTTGGCGCTCTTTTGGTGAACGACGGAGAAGTTGTCTTGACGGCTCTGAACACGGTGAACACGGAAAGGGATCTGACGGGCCATGCAGAAATGAACTTGGTTCGCCGGGCCTCCAAAGATCTTCCTGTAGGCGTCGTAAGGGAGAGTGTGCTGTATACGAGTACAGAGCCGTGCCCGATGTGCGCGGGGGGAATCTACTGGGTGGGAATATCTACTGTCGTCTTCGGTTGTCCGGCAGAGGCGCTGGGTAGGATCGTTGGCCCGAGTCTTCTGGTTTCGTGCCGAGACATTTTCGCTCAAGGGGCACGCCATATCGAGGTGATCGGGCCCATATTGGAGGAGGAGGCCATTCAAATCCACGAGCGATTCTGGGAGTCGAGTGGTACCTAGTGCGCCTTCGGCGCAGATGCTATGAATAATAAGGTGAAAAGGTGTATC
>CAYGCA010000048.1:17936-21000 GCA_964348265.1 uncultured Anaerolineaceae bacterium | reverse complement strand
CTATCGCGCCTCAACTGACGGAGGCTTAACCTGGTCCCCTCGTCTGGAGATACCTGCTCTCTACCGGGGGGGAGGCCTGCAGGGGCCTCCAGCAATCGTCGTCGACGCTGAGGGAATAGTCCACCTTCTCTATTCGAACGATATGGAGCTTTACTACGTCACACGACGGGACTCGACATGGTCGCAACCAGAACTGATCGCCGGCCCGGAGAATACCGGCGTAACGAGCGAGCTCAATAATCCCAATCTGGCCATCACGGAAGGTAATATTCTGCACGCGGCGTACACGCGCGATGCACAGTCGGTCTATTATCAATACCTCATCCTTGATGTCCCCCATAAGGAGCCTATGGACCGCCCGAGAAGAGAGACCGCTGCTCCTTCTGAGACGCCTTCCCCCACACCGGCTCCAACCTCAAGCCCAACCCCTGTTCAGCATGCCCCTCTTGTTGGGCAGGAGACAGTGGAGCCGAGTGTTGGAATGAGGTCCTCTCCTCTTGCAGGTCTGGCGATTGGACTCGCACCAGTCTTGCTTCTAATCTCGTTTGTGGCCCTCGCCAAGACCGTTAGATCGCGCCGATCCCTGGAGTGAATTCAATGACAATTGTTTCTCAAGGAACTGGGAGCGGGGTGGTCTCTCCTTGTTCTCCACAGTAGGCGCTTCGGCATTACTCTGCATGCACGGTGGCTAGCCTTTGGGGGCCGCGAAGATCATGTCGGTTGCATACTTGGACTTTGTCCACAGGATGGATCTCCTTCGAGTCTGAAGGGCGAATCTCTTCAGACTCGAAACTGACAAGGCGAGAATGTCTAGAAGAAGCAGGAGCCAGCTAAGAGTGGGGGTTGTGCTGGATGGAACCGATCACTTCTTCCGGCCAATAGAGGCGGAGCTGAACCAGCGACATATCGTTGAGCGATTCGTGCCCCGGTTTGTGCGCCTTCCCCTGATCGGGTCGCGCGTGAACGAATTACTCTTGGTGAGTCAGCTTCGCGGGTTCATGAACAGACAGGACATTGTCTTTTTTGAATGGGCCGGCCCGCTGGCAGCCCTGGCATCAACCCAGCCGGTTAGATCGAGGAGGATCGTCAGAGCGCATAGGACAGAAGTGCTAGGTGAAAGCATTACTGATATTCACTGGGAAAAGGTTGATCGTGCAATCTTCGTGAGTGGGGCGATGCGTTCACGGTTTCTGAACCAGATCCCAATCTCCGAGGGAAGATCGGCAGTGATCCACAATGGGGTGGATTTGCGCCGGTTTGAATTAACTCAGAGGACTTTCGCTTGGCGCATTGGGATGCTGGGAAATCTCATACCGCGCAAACGGATCTACAGCGTCATCTGTGCGTTGAGTGACCTGCCGAAGAGCATCCCCTGGCAGCTCTCCTTAGGAGGCGAGCCAACAAAAACCAGCCTTGACTATTGGCACGCGCTCCACAGCCTTGTTGATCGGTTGGAGGTCGCCGATCAGGTCCGTTTCTTGGGTCGCATTGAAGATCCTTCAACCTGGTTTCGAGGGATAGACGTCCTCATCTCGGCCAGTTTTTCTGAAGGGCAGCAGGTCTCCTTGCTCGAAGGCATGGCGTCCGGGTGCTATTGCCTGAGCCATTGCTGGGACGGAGTAGAGGAAGTTCTGCCGCCTGAGAACATCTTCGCTACGGAGACGGACCTGCAAGAAAAGCTGCTCGCCTACGCTGAGTGGCCTGTGGATAAGAAGCGAGAGGGCCAGGAGCAAATGCGTGCGATCGCTGAAAGCAAATTCGATGAGCAGCGTATGGTGGGAGAAATCCTGGAACTCGTTGAGCAAGTTGCTGGCTCATAACCTATGAAGAGAGTCCTTATCATCGCCCATCGCTTCCCGCCGATTGCCAGTAGCGGATCCTTTCGGCCGGCCAAATTTGTTAAGTACCTTTCGGAATTCGGTTGGCAGCCCTACGTAATCACCACGGATCGATCGCCTTTGGAAGGGATCGATGAGACCCTTTTGAGCGATATCCCGCGTTCAGTGCGAGTCTGGCGGATACCCACGCCTACCCCCCGGCCTGTACACCGCTTGCAGAGGTGGCTTCGGTGGAAAGCGCGCGACGCCCGCAGCCCGGTCTACTCGAACGGTTCCCAGGAGACTACGGTCGCGAACGCCAATACAGAAAACCTGGCCAGGCGCATAAGGCGAACCCTGCTGGCGCCTTTGTTCCTAGTTCAAGATCCACCCATAGATGCTGAGTTCTACTGGTCTCTTCGAATCGTGTCGTTGGCGCGACGAATTATCGAGGATGAAAGCATCGATATGATCTTCACCACGTCTCCTCCATGGTCAGCGCTCCTCAGTGGGATGATCCTCAACCGCCTGACAAATCGACCCTGGACCGCGGATGTCCGCGACCCATGGACATCGATTGAACTTCAATATCCGCACCATGGGTGGAGACGGTACCTCGATGAGTTGACTGAAAGGAAAGCGCTTCAGGCCCCCGACCGCGTTGTTGTTGTAACCCCCAAACTGATGGAGGAAATAGGCAATGCAACGGCAAAGAGGCGTTTGGACGGTCAGGTAACGGTGATTCCCAATGGATTTGATTCCGATGACTTTCTTCCGCAATCTTCGGAGGGCATGAAAGGTAATGGGCGGGTACTGATCTGCCATACCGGTAGCATGTACGAAGGAGCTCTGGAAGTCATCCTGAGGGGACTTGAGAAGCTTGAACCGCAGGTACGGGAAAGATTGCACCTTAGGTTAATCGGTCACATTCCCCAGAAGGAGCTCGGCCGTTTGAGCGTCTCCCCTGCTCGGGGGGTCGTTGGCTACCAAACCAGACGGATAGCTCACTCTGCAGCAATAAGCGAGATGCACAAGGCCCACGTTTTGCTCTTGACTCTGCCCTCTGATTGGGGCCCGGGCAAGTTGTTCGAGTATATGCAGGCCGGGAGGCCTGTTCTCGCAGTGGTTCCAAAGGGATTCGCGAGCGACCTGGTCGAAGCTACCGGCGTGGGGTGCGTAGTGGACAGGCACGACCTAGTGGGAGTAACTAGGGCGCTCAAGTGGATTGCATCTGACCCTGGGGGTTT
>CAYGCA010000048.1:15572-17926 GCA_964348265.1 uncultured Anaerolineaceae bacterium | reverse complement strand
TTCGACCGCAGGAGGCTCACCAAGAAGCTGGCCGGTGTGTTTGACGAGGTGCTGGAAGGACGGTCAGCCTAGGACCAAGATGCGCATAGCCATATTCCACAACCTGCCTTCGGGCGGCGCCAAGCGCGCCCTGTCTGAAACGGCCCGTCGATTGTCAGAGAGGCATGTTCTTGATATCTATTCGCTGAGCACTGCAGACCACGAATTCTGCGATCTCAGACCCTACGCTCGACGTTATCGAATCTTCGACTACGAACCACTGCCTCTGTTCAGAAGTCCACTGGGCAGACTAAACCAAATTCAGCGCTGGCGAGATCTATCCCGCTTGGCGAGCCTCGGCAAACAGGTCGCGGTGGCAATAGACCATGTGGGCTACGACGTGGTCTACCTTCACCCCAGTCTCTGGACCCAGGCGCCGACCCTCCTGAGCCACCTGAGTTCTCCATCGGTCTACCACATCCAAGAGCCCCTGCGCAGCGTACATGAGGCGGCAATCGGCCGTCCCTATCTCAACAGTGGTTGGCGGCAAAAGGTAGATCGGTTTGACCCTCTCATAGGGCTCTACAAGCGCAGGGTGATCAGCGTCGATCGTGCGTGCACGCAACGCGCGACTCGCCTGCTAGCGAACTCTCGTTTCACTGCCGAGAACGCTTACCGGATCTACAGACGTAGGCCCGAGGTATGCTACTTCGGCGTTGACTGCGACCATTTTCGACCGATCGCCTCGGTCGAAAGGGGAGATTTCGTGCTGTCGGTGGGTGTCTTGAAACCGCACAAGGGGTATGATTTCCTCGTCGAGGCTCTGGCCGAAATACCGCGCTCCTATCGTCCAACGCTCCGAATCATAGCCAATGCCGAAGATCCGCGCGAGCGGACCTTCGTTAGCAAGTTTGCGGAGGAAAGGGACGTTGAAGTTGAGATTGAGACCATGGTCGACCAACAAACTCTCAACCTGCGGTATAACCAGGCGGCTCTGCTAGTCTATTCACCGGTACGTGAACCTTTCGGCCTCGTGCCCTTGGAGGCAATGGCCTGCGGTACACCCGTCATCGGCGTGGCAGAGGGCGGTGTTCGGGAGACGATCGTAGACGGAGAAACAGGCTATCTGACCTCCCGAGATCCGAGGCAGTTCGCCGAAAGGATCCAGCACCTACTATCAAATCCGTCGCTGCGCGATCAAATGGGGGAAGCCGGCCGGGAGTATGTGTCGGCCGACTGGACCTGGCAAAAGGCAGTTCAGCGCATCGAACATTTCCTAGCACTCCCGCAGACGCACAATACTCCGTCCGAGCAGCGTTTAGGGCCAGATCTTCAAGGTCGGAGCTAGGCTCGGCCGTAGGATCTCCCACTTTCAAAGCTGGGCCCCAGTCGTGAGATAGACGAGACTCTTTGTCGCCTCGCTCTCCACTAGGAAGGATATGTGCGCACCGTATCGACCCCGAAGTGGCACTTGGCGGCATCCGAGGGAAATCAACATTATCCAAAGAACAACTGTGAGGTAAGTGATGAAAATCCTTGTTACCGGTGGGGCCGGGTTCATCGGCTCACACCTCGTCGACGCGTTATTGGATGGTGGGCATGATGTGCGCCTGCTTGACGCACTCGTCAAACAGGTCCATGGAGAAAACCCGGTCTGGCCAGGCTGGCTGCCGCCGGAGACTGAGAGAATCCAGGCCGATGTAACGGAACCGGGGATCTGGTCTCAGGCGCTGAAAGAGGTTGAGGTTGTTTATCACCTGGCCGCCGAAGTGGGCGTCGGTCAGTCCATGTATGAGATCACGCGTTATATGGCGGCCAACACCATGGGCACAGCTCATTTGCTGGAGAGCTTGATCGATGGCGACCACTCAGTGCAGAAGCTAATTGTGGCTTCGTCGATGTCGATCTACGGTGAGGGCGCGTACCGCGCAGAGGATGGAAGGACCATCTACCCGCCTATCCGAACGCGCCAAAAGATGGGCAACAGGGAGTGGGAGTTCACCTTTAACGAAGACAAGGAGCCGCTCAAGCCTATACCCACAGCCGAACACAAGCCACTTCACCCCACCTCTATTTACGCTATTTCCAAGCGAGATCAGGAGGAGATGTGCCTGGCAGTCGGCCGGGCCTACAGTATCCCAACCGTCGCACTACGATTCTTTAATGTCTATGGGCCTCGGCAGGCGCTTTCCAATCCCTACACCGGTGTCGTCGCGATCTTCAGCAGTCGGCTGCTCAATGACCAGCCTCCACTCGTGTTCGAGGACGGGCGTCAGAGCCGGGATTTCGTTCATGTGCGGGATATCGTGCAGGGGTTGCTGTTGGCCATGGATCGTGACGAAGCGAATTACGAGGCGATCAACATAGGTACGGGT
>CAYGCA010000048.1:9599-15536 GCA_964348265.1 uncultured Anaerolineaceae bacterium | reverse complement strand
ACATCCATCCTGGAAGTTGCCCAAGCTCTCGCGCTGGAACTTGGCCTGTCCATAGAACCCCAAATTACGAATCAATACCGGGCCGGGGACATTCGGCATTGTTTCGCCGATATCAGCAAGGCACGGCGGTTGCTGGGATATCAGCCGTCGGTGGCTTTCGAAGACGGTCTTGGCAGCTTGATCGAGTGGCTGAGGCTGCAAAGAGCTGACGACAAGGTCATGCCAGCCACGGCCGAACTCGAAACGCGGGGATTAACCCTCTGATCGAAGATCGCCCCATGCCGCCCCCACACGTTTACAGCGTCATCCTAAATACGAATCGCCGTCAGGACACCCTTGAGTGCCTGGCTTCGCAGCATCAGTCGACCCATGAAAACCTCACCATCCTGGTGCTTGACAATGCTTCGACCGATGGATCGGTGGAAGCCATCCGGGCCTCCCATCCCGAAGTCAAGATCATCCCCCTCGCCGAGAATCGTGGATACGCTGGAAACAACAATGTCGGAATTAGAGCCGCCCTAGATCAGGGGGCGGACTGGGTGTTTGTTTTGAACGAAGATACCATTCTGGACCGAGATTGCATTTCGATGCTGGTAGAGGTCGGAGAGGGGAATCCAAAGATCGGTATTGTCGGGCCAATGGTTTACCACCATGGTGAGCCGGGGGTCATTCAGTCAGCGGGTGGGAACCTCGATTCACGTCTCGAGGCCAGGCATATTGCTCAGAACGAACCAGATGAAGGCCAGTTTGTGGCTCCCCGGCCTGTAGATTGGATTTCGGGCTGCGCGATCCTAGTGCGTCGTGAGGTTATCGAGGCGATCGGCATGTTGGACGAGCGGTTCTTCTATTATTGGGAAGAGACCGAGTGGTGTCTTCGCGCTGCTAAGGCGGGCTGGGGGATCATGCATGTGCCGAACGCCAAACTTTGGCACAAGGGCGTGCAGCGAGACTATCGGCCGAGTCCATATGTCACCTATTACAGTACTCGCAACCGGTTTTTGATGCTTGCCAAGCACCACGCCCCCCTATCTGCCTGGATGCTGGCATGGTGGCAAACAATGCGAACCCTTGCCAGCTGGAGTGTGAAACCGAGATGGCGTGCGATGCATCAGCACCGGGATGCAATGTGGCGTGGAATGCTGGATTTCCTTCGCCGTCGCTGGGGCCCCATGCCCTCGTAAGGACTCATGTCCCAGCCTCGCAAGGAAAGGCTGAATCTGGTCTAAGGATCAAATGCGAATTCTCTTCCTCTCGGGCTGGTATCCGTATCCTCCCGATAACGGCTCCAAGCTGCGCATCTATAGTCTGCTGCGCGGGCTGGCCCAGGAACATGAGGTATCTCTCATAACCTTTGCGGACCCGCCTCCGGCCAGTCCGTCTCAAGAACTAGAAGCGCTTTGCGATGAAGTTAGGGCGGTGGCTCTGCGTCGTTTCAGGCCCCGCGGCGCGCGTGCGCTGATTGGATTCATGAGCCCGACTCCTAGGGTCATCGTCGATATGTATTCCTCGCTGATGCGGGAGGAGATCGAAAACGAGCTTCTCAGGCGCCGGTATGACTTGGTAGTTGCCTCGCAGTGGGTGACGGCCTGCTATTGGTCTTCGTTCGCCGGACTGCCCGCCGTTTTTGAAGAGGTTGAGCTGGGAAGTTTCGAGGCAAAGAAGAACGCCGCCTCTTCCCTACTTCAAAGCTTTCGCCATCAACTTCCACTGCTCAAGCTGCGCCGGTACTACGGAAAGATCCTGCCCCACTTCCAGGCCTGCACGGTCGCCTCAGAAGAGGAGGCTGCCAGGCTTCGACGTCTGGTTCCAGGATTCGACTCGATCGAGGTCATTCCCAACTGCATAGACCTGGGCCAGTACGAGGCGGTTCCAGACGATTATCAGCCACATAGATTGATCTTCACCGGCTCGCTGAACTACTTCGCCAACTATGATGCCATGATCTGGTTTCTGGACGAGATCTATGATCGTATCAAAGGGCGTGAGCCCAGCGCTGAGTTATTGATAACAGGCGATCATGGGAGCACGCCTCCTCCTGACAAGGAGGGGGTCATTCTGACCGGACATCTCCCCGATCCCCGCCCTATGGTCGCCTCAGCAGCAGTGAGCTTGGCGCCCATGCGACTGGGAGGCGGAACCCGCCTGAAGATTCTGGAGGCCATGGCGATTGGGACTCCGGTGGTTGCGACTTCCCTGGGGGCCGAAGGTCTTGACGCGGTACACGGTGAGCATCTGCTCATTGCAGATGCGCCGGAGGCGTTTTCCGAAGCCGTGCTGGCTTTGTTCGCTCAGCCCAACCTGCGCAGACATCTCATACAGAACGCCCGCCGGCTCGTGAAAGAGAAGTACGATTACTCAGTCATTGTCCCGCAATTCCTTAGCCTGGTTCAGAGGGTGGAAGCCATGTCCATTTCTCCCAGTCAGGCTGGTTGAAGCGGTGGACCACTCGCCCAATCGACCCGTTATTGGATCAATCGCCTGACAATGCATTTGGAAAGGGGTCTATCTGCTTGCGAACACACTTCCAAGGGTCATCCTTTGAGAAACCATTGAAACTTTGCAAACCGCCCTCGCTGCCATTCATCAAGGAGCTGACTCTTGCCTAGAAAGCGTACGCTCATTACCGGCGGAGCGGGATTCATCGGCTCCAATCTTGCCCATAGACTCCTGGGCCAGGGGCATGCGGTCACGATTTATGACAACCTTTCTCGTTCAGGCTGCATTGCGAATTTGGAATGGCTGCGTCGAGTACACGGAGTTGATTCGTTCAAGCTTTTCCAGGCCGATCTGCGGGATTTCGAACAACTGTGCCGGGCCAGCGAGGGGGCGGAAGAGATCTATCACCTGGCGGGCCAGGTTGCTGTCACCTCCTCGGTCCAGAACCCGCGACAGGATTTTGAAGACAATGCCTTGGGGTCGTTCAATGTTCTGGAGGCGGTGCGGCAGGTTGGGGAGGATCCGATCCTGATATATAGCAGTACGAACAAAGTCTACGGAGGGATGGAGGATATCAGATTCGAGGAAGAGGCGTCACGCTATCGCTATGAGGGCCTGCCCGATGGCATCTCGGAAGCACATCCCCTCGATTTTCATTCCCCATACGGCTGCTCAAAGGGCGCCGGAGACCAGTATGTGCGAGATTATGCTCGGATCTTCGGCCTACGGACGGTGGTCATGCGTCAGAGCTGCATCTACGGCTACCGGCAATTCGGCGTCGAGGACCAGGGATGGGTGGCTTGGTTTATGATCGCTGCGCTCAAGGTCTGGCCCATTAAGTTATATGGGGATGGGAAGCAGGTCCGAGACATCCTATTCATCGCTGATTTCCTGGATGCCTACGAAGCGGCTGTTGATTCGATCGCTGTCGCTGCTGGCAGAGTCTACAACATTGGCGGTGGCCCTGAGAACACTATCAGTGTCTGGGCTGAGTTTGGTCCTCTCTTGGAAGAGCTCATCGGCCATCAGATTCAGGTGACTTATGACGATTGGCGGCCTGGCGATCAACTGGTCTATGTCAGCGATGTGCGTAAAGCTCGTCGAGAGCTGGACTGGCGGCCTTCCGTTTCCGTCCGAGAAGGCTGCGAGCGCCTGTACGCATGGATCGTAGAGAACCTCCCTCTGTTTGAAGTCTCATCGGCTTGAAGACTGCGACTTCCTAATACCAGATGGCCAAGATCCTGCTGGTCGCCCCCCTTCCTCCACAGCTAATTCCAAACGACAAGATCGAAGCGGCCCACTATCGCACCTGGCAGTTCCTTCAGCCCCTCATCGGAGCTGGGCACGCGATCTGTTTGTGCGGCAGCCGTAAGGATGGAGGGGAGTCCGGTCTGCCCGTTCCGCCTGAATGGGCTGAGCAGCTCAGCATTGTCTCCATACCATATGGCAATTACGGGTGGGCAAAGGAGCTCCAGAGCGCCCATGACGCTTTCGGCCCGGATTGCGTAGTCGCCGTGAATTTCGGCCACTGTCTGTATGCGACAAAGCTGAGGACCCCAAACCCTATCTGGATGGACATCTACGGCGACCAGCTGACGATCATGCAGGCAGCAAGCTATCGTTCGAGGTCGGATCGAGGCATCGAGACGACGATCGCGTTTATGTCACAAATACTGCAGAGCGGCGACCTTTTCTCGGTCTGCAGCGAGCCCCAAAGACATTTGCTCGTCGGTCAGTTGGCGATGACCGGACGGCTGAACAGCCGTACTTTCGGTTTCGAGTTTGTGGAGGTGGTGCCGCCTGGAGCGTCCCCATCGGATTTCAGGGATACCACTGGCCGCATAGAGCGCTCGATGATGAGCGGAGATGGCGTGGGGCAGGATGATTTTGTTGTCCTCTGGTGTGGCGGGTACAACGCTTGGACTGACGTTGACTCCCTCTACAAGGGGCTTCAATCCGCAATGGCGACCGATCCGAGGATACGATTTGTCTCCGTCGGGGCGAGCACCTATCAAGGTCCGGACAACGTTTACGAACGATTCAAGGGTTTAGTTGAAGGCTCAGAACTTAGTTCTCGGTTTCACATGCTGGGCTGGCAACCCTGGTCGCGAATCGACGCCTACTATCGTGAGAGCGATGTTGGGATTAATATCGATGCCTATCACTACGAGACCGTTTACGGAACTCGGACCCGCCTCTTGGAGATGATGGGCGCTGGTCTGCCCGTGGTCACAAGCCTAGGCTCGGAGTTGAGCTACCACCTGATGGACCGGGAGGCGGCATTGACTTTTGAGATCGGCGACTGGCAGCGTCTGAGTGAGCACCTCCTGACTTTAGCTGGAGTTGTGGAAAACGCCCGCAAGTATGTGCAGGGCGAGCTTTCCTTCCATGCCACAACTGCCCCCGTTCGAGCCTGGGTTCAGAAGCCAATCCCTGCGCCTGATAAAGGGTCTCAGGGATCTACCGTTTCCCTCAAGCGCGTTGAGCACCGTTACAGATCGCTTGTCCGTCGGGCGCTGTGGAGGCTCTTCGGCTTGGACAAGTGAAGCCGGACAGCTCTCCTGCTCAAGCCCGGCTTGCTGAGCTCCCTCAAGCCGCATGCCTGCTGCGAAAGTGCCTTCTTCGCTGAGTCCAGCCCGACGTCGGCAACAACCTCCAGAGTGATGTCAAATCCCTTGGATTATCCTAAAGGCGAGAGTTGACAGGTCATAGATGAATCCCGAGACATTGGCTAATCTTCCCGCCTACAGTGCCTACTTAGCTCGAGGTCGATGGCTGCGCCTGCTCGTCGTTCCGGGTGTTCTCCTTCTCAGTGTGGGCATTATCCTTCTGGCGTTTCACCGCCGATTCGATCTAACCCTGATTCTTGGGATGTTTCTGGGTTTGGGAGCGGTCGTGGTTTTCATCCGTTGGCCGCCCCTGGGATTGGCGAGCTTGATCGTGGCTGGCCTGTTGGGGCCTTTCGAAGTCGGTACCGGAACCGGCACCGATCTCAACCCGACAGTGCTGATGTTGCCGATGCTCATCGGGTTGTGGTTGTTGGGCCTCGCTGCCAGGCAGAAGCAGGCTAGCTTCTTCCCTTCGCGAACCGTCCTGCCTCTCCTGGCATTTGTCGGCGTGGTACTTCTCGCCTTTGCTGCTGGACAGCTGCCGTGGTTGCCTGCCAACCCCGCGCCGCTGCGCGCTCAGCTTGGCGGGCTGGCCGTATTCGCCCTCTCGGCGGGGGCTTTCCTGCTGGTGGGGAACCATATCCGAGATTACCGCTGGCTCCAGGTTCTCACCTGGGTCTTCATGGCGGCCGGAGGCTTGCTGATCCTCAGGCGGGTGATACCTCCATTAGCGCAAATCACCGCCGGCTTGGTGACGAGAGGCGCAGAGGGCAGCCTGCTCTTGGTCTGGGTCGTAGCCCTGGGCTTCAGCCAGGCGATGATCAACAAACAGATCAGCCGGGTAAGGCGTCTTTCCTTGCTGGGGATCGTTGCGCTCGTGTTCTATGTTTAT
>CAYGCA010000048.1:4867-9589 GCA_964348265.1 uncultured Anaerolineaceae bacterium | reverse complement strand
GTTCGAAGCTACCCGCTGGTCTTCAGGCTGGATACCGGCGCTTGCAGCCGTAGTCGTTGTCCTTCTTGCCTGCTCTCCGCGCCTGAGCCTTCCCTTAGGGCTTGCAGCCGCGGTCGTGGGGCTGGCCAACTCGCAAAGAGTCGTTGAGTTTGTAATGGTCGGCGATAATCAGTACAGCCTGAGCACGCGCCTGGAGGCTTGGCAGATCTTGGGTGAAATTGTGAGATTGGACCCTCTTCTGGGATTTGGACCGGCCAATTACTACTGGTATACGCCTCTGTACTTCATACGTGGCTACAATGTGAGTTTCAGCTCCCATAACAACTACGTGGACATCGTGGCTCAGACGGGATTTCTGGGGCTGGCTTTCTTTTTGTGGTTTGCCTGGGAAGTGGGCCGGGCTGCCTGGCGGCTGCGTCACAAGGTTCCCCACGGCTTCCCCAAGGCCTATCTGTACGGCGCCATGGGAGGTTTGGCCGGAACCCTTGTCGCAGGCATGTTCGGGGACTGGGTCCTGCCGTTCGTCTACAACATCGGCTTACGGGGGATGCGCTCCAGCATCCTTGGCTGGCTCTTCCTGGGTGGAGTGCTCGCCTTGGAAGCCATCACTCAACGGGCTGGCTCAGCCGCCTCCTCAGACTGAGACCTCATGCACCTTTCGATTGTCATCGTCAGTTGGAATACGCGAGATCTGCTGATGAGCTGCCTTGCCAGCGTCTTTTCCGATCCGCCGACCTATGACTTTGAAGTCTGGGTTGTTGACAATGCCTCCAGTGATGAGACCGTCCCGGCAGTCCGAGAACATTTCCCTCAAGTCCGGCTCATCGCGAATCAAGAGAACGAAGGTTTCTCCCGTGCCAACAACCGAGCGATTCGCCAATGTGTAGGGGACTACGTTCTCTTGCTGAACCCTGACACTCAAGTGATGACAGGTTCTTTGGAGAAACTGGTCGAATTCATGGAGAACCACCCTGAGGCTGGCGCCGCTGGTGCTCGCCTGCTCAATCCTGATCGATCACTCCAGATCTCCTGCCATCCGCAGCCGACGCTCTCGCGGGAATTGTGGCGCCTGTTCCACCTGGATGCCTTGTGGACATACGGCAGTTACGACATGGCCGCCTGGAGCACCGAAGAGCCGAGGGAAGTTGACGTCGCCAAGGGCGCCTGTCTAATGTTGCGGCGAGCGGCGATGGATGAAGTAGGGCTCTTGGATGAAGACTATTTCATCTACTCTGAAGAGGTCGATCTCTGCTTTCGTATCCGGAGAGGAGGCTGGCGCCTCTTTTGGGTTCCACAGGCCGCGGTAATACATTACGAAGGCCAAAGCACAAAACAGCTTCCCCTTGAGATGTTTCTGCGGCTTTATCGAGGCAAGATCCTATATTTCCGTAAGAACCACGGCTGGGGGGCCGCCGGGGCCTACAAGCTTATCTTGATGGCCGCCACGCTGGCCCGATTGCTGGTCGGACCTTTGGCTCTTCTGGAACCCCAGCCAAGGCGTCGGGAGCATCTGACTCTGGTTTCTCGATATCGGCGATTGCTTGTGGAACTGCGGGGAATGTAGCCATATGAGGATGTTCGCTGTGCCGATGAAACCTTGTGGACTTCCATTCGGTCCCGCAGAACTTTCAATAGAGATACCGGTTGCAGACCGCCGGAGATCACGCCAATCGAATCGAGGCGACATTCGCTGAAGGATCCAATCGTCGGTTGGTCGCCGCCGAGTGCTTGCGCACTGGCTCGGAGGGACCAAGTTCGCCTTCAGAAAGCCCTGTACTTTCCCTTCCAAGCAACAGACGCGCTCATGGAAACCTTGCGAGTTCTTCCGGAAGTTTGATGTGAGCAGGAGCTACGGGTTTCAGGTTCGCCGTCGAAGCGGTTATATCCAGGGGCAGGCATGAATTCGCTAGGTCAGATTCCGACCATTGTAGCTCTAGCCACGCTCGTCATCGTGTTTTTTCCAATGGCGTACTGGTATTTGCTTGCCCTGGCATCGGCACGCGGGGTCCCGGCGGCGACGAGGGCAAGGCGAAGGCCCTCGACTCGTTTCCGCATCGCCATTCCCGCCCATAACGAGGCAAGTGTGATTGCGGACACGGTCTCCCGGATGCAAGCCTTTGAGTATCCAGCCGGGCTTTTTGAGATCCACGTAGTGGCGGACAACTGCTCGGATGGGACAGCGGATCTTGCCCGCGGGGCCGGGGCCATTGTACACGAGCGGAACGAGGGTGGCATGTCCGGAAAAGGTGAAGCTCTCTCTTGGCTGTTCGAGCGCATCCTTGACGATGAGAGGTGCGATGCTGTTGCGGTTTTTGACGCCGATACACAGGTTGATGCCGGCTTTTTGCGAATTATGGACGGCCGCATCGCCCAAGGCGATATGGCAATCCAGGGGAGGCACGTCATTCGCAATCCCGATCAGGGCTGGTTCCCGGCGCTCACGTGGGCGATGTTCATCGTTGACAATCGGTTTCAAAACTTGGGCCGCACCAATCTGGGATTCTCCGCCAAGAACATGGGGGAATCAATTTGCTTCCAGATGGGTGTCCTGCAAAAAGTGGGCTGGGGACGAGGACTGACGGAGGACTACCAGCTCCGCCAACGTCTTCTTCTAGAAGGGATCAAGATATCCTATGCTCCAGAGGCGGTCGGCTGCGGCGAGGCGCCTCGCACTTGGGTTCAGGCCCATGCGCAGCGATCGCGCTGGCTGCGGGGTGCACAGGAGTCGAACCGGGAATTTGGACGTCATCTGCTCAGGGAGGCTCTCAAGCGGCGCGATGCGTCCCTCCTAGACGGTGCCCTGCAGGCCTATATGCCGTCCTATTCGACCCTGACGCTCGCAAGTGTCTTTATGCTGCTCCTCCAAATCGGAAGCAATTGGCTGTTTGGCCTTGTCTTCCCAACGAGTGTCATAGGAGCATGGCTCCTTTGGGCGATATTGCTTTTTGTGTATCCTCTGCTTGGTCTAGCTCTGGAGCGCGCCCCTGCGAAAGCGTATTTAGCGATCCTTCCGGGACCCTTCTTTATCCTATGGCGCTCTTGGCTAGCAATCAGGACGCGCTTCACGAACACTCCTCTGCGTTGGATTCGGACTGCACATGGTCAGGGCAACCAGTCCCGTTGACCCCCTGATCTGACCCGTGGGGCAGTTCGCGAAGCATTCTCCCGACGAGGTGGGCAACACCCCTGAATGATCGTTCCGCCACGAGCCAGAGGGCGATTAGTGCCTTGGCCGCGGCCCCGGTCGCCTCTTGCTTGGTGACCGAAGGGAAAATGCCCAAATCCAATCTTGAACCAGAATAGGCGTGCATTCATGCGCATACTTCTTCTCACCCAGATTATCCCCTACCCGCCTGACGCAGGGCCTAGAGTCAAGACATGGCATGTCCTGAGGTATCTTATTGATCGTGGCCATCGCGTCGTTTTGGTCTCATTTCTCCGCCCGGATGAGGAGCCGAACGTTGGCGCCTTGGAAGAGATTTGTGAGCAAGTGTATACCATTCCCTTACAGCGCTCCCGGATCGCCGATGCCGGATATTGGCTGAAGAGCCAACTCACACGTCGACCTTTTCTCATCGAGCGTGATGACCGCCGGGAGGTGCGAGAGCTGGTGAGACACCTCATCGACTCTGAGGTCTTCGATGTCATTCACGCCGATCAACTCACAATGGCTCAGTTCGCACTTCCCTTCGCCGGAGACAAAGCCGGTCTCATGAGACCCATCGTCGCCAATTCTCTGCCGGAGCCACCCGATGATACAGCCCAGTTGACGAAAAGGCCGATCCTTGTCTATGACGCCCACAATGCGGTGTGGATGCTCCTTGAAAGGATGCGGCAAACGGCATCCTTCCCCCTGAAACCCGTCATCGGGCTGGAAGCGCGCCGGATTAAATCCTATGAAGGCCAAGTCCTGCAGTTCTTTGACCAGACCTTGGCCGTTTCTGAAACCGACCGCCGGGCACTCCGCCACGCGATGCGCTTCGCGATTGACAGCTCTCGGACGCACCGCTCCGAAGCTAGGATCAGCGTAATTCCCATCGCTGTGGACACCACTGATCTGCAGCCAGTCGATCGGGATCACGGTTCGAGCAATATATTGGCAGTGGGAACGCTGCATTTCCCACCTAACGCGGACGGTGTGCGCTGGTTTCTCCGAGATGTCTTCCCGAAGGTCCGGCGGCGCGTGCCAGAGGCCACACTGACGATCGTGGGAAAGGGTCCGCCCAGTGACTTGATCCACTTGGCCAGCCGCCAACCTGAGGCAGTCACGGTGACGGGCTATGTCCCTGACCTGGCCCCATTTCTGAAGAAAGCGGCCCTGATGGTTGTGCCGGTTCGAGCCGGTGGGGGGATGCGAGTGCGCATCTTGGAGTCCTTTGCGCGTGCGATGCCAATCGTCACTACAACTGTTGGAATGGAAGGGATTGACGCGGTGCCGGATGAGCACTTGCTGGTCGCAGACACAGAATCGGGATTCGCTGACAAGGTGTCAAGACTCCTTCAAGATGAAGCCCTGCAACAGGCTCTCGCAGTCAACGGTCGGCGGCTGGCCGAGACGTGCTACGACTGGCGATCTGTCCTGGGGCAATTGGACGAGGTGTATGCAGAATAGGGAGGCGAGCGCATTGTCTGGCCGCCGAAACTGGCTTCTGTATGCCATCCTGCTCATTTCGGCTGCCCTGCGGGGTGATCTCGTGATTGCAGACCAGGATCGTCGTGCCG
>CAYGCA010000048.1:4385-4857 GCA_964348265.1 uncultured Anaerolineaceae bacterium | reverse complement strand
GTTGCAGCCGCAGGCTACTTCGGTGACGAGATCACTCGACTGCCGGGCACGGCTGACCAGATCTCCTACCACAATCTGGCTTTGAGGGTGCTCGAGGGTCATAGCTTCAGTTTCGACCGGGACTGGTGGCCGCTCGTATCTGCCGGGGAGCCTACGGCACACTGGAGTTATCTGTACACGTTCTATCTGGTGGGCGTCTATGCACTCTTTGGCCCGCATCCCCTTGCTGCACGTTTGATCCAGGCGATCATCGTGGGAATACTGCATCCTTTCCTGACCTATCGCATTGCTCGCCACATGTTTGACGAAAGGGTCGGACTTGTATCTGCCTCGTTGGCGGCGGTCTATGCCTATTTTGTTTATTATCCAGCGACGCTGATGACCGAGTCCTTCTATATCATTGCCATCCTGACCAGTCTATACCTGGCGATAAGGATGGTCCGCGGCTCCAGCCTGTCGCCGGAAAGCCCCT
>CAYGCA010000048.1:0-4375 GCA_964348265.1 uncultured Anaerolineaceae bacterium | reverse complement strand
GAGCCTCCGGCAGGCCATCTTGCTGGGGCTGGCCATGGGAGCGGCGGTCTTGTTGCGGCAAGTCTTCGTGCTGGTTGTCCCATTTCTGCTCCTCTGGATAGTCTGGGCCAGCAGACGACGGCAGCTAGGATCCGTTGTGGTTGCCGGCGCCATAATCGCGGTATTGATCCTGCCGTTTACCGCCTACAACTACTCCCGCTTTGGCCGATTCGTTCTCCTAAACACCAACTCCGGCTTCGCCTTCTTCTGGGCTAATCATCCTGTCTACGGCACCCAATTCGAACCTATCCTGCCTAGCGAGACGGCCAAATACCAGGAGCTGATTCCGGCGGATTTGCGTGGCCTGGATGAGGCCTCCCTAGATCAGGCTCTTCTGGCGCGAGGCATGAGGTTTGTCCTTGAGGATCCGCTCCGCTACGCATTATTGTCGCTCAGCCGCATCCCGGCTTATTTCATGTTCTGGCCATCATCGGACTCAAAACTCATAAGCAATGTATCACGCTTGGCTAGCTTTGGGCTTTTCTTTCCCTTCATGATCTACGGCCTACTCCGGGCGTTCTCCGATCGCACTCCTGCGCCGCAAAATCGCAATCAGCCCGAGATTGTGTTGCTGGCGCTCTTTGCGGGAATCTACACGGCGATCCACCTTCTCTCTTGGGCGCTTATTCGCTATCGCCTACCGGTCGACGCGGCCCTCCTGGTCTTCGCCGGGTTTGGGCTGGCCGCGCTGGGGAACGGCTTTATTTCCGTATTCAGGCTGGCCAAGGTTTCCGCCTGAAGGTTGAGGGATGAGTGCTAGAGCGCTCCAGGGATCCATATTCATGCTGCTCCTGGCTGGTGTTCTCTTTGCCCTTCTCTAGTTCGACAGCCGGAGGTTGATGGAGGCCCTCCCCAAAGCCATGCTGGGGGTGGGCGCGCTGGTCCTTGTTGCGAGCCTTTTGGCCAAGCGGATCCTCGGCGAAGCGCGGGCCGATAGACTGGCCACAAACCTGGCGCTGTCCTTTGCAACTCTTGCGATCGTCTTGGTGGGCTCCGAGTACGGCCTTCGGTTTCTGCTTCGGGAGGGGGTTGCGGGTTCTGGGGCCACTCAGACCTATCACGCCAGTCGCTGGAGGCGCACGGTCCAACTCAACGCCTGGGGCTTCCGTGATCGGAACTTCGAGCCCTCGAAGGCGGACAATGTCTACCGCGTCGCCGTTATCGGGGATTCGATTACATACGGGCAAGGCGTGAGGGAAGAAGAGCGCTTTTCCAATCGCCTACAGGCTGATCTCGATTCAAACGTTGAAGTGTTGAACTAGGCGTGCCGGGTTAGGAAACAATCCATCATGTGGAGATCCTAAAGGATCCTGTCCTCGCCCTGGACCCTGATTTCATTCTCTTGCAATGGTATGTCAACGATCTTGAAGGTGAAGATAAGAGCGGCCGTCCCCAGCCCCTGATGGTCAACCCCAGCGAGATCCGTGAAAACTCTGCCTTCGTCTCCCTGGTGCACGATCTATCCATCAAGGCTCAGGAAGGTCTCGGGTTGGTGGGATCCTACAACGAGTATATGTTGGCCCGCTTTGGCGATCCTCAGAGTCCGGCCTCCCGTGGGTCTGAGCAGGCCCTCCGGACATTCATTCAGATTTGTCGCGAGCGCGGGTTACCGGTCGGGATCGTCCTCTTCGGTCACTATTTCTCTCAGGATACATCTATGGATTTTCTTATCGATCGAGTAATGGAGGTCTGTGAGCAGGAGGGGGTAACCTGGGTGGATCTCCGGAACCAGTTTGCGCCCATCAGAGGCGACCGAATGCTGTGGGCCAATTGGGGGGACAAGCATCCCAGTCCGCTTTCGCACTCCATGGTTGCCGATCAGTTGATAGACGCTTTTGGGGAAGTCTGGTCAAGTGGCTAGAAAGGCAAGCTTCGTACGCGGTCAGCGATCAGCTTCCGTTCAGCAGAGTTGGAAAGTGGCTTCGCACAGAGCAGTCGCTCACTCGGCCCAGGCTCTACCGTGAGAATTCTCTTCATTGTCCCGTATGTCCCAAACCGCATACGAGTCCGTCCCTACAATCTGATTCGTGAGCTTTCCGCTCGGGGTCACCGTGTGTCCCTGGCCACTTTGTGGACAAACGACCAAGAGCGCCAGGAGGTAGAGCGGCTCAGGCAAATATGTGAGGTTGTTTGGGCGGCGCCTTTGCCTCTCAGTCGTTCTGCCTGGAATTGTGTGGCGGCACTGCCGACGCGCGCTCCACTCCAGTCTGCCTACTGCTGGCAGCCTGAGCTGGCCAGCCGGATAAAGGCACTGACAGACCCTTCCAACGGGCGTGTCCCCTTTGATGTGGTCCACGTGGAGCATTTGCGCGGCGCTCGCTATGGCTTGGACTTGAGAGCGGCCTCTTCCGACGGTCGAGCACGGACGCCCCTCGTGTGGGATAGCGTGGATTGTATTAGCTTGCTGTTCCGCCAGGCCGCTCGGCGCAGCCGGAGGTCAATCAGCCGCTGGCTGACTCGGTTTGAACTCAATCGCACCGAGCACTATGAGGGCTGGCTGCTTGGACGATTTGATCGTGTCCTGGTGACTTCAAAGGTGGACCGGGACGCCCTTAAGGCCTTGGCGCCGAACGGGCGCGGCTCGCCGCCCATCTCCGTCCTGCGCAATGGCGTTGACCTGACCTATTTCAAGCCTGATGCTCGTGGAGGAAGAGAGCCAGCCTCCCTCGTAATGACCGGAAAGATGAGCTACCACGCCAACGTCACGATGGCGCTTCATTTCGTCAGAGACATCCTGCCGCTGATCCTATCGGAGAGGCCAGACGTCAGGCTCTGGATCGTGGGGAAGGATCCACCCCGAGAGGTCGTCGAACTCTCAAACAGCCCAAACGTCACCGTGACGGGCACGGTCGAGGATCTTCGACCATTCCTGCAGCGCGCCACAATGGCTGTGGCGCCGATCACTTATGGAGTGGGCATTCAGAACAAAGTGCTGGAAGCCATGGCCTGCGGGACTCCGGTTGTGGCCAGCCAGCAAGCTGTCTCCGCGCTGGAGACACGCAGCGGTCACGAAGTGCTCGTGGCCCGGGAGCCGGAGGAATACGCGCAGGTCGTGCTCAGCCTGCTTGACGATCTACCGCGTCAACGACAGATTGGTGACGGAGGTTACCGATACGTGAGGACACATCATCAGTGGTCAACGATCGCAGGCCACTTGGAGGAGATTTATCATGCAGCCATCAGCCTCAAACGTTAACGTCCTCCTGGAGAAGCGGGCCCTTACAAGAGCCGACAGGGCCAATTCCAGAGTCTCGCCCAGGACCCAGTGGCAGCTCTTTGTTGCCTGCTTCTACTCGTATTTGACGGCCTTGGCCTGTATCTCAGGAAGAACCTCCTTGGCGGCACCCACGAATACGCCCTTGTCTTTCGGGCGAGCACAGCCGGACTGCTCTTGGTCATTGTCGTCGGCTTCCTTGAGCCCAATTTGATCATCGCTCGCGGTTGGCTGCTTCTGGCCTGGGTCCTTACCTTCCTCTTTACTGCTTTGGGACGGTTCGCGCTTCGTCGGGCGATTTATTCCCTGAGGCAGCGTGGCTATTACCTGTGTCCGGCTGTGCTGATCGGCATTAATGAAGAAGGCCGTCTGCTGGCCGAGCAGCTTCTGACCTGGAAGACTTCCGGGCTGCATCTGGTGGGCTGCCTTGACGATCGCGAGCCGCCTGGCACGATGGTCGCCGAGAATCTTCGCATCCTGGGGCGGTTGGAACAGCTTGGCGAGATCATTGCGGAGCTGGATGTCCAGGAAGTTATTCTGGCGACGAGTGCCCTCTCACGCGAGCAGATTCTCTCAATTTTCCAGGAGCACGGCGTCTCGGACAAGGTCAGTCTACGTATGTCCTCGGGACTGTTTGAGATCATAACGACCGGGCTGGAGGTCAAGGAGATGGCCTACGTGCCTCTGGTGAGCATCAACAAGGTGCGGTTGACCGGCGCGGACCGGCTCTTGAAATTCGTGCTCGACTATGGGTTGACAGTTCCCGGAGCCGTTGCGGTCTTGCCTCTCCTGATCCTTCTCGCCATTGCAGTCAAGTTGGATTCGCGGGGTCCGGTCATTCACCGGCGGAGAGTGATGGGTCTAAACGGGCGGCAGTTTGACGCTTTGAAGTTTCGCACGATGTATGAGGACGGAGATCGGCTTCTGGCTGAGCGCCCAGACCTTCAGGAAGAGCTGGCGGTCAATTTCAAGCTCAAGGAGGACCCTCGAGTCACAAGGGTCGGCCGATTCTTGCGGAAGTTCAGCCTGGATGAGGTGCCCCAGCTGATAAATGTTCTCAAGGGGGACATGTCGCTTGTGGGACCGCGCATGATCTCACCGGAAGAGAGGCCGATGTACGAT
>CAYGCA010000047.1:19003-21157 GCA_964348265.1 uncultured Anaerolineaceae bacterium | reverse complement strand
GAAGGTATACAACCTCAAACTGAACTGCGGTATGGATTTCACGGAAATCTGCGATAACTCTCTGTAGCGCCTCCATTTCGGCCGGGTTCCAGTCCAGCCACAACCGAACCCTCCCCGACAAAGACGAGGGGGTGGTAGGCGACACCGTCGGAACCACTCTTGTGGCGGGAGGCGTTGGGGTCGGGGTTTCCACCGGCTTCTCCCCCTGGGGCGTTGGCGGAGAAGTCGTGCCGCAGGCAACTAGAAGCAGCAGGATGACCAAGTTGCGCCCAATGGAGCGCGTGAGATGAAAAGCTCGCTGAACGCTTTCGATCATCGAAAGGCCTCAGTTACCTATTGTAGATCACTTGCAGGACAGCGGGTGGAAAAAGACGTGACTAGTTCTAGACCTAAGTCTTGGCACCTTAGTCCAGAGCTGCACCACTCGGCCTCTTCCGCAGGTGAGTCATGGCCTTTGCCAGCGGGAGGGTATAATCGCCTTCATGGCTGAAATACAGGGTGATGAATGGCGACTTATCACCTCCTCTCCCGCCAGCGGCGCCCTGAACATGGCCATCGATGAGGCCATTCTGGAGGCTGTCTCCACCGGCGAATCACAGCCTGTCCTCCGGCTCTATGGCTGGGAACCCGCCTGCCTGTCTCTAGGATACTCCCAATCACTCGAAGATGTCGACTTGGAGCGGCTGTCAAGATCTGGCTGGCAGATCGTGCGGCGACCGACCGGCGGGGGGGCGATTCTTCATGTCGACGAGCTAACCTATGCGGTTGCCGCACCCGCAGATCACCCTCTGCTGGCCGGTGGGATTCTGGAAAGCTACCGACGCTTGAGCAGGGGGCTCCTCGCTGGGCTCTCGCGGCTCGGATTGAACGTCGAGATTGAGCCAAGCGATTCGCGATCATCTGAAGAACATCGTAACCCGGTGTGCTTCGAAGCTCCCAGCGCCTATGAGATCGTGCTGAATGGCATGAAGCTGGTGGGCAGCGCCCAAGTCCGACGCCGCAGCGGAGTGCTGCAGCATGGATCGATCCCTCTGAAAGGCGACATAGGTCGCATATGCCAGGTGCTGCGCTTTGAACTTGAGGAGGAACGTGCGCAGGCTGCGGCCCGCGTTCGTCGCCGGGCCTCGACTGTTGAGAGCTCCTTGGGGGCTCCAGTCTCATGGGAGGCGGCTGCGGAAGCTCTGGCAATGGGGTTCTGTGAGGCGCTCCAAGTCGAGCTAAAGCCCGTGGAGATTTCTCGCCAAGAACTTCAAAGAGCAAGGCAACTTTGCTCAGAGCGCTATGCAAGCCACCCTTGGACAGCGCGGGCGTAGACCCTCTTTGGGTCAGCTCTCATGGGTGAAGGGGCCTAAGGCCTTGGGAACACCTTGTTCCCCCTATGGATGCATGCGTCTTGGCCCGGATGCGAAGGCCCCACCAAATCCGGCCTAGGGGGTAGGGCTCGAAATGGGGATTGGGGTTGTTGTAGTTGTCGGACGAAACTCGGCCTCTGCCTCGGCAAAAATCACGTCCGGATAGCCAAGAGACCGCAGAAACCCAAAGAGGAAATTCTCGGCGTTGATCTGGGCTTGACGCAGGATCCCATCCTCCAAGGCCGCCTTTCTGATTTCGGCTTCAGCTGCCTGCCGAGCGGCAGCCTCTAGGTTTAGATCGCCCCTCGTAAGAAGGCCGGTTTCACGATCGTAGACGTAGGACTTCTCGTTGTCCAAAGCAGCCACGAACACTTGAGGTTGAGCGAGACGCAGGTAGATCCTTCCAGCGTCATCAAACCAGACATCTTGAGGACCAAGCTGACTCAAGTCTACACCGGCGATCACAATGCCATGCGCGACCAGCAGAAGCCGATCCCCAAACAGGAACCCAAACGGTCCCTGACCTGTTTCGGCGGTTATGACCTTTTCGACTGAGTATTGAATCGTTTCAAGTCGAGCCAGGGCTCGGACCTCCCGTACGATAGTCACCGGGTCTGGACGAAGGGTCGGAGTAGGATGTAGGATCTGGGCCAGCTGGGTTCCGACTTCACCCGACAACTGGGCGAACGGCCGAGTGGTCTCCCGAACCGTGGAAATAAGTGCGATCGAAGTCGCCACAGAGACGATGAGCAGCCCGAGAAACCCCAGGGCCAGGATCCAGGACAATGCGCCTTTCATGCGC
>CAYGCA010000047.1:15579-18855 GCA_964348265.1 uncultured Anaerolineaceae bacterium | reverse complement strand
TCAAACAAAAGCGGGGCCATATCAAACCTCTCCTTGCTCAGCTCCACCGGCACTTCAATCTCTCTGCAGCTGAGATTGACAAGCACGATCAGCATTCAGCCGCAGTCATAGCCTGTGTCGTCGTCGGCAACAACGGCCGCCACCTCGAGCGCGTGTTGGCCAAGATTCCTGTGTGGATTGAGGTACGGTATCCTGAACTGCAGCTGGTCGATCATCATTTCACGAGAGTCTAGAGTAGGTAGGACCGCTTCGCCAACCACGGGATCGGTGGATTGAAACTCTGACCCGGGTATTTGGAGCCCCGCGCCAAGCTTCCATCCGGAGGCCATGGATTCCAGGGCTGGGACCGCAGCACGCCCGGCGGGCTCACGCAGACCGTATTGAGTTGCGACGGCAAGACCGCCTGGGAGTCCCAGTACGCGAACCGCCCCGCTTCAGCGGGGCGGTTCGGAAGCCGGAGGGAGCCTTGCGGTGTCGTCCGTGGCCTTAGTGGGCTTAAGCTGCTTGAATGTGCTCAACGCGTTCAGTGCGACGTACCAGCGTTCTGAGCCTCGAAGCTAGCAGGCTTGCATGAACCGGTTTAATCAAATAGTCATCAGCGCCCGAATCCAGGGCTCTTGCAACACTTCCCGGGGTCCCGAGCGCCGAGAGAATTAAGATCGGAACCTGGGAGAACTCCCGGATCCTCAGGCAGACCTCCCACCCATCCATCTCGGGCATCAACAAGTCCAACACTACGATGTCCGGCACGTCCTCCTTGCAGGCAGTCACACCTTCTTTTCCGGAGAAAACTGCCCGGATATCGAAATCCTGTCCCCTCAGCAGTGTTCGCAGCGTGATTGCGATATCTGGATCGTCATCGATTAGCAGAATTTGGATAGGCATTTGGGTTTCCGTCCTTCAATGCCCATTATGGCCCCAAACTCCCGGCTTGAACCTTACAGGCTGCTTTCATTGATTCGTCGGCTTGCTCTAACGGGATAGAAGGTCTATGATACCCGCTATCTCGCCCTGGGTGACGGACGCGCCATGACCGGCAAGCAGACTTCCCAACTCGACAATGATTCCCTGAGCTGCCCTCAGTGCGATCACCCTCTTCCAAACGACGTTAGGTCCTGCCCCAACTGTGGAGTCGACCTCGCCCTTCTGGCGCTGCTGGCCGAGCGCGCCTTTCTAGAGGGTATCCCCGGGGCCTCTCCGATTGGCACCACACCTGACGCGCTGGTCCCCAGGATCGGGGAATTCCTCCTTGAACAGGGTTTGATCGCTCCTTCGGAGCTCGATGCTGCACTCAGGCGGCAGAAAGAACTGACCGCGCAGAACAAGCGACAACTCTTGGGGCAAACGATGGTCGAGATGGGCTTCATTAACCGGGAAACGCTCGATCGGGCCATCAACCGACAGATTATTGAGCTTCACGCAGCCCTCCAGGAATCGAATCGGAATCTCGAGAGACGCGTCGCTGAGCGGACCATGGAGCTCCGCCGGGCGCTAGAACGACTGACTGAGCTGAATCACATCAAGGCCAACTTGATTTCCAACGTCTCTCATGAACTGCGAACGCCGCTTGCCCACATCAAAGGTTATGTGGAGTTGGTGGCTGATGCGCAGTTGGGACCGGTTTCTGAGGAACAGAGAAGCGCACTTGCTGTTGTCCACCGAGCCACCGAGCGCCTGAGCCAATTGATTGAAGACCTTATAGAGTTCTCAACTGCGTCTCGCGAGGGCTTGTCGCTCAAGTTCGAGACCGTCACCCTCGGGCAGCTTGCGAAAAACGTCATAGATCGATCACGGGAAAAGGCCGAGAAGGCGGACATTCAGCTTGAGGTTACGATCGATCAAGATTTGCCAAGCCTCCGGGCCGATCCTCAGCGGCTGACCTGGGTTCTCTATCAGTTGGTAGACAACGGGATCAAATTCACACCGGCCGGCGGTAAAGTGACCATCTCCGCTACGAGCAACGGTAACATGGTGATCACTTCCGTAAGCGATACCGGGATCGGCATACCCATGGACAGACAGAGGGAGATCTTCGATCCTTTCCACCAATTGGACGGATCCGCGACGCGGCGATACGGAGGGACAGGCTTAGGCTTGGCGCTCGTGCAACTCATCCTGACTGGGCACGGTTCTGAGATCAGAGTTGAGAGCAAAGAGGGCGTTGGAAGCAGATTCAGTTTTTCCCTGCCCGCAACCGAAGCAGATCGATGACTGGTCCCCTTGTGCCTTCAACATCCCTCACCCATGGGACCGAACTCAATGCGGTCTATGCGATCGCTCGCCTTGTAGCTGAGACTTTCGACACAGAATCTGGCTTGGACGCCGTCTTCCGGCTGGCGCGCACCATCTTCATTTTCGACGTGGTTGCCCTCTATCTCGAGGGCGAGGAAACGGGTCAGTTGGAACCCAACTACGCTCGCGCTCTGGGGCGCGGCAGGACCCGCGAAGCCGACTTGGGCTGGGGTGAGGCAGCAGCCACCGATGCCTTCCGCAGCGGCCAGACCGTCCTGCGCCAGGAGGATGCCGGTCCTTCGATCGAGGGGCGAGAACGGCGCCGAGACTACTTGGCACTTCCTATGCTGGTCCGCGGAAGATGCGTTGGTGGGCTGGTCTTCGGCCGGTTCGGCGGCCCTTCCTATCCGCCTGAGCACATCCGCCTGGCAGAATTCGTCGCCTGGCACGTGGGCCAGTTGCTGGAGAACCGTCGAATGGCCCGCCGGATCGCCAGCCTTGAAGCGCAGCGCGAGCTGGCGCGCATGCAGGATGAGTTCATCTCGACCATCTCGCATGAACTGCGGACACCCCTGGGTTTCATTAAGGGGTACGTCACCACCCTGTTGCGTGAAGACGCTGAATGGGATGAGACGACGCTTAGTGAGTTCCTGACAATCATCGATGAGGAAGCCGACCGATTGCGCGAATTGATCGACAATCTGCTCGATTCCTCCCGACTGGAAGCCGGCATCCTAGCCATGTCTATCCAACCGACACGGATTGGGACGCTAATCCGGGACACGACCTCGCGGGCCAAATCCATGTATCCTGAGATGCTCGTCTCCATCGAGCTGGAAGACGATCTGCCTCAAGTGTCCATTGACGCTACTCGAATCTCCCAGGTTCTAGACAACCTGATCTCCAACGCGAACAAGTATGCTCCTGAAGTGCCGATAACCATCCGCACTCGGAGCAATGCCGATTTCCTTCGAATAGAGGTGGAGGATCAAGGTCCGGGGATTCAATCTGACCATATACCCCACCTATTCGAGAGGTTTTATC
>CAYGCA010000047.1:13448-15565 GCA_964348265.1 uncultured Anaerolineaceae bacterium | reverse complement strand
AGCAAGTCTGTTCGGGGCACCGGCCTCGGACTTTACATTTGTCGCAAAATCGTTGAGGCCCATGGAGGAGAAATTGGGGTTGAGAGTAGACCGGGCCAAGGGGCCCGATTCTACTTCACTCTTCCCTACGGCGGCCCGGATGTTCAGCCAGATTCGGAGAATAAAGTATGAGCGAAGATAGAACAATCCTCGTTGTTGATGACGAGCCACGCTACGTGCGACTCGTCGAGGTAAATCTCAAAACGGAGAACTACGAGGTCAGGACGGCCTTTAACGGCCAGGAGGCCGTAGACAAGGTCGCCGCGGAACAGCCGGACCTAATTCTGCTCGATGTGATGATGCCCATCATGGATGGCTTCACCGCCACTGAGCGAATCCGGGAATTCTCTATGGTTCCCATCATAATCCTGACTGCCAAGGGAGAGGAGCGTGACCGAGTACGCGGGCTAGACGCAGGCGCCGATGATTACATTGTGAAGCCCTTCTCCGCCCAGGAGCTCCTCGCCAGGGTGCGGGCTGTCCTCCGCCGGGCCGACCGTCAGATCGTGGAGGGCTTCCACCAGCCGGTCTTTAAGCACCATGAGCTTGAACTCGACCTCGCCAAGGCCCAGGTCAGGTCGGATGGGGATGAAGTCTCTCTCACTGCCACCGAGTACCGGCTTCTCCAGACATTTGCTGCCGCGATTGGTAGGGTCCTCACGCCCGAGGATCTGCTGACCAGAGTGTGGGGCCCGGAGTATCGGGAGGACAAGGAGATCCTGTGGGTATGTCTCAGCCGGTTGAGGCAGAAGATCGAACCCGATCCAAAGAACCCAATCCACATCGAGACTCGTCAGGGCTTGGGGTACCTTATGCCCCCTGAGACGGACAAGGAACCGGCTTAGCCCAAGGCTGGGGACGCAGTGTGCAAATCCGGACTCGAGTGATCGAAGCGTCCAATGTCTTCCTGCTCCCGGCAGGTATGCCCCCTGCAGCCTGGAATGGTGCAGAGAGACTGCGACCTTCTAGAGGGGGCTCCCCCAAATTGACGAGTGCAGGCTCTCCAAATCGCCAAGTGGCACAACGTTCCCAGATTCCAAGCAAGACAAGCTCCGTACGGGGCGTGCCTCAGCGAGAGGTCCCCTCTCCATGAGCGCACCCTCACAGCTCGACACGTGCGCAGCATCCTCTACCGGCCTACTGAGCTCATGGAGGCGCCGAAGCCGTCTTTTCTGTCTCTGCTATAATCGCGTTGGCTGTCCGAGTTGGGGAGTTGGCTGAAAATGACTGAACAACAGGTACGCTCGCTAAGGTCAAAGATGCTTGGCGCCATCCTGCGTGAGGCCCGCCTCCAGGCTGGCAAGGCCTTGAAAGAAACGGGCAAACTCATCGGCGTGAGCGGCTCCACGCTTTCATCGTACGAGCACGGGCGCAGAGCTATCTCGCTGCCCGAACTCGAGATCTTGGCCTTCTACTTTGATATCCCACTCAGCGCCTTTTGGTCGGCCTCGCCTGAGGAATTGCGCAGAGACGCGGATTTCGACCCACACACAATGATCGGCCTTCGACAGCGGATCATCGGGGCTCAACTCCGGGCCCATCGCCAGTCGAGAGAGATGTCGATCAAGGAGTTGGCCACCGAACTCGATTTGCCCTCCAGCCGAATCTCGGCCTATGAGCGCGGCACGCGCCCGATACCTATCCCTGAACTGGAGGCCATTGTTGCAGCGCTTGGCTCGGAGCTTTCGGACTACTTCGATGACGAAGGGCCCATCGCCGAATGGAACATGGTCCGGGAGGCGTACGAAAGGTTGAGCCAGCTTCCACCGGATCTCGTCAAATTCCTGAATCGCCCTGACAACCAACGCTATCTCCAACTGGCCAAAGATCTAAGCGAACTCAGGAGGGAGAAGCTGCAGGCTGTGGCCCAAGCCCTGCTCGAAATCAGTCCATGAACCCCGACCAGCTTTCCGCCAGAGAACGACGCGCCTTTCAAGCCTACAGAGCGGGACGCGTCCAGGAGGCCATCACAGCTTTCACCGAAGCTCGCGAACATTACCTGGCGGCTGACGATCAAGCGAAGGCGGCTGAGATGGCCAACAACCTCAGCGTTGCGCTCCTCCAGGTCGATCGGCCCC
>CAYGCA010000047.1:5611-13438 GCA_964348265.1 uncultured Anaerolineaceae bacterium | reverse complement strand
GCTCTGGAGCTGGTTAGGGGTACGCCGGAATTGTTTGAATCCTTGGGGGGCCAAAGACGCGCTGCCCAGGCGTATGGTAACCTGGCTGCTGCCCTGGAGGCATGCGGCGACCTGGATGGTGCCGAGAGCGCCTACCGCCAGGCTGGCGACCTGCTCGGCCGGCTTGGTGAGACAGACCAGATGACCCATACCATAAAGGCCTTGTCCCAACTTCAGCTTCGGCGTGGAAGCACTTTCGAAGCCCTGGCAACAATGCAGTCCGGGCTCAGTCAAACCACAGGCCTCGGAATCAAAGATCGGCTCGTCCGCTGGTTGCTCAATTTTCCCCTGAGAATTCAGGGACGCTGAGCTGTGGAGAGGGCGGCCCGGTGAGATGACTTGCGGTGGCTAGCACCCCCCAAGCCAGCAGGATCTACCGCCCTGCAACTGTCCAAGATAGAACCCTGCTTGCAGCTCTGCTTGCGACCTCTTCGAGAAAGCATCAGCATCTCGATTGGGTCGACTCAACCGATCTGCTGGGCAAACAGCCCTTCTTTCTGGCACTTGAAGGCAACTTGCCGATCGGCTGCTTGGCTTGTCCACCCGATCCTCCGGGTGTCGCTTGGATCCGGCTGTTCAGCGTCGCCGCCGTGACCCCTTGCCATCAGGTTTGGGAACAGCTCTGGCCAGTGGCCTCCACCGAGGCCGGCAGGGCCGGGGCGGATCGTGTTGCGGCGCTGCTCTTGGAGAATTGGATGGCTCCGTTGCTCATCGCTTCCGGTTTTCGACAGTCGAACGCGGTCGTCTTCTTGAAATGGCAGGCTGGTCCCCTCCCGCCGGACGCCACCCATGAGGAGCACATTCGTCCAATGCAAGCCGACGATCTTGAGGAAGTCTTGAAGGTGGACTGGCGTGCCTTCAAGAAGATCTGGCGGCAGTCGATCGACTCTCTGACCGAGGCTCTGCGCCAGGCCGCTTTGGCGACGGTGATTGAGCACTCCGGACGCCCGGTGGCCTATCAGGTAAGCACAGCGACGCGCTTTGGCGCTCACTTGGCCCGTCTGGCGGTGGATCCCAGCCATCAGGGGCGCGGACTTGGCAGAACGTTAGTCCTAAACCTGCTGCGGACTTTCCAAGGCCAGGGTTTGGATCGAATTACTGTCAATACCCAAGCCGACAATGAGCCAAGCTTGCGGCTTTATGACCGACTGGGATTCCGCAGAACCGGTCAGCAGTATCCTGTCTTTGAAATTGACCTGTAGCAGGCCCGGTTCTCGCCCACGGAGTGGACTCGGGGCGACCCAATGGATCGCCCCTCAGAGACTCAAAGCCAAGCGCGTTGTTCCCCGACTCAGGCAGACTTCAACTTGACATTCTGGAGGATCCCCTCCAGCAGATCCACTGGGACCGGGAAGATGATGGTGCTGTTCTTCTCGACAGAAATCTCGGTGAGAGTCTGAAGGTAGCGAAGCTGAATGGAAACCGGGTGCTCGGTCATCATATCCGCTGCGTCCGTGAGCCGCTTGGCGGCTTCGAATTCGCCCTCAGCGTGTACGATCTTTGCCCGCTTCTCTCTCTCGGCTTCTGCCTGCCGTGCCATCGCCCTCTGCATGCTCTGGGGTAGTTCCACATCCTTCACTTCGACGATGGTGACTTTCACCTAGACCCCCCAAGGTTCCGTCGAATCGTCTATGATCTCTTGCAGAACCCGGTTGATCTCTTCCCGATTGGCGAGCAGATCATCCAGCTCGGACTGGCCAACGACGTTTCGCAGGGTCGTCTGAGAGATGTTCCAGGTTGCGCGACCAAAATCCTCAACTTGAACGATAGCCGCGCTGGGATCGACCACACGGAAGAAAACGACCGCGTTTACCTTCACGGTAACGTTATCGCGTGTGATTACTTCCTGAGAGGGCACATCGAGCGTTACCACCCGCAGATCGACCTTCACCATTCGGTCGATGATAGGGATGATGAAGAACAAGCCTGGTCCTTTCGCGCCCACCAGACGACCCAGGCGAAAAATCACACCGCGTTCATATTCCTGTACGATCCGGATCGCGGAGAACAGGAAGGCGATCACTAAGACCAGAATTCCAATGCTTGAGGCGAAGTTCATGGTTCGTCCTTCCGACTCTTGCCTAACTGTGGCTTCGATTCGACTCCATTATAGTATAGTACACACTCGCATCAGCTCACCGTCCCAGCCCCGCCTCGACACGAATCGTTCGGTTGCTGAGGGGATTCGAGATAGGTTCCGAGCGCCAAGCCCAAGCCGAAGGATCGCTGTGATCAGACGACGCCGGAAACTCCCCGACCCCCGGGTTCTGGGGGAAGTGGAAACAACCCCGAAGAAGCCAGACCTGACAGTTGCGAGGCGTGGGGTCATGTGGTGCTGGGTTTTGCCAAGCTGGGCCTGTCGATCCCTGCCCTTTGGTTCTCCCACAAAGAGAGAACAAAGCATAAGCTTGACAGGCGATTAAGGTAGGGCAGTATGGCTGGATTCTCAACTTGACCCGCATGGTAGAGCTGGGCTACCTGGCGCTCAGCCCGCCGGACGACCGTCCGAGCGAGGTCGTAGGCCGCGCCAGCGATGGAGTCCCCGCCCAGGACGAAATCCTCAGGTATTGTCACCTTCTCGCCAAAGGAGTCAACCTGGGCCTCCAGCCATGTGACATTCTCAAGGTTGAGGCTCCGAAAGTGCGCCGCGTTCTCCGGAGTAGATGCCAGCTCCGCCATGAGTTGATAGAGCCCTCGCTGGACGATTTCGGTGACTTCGGCCGCCTTCCGGGATTGCGCGTGCGCTCTTGCAAGACCAAGCGCAGCTGAGGCCTCATCCACCGCGCCGTATGCCTGCGGGCGCTCATGATACTTGGGGACACGCCCCTCGCCCAGGAGGCTGGTGAAACCATCATCACCCTGACCTGTGTATAACTTTGACATGATCGAGATTATATCCGGTTTGGCGAGTGCGTCATGATGGTCTCCAATCGACAAATTCGAAGCCCAGGAGGGGGCAAGACTGATGCGCAGCTGCAGGTTCCTCGCGGGCTTGCTCACAGCCCGCTGGCCGCTGCGTTTGAACTGCAAGCCGCGCGGTCCGCCTTTTTGGCAGGACCCACCCTCCACTCCCCAGCCGCTGCGGGCGCGGTAGCGGGGATGGGGGTCCAAGTGCTCATCCCAGAACGACAAGACAAGAGGTCTCTGAATTGGCCGGAGCCCCAAAGACTGACGACCAACTCGGAGCCCTGAACCTGACCCAACCTGTGCCCAACGGCCAGGTGCTGCTTCTCGTTAGTGCATCTGACCCAAGATCCCAAGAGTGCGGCACTTTTGAGGCCCCAGTAGACGCGACCAGATCGCAGCTCAACATCAACACAACCCCAAGCTCTAGTTGGAGATGCTCCCAGACTTAGGATTCAGCCTCGCTCGAGAAACCATTGGCGACCGTAATATGACTGGTGCTCCAGCTTCGAAGACGTGGTCAACCTCTCCCACATAGGTCCCTCCAAAATAGAGCAGGGGAGAGACCCAGGTTTGCTGCATTGATCTCAGGATCGATCGTCGTTGGCGCTTCCATCGCGCGAGCCATGACGTGCCGGACAACCGTAGAGCCAGCAGGGGCAAAGCTGTGCTTGCTTACAACACCCACCAAGGTATAATCGCCTCACATGCCAGAACTTCCAGAGGTCGAAACAATTGTTCGCAACCTGGGGCAGGGCTTTGGAGGCGTCCCCGCGCTCCCCGGCCAGAGGATTGAGCGTGCCACCGTGGGGTGGCCTCGCCATATTGCGGAACCCTCCGTCCAAGCCTTCCGACGGCGCATACGAGGTCGAACCATTTGTTCAGTTCGAAGACGAGGCAAGTATCTGATCTTCCCGCTTGACCGTGGCACGATGCTCATCCACCTCAAGATGAGCGGAGACCTCCTCATGGTTGAGTCCACCGCCCCGCCAGATCGGTACGCCCACACAATCCTTCAGTTCGAGACCGGCTGGGAGCTCCGATTCAGTGACATGCGCAAATTCGGAAAGGTCTACCTGCTGAATGACCCGGAGCGCATCCTAGGGCAACTTGGCCCGGAGCCACTCGAGGATGCCTTCACAGCCGAGGTCCTTGCGGTTCGCCTCAAGGATCGAAAGCGCGCTCTCAAGCCCCTGCTGCTCGACCAAAGATTCATAGCCGGGATGGGAAACATCTACGTCGATGAAGCCTTGCACCGCGCGCAGATCCACCCGCGCTACCGCTCGGACCGGCTTACTCCTGCACAGATTGAGGCGCTGTGGCGCGCCATTAGAGCCACCCTCCAGGCGGGCATAGAGCATCTGGGAGCCAGCATTGACTGGGTTTACCGCGGCGGCGATTTCCAGAATCACTTTCGAGTCTATGGGCGCGCAGGTATGGCCTGTCCCGTCTGCACCTCGCGCATCGAGCGCATCATTGTCGCCCAGAGAGGGACTCATTATTGCCCTACCTGCCAACCGGAGGCTGACCCATGAGCGTTGATAATGCCCTTCTACTGGGCGTCATATTCATCATCATCGGCATAGCATTTGGGCTGCTGGCCTACGCCATAATCTTGTCAAGACGTGCGGCTGAGGCCGAAGATGAGTCAGGGCCTGAAATCCCCTCAGGCCCCTTGCCTGTACAGGAGGCTTCGGTGCAGCCCGTGACCTCCGAGGAGGAGACCACTGCCCGTTAGCGATCTGAAAGGGAGATCGCGCAGGAGCTTGGGGAGCCCTCAGGGCCAAGTGAAGCGTCCGCCAAGTCGCAAGCTCAACCCCAGGAGTCCGCATCCCCCGATGTGCCAGCCGGGGATGAACCCAGCCTGTCGAGGAGGATCCCGATTGCCTCCCTCTTCAGAGACGAAGAGACAGGCGATCTGATCATTCAGGTGGAGGAGCGCGAGTATCGATCCCCGGATCAGCTCCGAGAGTCAGGTGACTGGGCCCGCGTCTCCTACGCAGCCTCCGACCTGATTCACTGGACCGAAGAGCCCACGGTGGGCGCGAGGGCGTGGGCTTCTCGCCCTTCGAACCAGGACGTAGAGGAGGCCAAAGCCTCCACGATGACCATGATCCAGCAAATCGATGCAATTCTCACCCGGAAGTTGGCCGAATCCGGCAGCGCCCAGCAGGCGGTCCGGCTGACGGAGGGACAGGGAGGCTCTGTCAAGGTGTATATCGGTGTGGACAGCTACTCAGTGGAAGAAGTCCCGGACCAAGAGATTCGACGACTCATCCGGGAGGCAGTGGAGGAGTGGGAAGGGAGTCAGTAAGGCGCTTGGCCTCGGGAATAGGCTCGGCTCTCAGTCGCCCGTCGTGTTCAACTAGGCGGGCGACATGTAATTGGGGGTCATGCTGGAAGAATAGCCAGGCCCCGGTCTCCAGGGCCCACCGCTGCCAGTATTGCTTGGTGAGAATGTTCTCCAAGGGCAGCACATCGAAGGAGGTCAGCCAGGCGGTCCGTTCCATATGGACTGCATGGGAAGCCATATCGGCAAGAAAGATGCCTTTCCAGTCTCCAGTCTCAAGCAAGACACACTGGTGCCCCCGCGTATGCCCCGGAGTGATGAGACAGCGCACTTGGTCGGTGATCCGATAGTCGCCATGAAGCAGTTTCATCTTCCCTCGGACCAAGAGGGGGGCATAGTTTTCAGGGAAGTAGGTCCCCCGTGTACGCGCATCGGGGAATCGCGCCTCAGCCCACTCGATCCTCTGAACCAAGTAGGTTGCCCGAGGGTAAGTCGGCACGGCTTGATCGTCCTCCCAGTGAGTGTTTCCCCCGGCATGATCTGAATGAAGATGGGTGTTGACAACCACATCAATATCCTCAGGAGAGAGCCCTAGTCTTGCCAGCCCATCCACAATTCCACCCGCTGGTCGCGCAAGACTCCAATTTCGGGCTTCTTTTTCGGTCAGTTTTCTCCCCAGCCCGTTGTCTATAAGGATCCACTTCCCGCGAGACTGGACCAAGAGACAAGAAAGGCTCTCCGGCACGGTGTTATTCTCATCAGGGGTGAAATACTGCTCGTACAAAGCACGCGGAACGAGTCCAAAAGGTCCTCCAGCATCCGCCCGGACGAGCCCATCACTGAGCAAGTAGAGTTCCAGCTCCCCGATCTTCATGAATGCTTCTCCCCGATCAATGGAGACCCGGCAACAGTGACTGAAGACGCGCTTCTAACGCCTTCCTCTTCTTGTCGGGCAGAAAACTCGACTGGGCAGCTACCATCACCAGTCCGTTCAGGCTTTGGCTTGAGAATCCAAATTTGCTTACCGCCTGAGCGTATTCGCTGGTAAGAGTTATGTTCGAAACACTTGGATCGTCCGTGTTCAAAGTGACCTTCAAGCCGGCCTGAATCATCTGGCGCAAGGGATGGTCTTCCAACTGTCTAACCACCCCAGATTGCAGGTTGCTGGTTGGACAGACCTCGAAGACGGCATGGTGATCGCGTGCCATCCGGACAACGTCTGAATCCTCAAGGACACGGACACCGTGCCCGATCCTTTGGGCTCCCATCACCTCCAGCGCATGGCGCACCGAGCCAGCTCCAGTCCATTCACCGGCGTGGATCGTAATCCCCAATCCTGCCTGGCGGGCCGCCGAGAAGAGAGAGCTGAAGGGCGCGGCCGGGAATGAAGCCTCATTGCCTGCCAAATCAAGACCGTAGATCCCGCGGCCCACTCGATCAGCCGCTATTTGAGCCACCTGCTCTGCCAGTTGCACCCCTTCATGTCTGTTCACGCTCACTATGAGTCCAACCTCGATCCCCTGATCTTTCGCTGCCTCAATCGCGCTTTCAAGGATCCATTCGACTACCTCAGCTAGCAGATACTTACCTGAACTCGACAAGGCGACCGGCGTAAAGCGCAGTTCGAGGTATTGGATGTGATCCGAGGCGGCGTCCTCAATGGCCTCGCGTGCAATACGGCGGATAATCTCGGGTGATCGATATAACTGGCGCAGGGTTCGGAACTTGGAAAGGAAGTTTTCCGCCGTTCGCGAATCGGTGGGCTGAACCTGCACTTTCGCCCGCAAGTCGGCCTCATCGGTGGGCAAATCCAGGCGCTCAGCCCGGATGATCTCGAGCATGGTCTCTATCCGAATGGATCCTTCCAAGTGGCGGTGAAGATCCACCTTTGGATAGCTCGACAGCTCAAGCGCACCAAGCGTTTCGACGGTCAAAGCCGGCTACCTCATTCGAGAGCAGAAGGCCTCTTGGGGCGGCAAAACACAGCCTATCACACTTTCTGGAGAAGACGAACTCTGGGTTGAGTTCCAGGAAGGGACCTCCAGAACTTGTGAAAGGCAGGGGTGATTGAAAGGGGGCACGGACTATCGGCGGCGTCGCCTCCTGCGCTTCCGTTTCCCAGTCGATTGCGCTTCAGATTGCTTCTGAGCGACGGAGGCCTCGCTGGGTTGGCCGGCCACGGTGGTCGAGGTGCGCGCGCTGGGAAGCGGCTGGAACCGAAACAAGCGTGAGACTACTCCGGCTCGAATCTCCGCCTGGAGCTGCTTGAACATATCAAAAGCACGGCTCTTGTACTGTACCAAGGGATCTCGCTGACCATAAGCCTCCAAGCCGATGGTGGTCCTCAAGGCCTCCATCTGCGTCAGGTAGTCCACCCACAACTGATCGCCCACGGATAGGATTAGACCCCGGTAGGTTTCAGTCAGGATTCCCTGCCCGATGATGGCACTGACGCTGCCTTTCAAATCAGGCGGCAGGGCAGAGATCGACCCGATCGCACTGATCTCATCGAATCCCTCCTCGCCGAGTGACTGCCGCAGTCGCCTCTGTAAGAGGGCTTCCAGCTCATCGAAACGACTGCTGCCAAGACGCAA
>CAYGCA010000047.1:0-5601 GCA_964348265.1 uncultured Anaerolineaceae bacterium | reverse complement strand
GCTCCAGTAATTCCTCTTCCTCAATCCCTTCCAAGAGACTAGCGGCGTAGAAAGCATACGACATTCGGGCGAAGAAGACTGTTCGCCGCTGGTGGGATTTGCGATCAAACACCGTCCGTTGACCATAGCTCATTTGCACCAGAAGCCTGATCCTAGCCTGCTCAGACAGTGGCTCTCTCCCGCTGACGGAAGCAGCGAGTTCGCGCTCGATGTTCTCCAGGATTCGGGTCGTACGCTCTCCCCAAGCCTGGGCAAGGGCAAGCTGAAGTCGCTCGGCAGCCTCGTCCCAATCAATGGGTAGGTCAGGCTGGTCGTCCAGGTTCAGCTTCTCGCCGACGCGGTGCTCCACTGCCCTGACTAGCCCAGTCCAGACCCGCAGCCCCAGGCTTGACTCAAGCAGATCAGGGATCATGTCACGGAAGCGAGAAGGATCGGCGGCGATTTCTTTGGCCCCTAGGTCATCAAGCTCAACCTTTAGTCCGGCAGAGTCCTCTACGGCTCGAACAAGTTCTCTACCATCCAGCTTGGAGGTTCCATCTTCGGCCTGCAGGAGGACGCCTTCAATTGCGAGCTCCGCTAGTTCCGCCCGCTGCCTGACCTGATCATCAAGCCGGTCAATGGCGCGATCGAGCTGCTCATCAACGGCGCGAGCTAGATACTCATGATGAGCCTCGAGCGCCTGCCTGGCCAGCTCAAGCAAGGCCTCCTTCAGATCTTCGGCCGCCTCCCTCCCTTCCAGCTTCTCCAGCAAGAGGCGAACGATGTAGGATGGATATGGACTCTCGGTGTCAGCGCCGAGCGTCGGCTGCGTCTCCTCCAGCCAGGCAAGCAGTTTCCATCTTTCGTCGAAGTCTTCAAAGGATAAGGCAACGCGCCGCTCAACCTCAATATGCAACATCTGGCCAACATCCCCCAGCAACTCGTCTTTCGAGAAGACCAGGTTGCGGCGGGTGTAGAAGACCTCGCGCTGCTGATTAAGGACGTCGTCATATTCCAGGAGATGCTTGCGAGTGTCGAAATTGGCGCCTTCCACCCGCGTCTGGGCCTGTTCGATCGTGCGATCCACCATGCTATGCTCAATTGGGACAGCATCATCAATATTGAGGCGCTGCATCAGACCAGCAACCTGCGTGCCCCCGAAGAGGCGCATCAGTTCGTCTTCCAAGGACAGGAAGAACTTTGAAGACCCTGGGTCCCCCTGCCTGGCGGCACGACCTCGCAGCTGATTGTCAATCCTTCTGGCCTCATGCCGCTCCGAGCCAATAACGTGGAGTCCCCCCACCTCCCTGACCCGCCCTTCGTCCTCCAAGAACTTATAAAAGAGATCAATCTCCGAGTCATAGATTCCAATGGATTCAGCGGTGGCCTTGTCGAGTGCAGCCAGTCGCTCTTCAATGTTCAGATTCTCCGGCTCCGAAATGCCTGCGCGCCTCAGCACTCGATTTACAGCGGCCAGAACCTCCTCCGCAATCTCTCCCCCGAGTTTGATGTCGACGCCTCGCCCAGCCATATTTGTGGCGATGGTTACTGCCCCCAAAGCACCTGCATCGGCGATAATGCGCGACTCCTCGTCATGCTTTTTGGCGTTGAGCACGCTGTGCTTGATGCCAGCGTTCAGCACCTGGGCAAGCTTATCGGTGTAGCTCTCTTCAATCTCCAACACGCGTGCCAAACGAGCCAGATTCTCCTCAGTCGTTGGATTCAGAGGCACTCCAAGTTCACGGGCGAACGTCCGCAAGGTGGTATTGCCGAGATTGTTCAGTGGTTCATACAGAGGATCAAGAGCCTCTATTCGCATCCCGGTATCTTCTAACTCATGGGCCTCAAGATAGGCACTCCGGAGGACGAGCACCATCGCCAGCCGTTTCAGCGGCCCCGACCCCAGGCGCTTGGACAGGAGCTCCGAGAGTTCGACCGAAGTCGTCCCTACGAGCATTGGCTGGCCCAAAGTGTGGCGACGCAGAATCTCGCTGGCAATCGCCCGGAATTTGGCCTCCTCGGTACGAAAGACCACGTCCGGGTAGTCCTTGCGCCGCCAGAACACGGCCGACTGAGCCTCATCGTCTGCTCGAGCGAAGTAGCTGAACCGGTAGCCGTTCTCCGAGTATTCAACTTCCAGGAGATCAGATTTGGGGCGTGTTGCCACGTATTCTAGATTTGTCGGCAGGGGAACCACGTCCACCTTGTAGATCTTATTGAATTCCTCCGCTTCAGTCACCGCCGTTCCCGTCATACCTGCCAGCTTCGCGTACATCCGAAAGTAGTTCTGCAGCGTAATCGTGGCGTACGTCACGTTCTCCTGTCGTATTCTGACGCCCTCTTTGGCTTCGACCGCCTGGTGCAATCCATCGGACCAACGACGCCCAGCCATGAGGCGGCCGGTGAACTCATCCACGATGATCACCCGCCCCCCTTGAACTACGTAGTCCTTGTTGCGCTTGAATAGGTTTTCGGCTCGCAGAGCCTGCTCAAGGTGTCCCAGTAGTCGGGCCTGATCGGGGGTGATATCTTCCGGTCGATCCGGGTCGCGCAGCGGTTCCCCAAGCAGTTGCTCGACATGGTCCTCACCGATCTCGCTCAGCGCCACGGTGCGGTCCCGTTCATTGATCTCAAAGTCCTCCGCCCGAAGCTGCTTGACGACCCTGGACATGCGTTCGTATAGACCTGGATCCTCGTGAGAAGGCCCCGAGATGATTAGGGGTGTGCGCGCCTCATCGATCAGGATATTGTCGACCTCGTCAAGGATGGCGTAGTTGTGAACTCGTTGACTGCGGGCCTCCAGGCTGCGCGCCATGTTGTCCTGCAAATAGTCGAACCCGAACTCATTGTTCGTCCCATAGGTGATGTCAGCCTCGTAGGCCAGTCTTCGGTCGACCATTCGCAATTGGTGGACATCTTCCTGAGGTGACACTTTCTGCGGATCGTAGAGGAACGCCTTTCGTCCGCTTTCCGTTCGAGCAGCCTCCTGGAGAACGCCGACCCCCATTCCCAGCAGCTCGAATACCGGTCCCATCCAGCGGGCATCGCGACGCGCCAGGTAGTCGTTGACCGTGACCAAATGAACGCCCTTACCTCCCAGGGCGTTCAAGTAGAGGGGCATGGTGGCGACCAAGGTCTTGCCCTCGCCGGTCTTCATTTCGGCGATTCTTCCTTCGTGGAGCACGATGCCCCCGATGAGTTGCACGTCAAAGTGCCTCAGGCCGATGGTTCGCACTGCTGCCTCTCGCACCACCGCAAAAGCCTCAGGCAAGAGATCATCCAACGCCTCACCCCCAGTCAAGCGTCGGCGAAATTCGTCTGTCTTGGCAGCTAGCGCTTCAAGATCCAGGGCCCTCATCTGGGGCTCTAGGTCGTTGATCCGTTCTACAATGCCTGAGTAGCGCTCGAGCTCGCGGCCAATGGGGTCGCCGCTTATGATTCTGGTGAGCCGACCGAACATAGCGGGTGAATTATAGCATGCGATTTCTGAGGAAGCCTTGACCGCCCCAGGAACGGCCACCTATACTCGCCGGAGAGAGCCTTCTTTCACTGCGGCTTGTAAGGCGGTACTCCGATCGACTATGCCGAGAAACTCTAGAGCTTGGCGAAGAGGGCCCTCAGAAGGACCTTCTCGTCGCCTCCAGCAAGTTCATAGGTTCGGCAGCAGACTCCTCTTGCTGTTGTTCCTGCCTGCGTGTGTCCCTGCAACCTCGCCCGATATCCATCGGGCTGGACTTGTCATAAGACACGAGGGTGACAACGTGGCGAAAGTTTGCGTCGAATTTGGAGAGCCTGAGATCACTGGGGAGGAACTGCTGGCGCGCTCCGAACTGCGCTATTCCATCAATGCAGCCAATCCAATGGGGGTGCTGGTCTGCAGCATTGAAGGCTCCGGATGCCTATACCCGGAGGAAGACTGTTTCTGTGAATGCAACCGACCAGGGTCGTGCTCCTATTGGAGTTACTTCACCCGGCGCCTCGGAGAGGGATGGAGCTATTCCGTCCAGGGCGCGAGCCAACGAAGAGTGAAGCACGGCGATCTGGACGCCTGGGTATGGATCTCCAGCTCCGGCCCTGGAGAAGCCCGCCCCGAGGAGGCATTGGCTGCAATCGCATTCGAGGACGTCTGCCGTTGATGTCGGCGTCAAAACCACCGTATTCAGAAGCCGCATCCCTTGGCGACTTGACGGGTACGACCGCCGGATTAGAATTACATCAAGGGGCGGTGGCGGAATTGGCAGACGCCGGGGACTTAAAATCCTCTGAGGGTGACCTCGTGTGGGTTCGACTCCCACCCGCCCCACCTCGGATTTCGTCACCCTTAAAGACTGATCGATTTACAATACAATCCAGACGTCCAACTGGACCCCTACTACGGGAGGCGCCCATGGCTGCCAGCGCGCGTGTGTTCTGCCTAACGGTTATGGCATTTTTCATTTGGGGCTGCACACTGCCTGGCGCCACATCGCCGACGCCATTCACCTTCCCCACGCCGAACCTAACGCTGACGGCCGTATTCGCGCCTACAGCGACGCCCAGCCCGGCCCCACCTACCTTGCCGCCGCTTGAGCTGAGCCCAAGCCCGACCATCGAGATCACACTGCCCGCATCTCCAACCGCCACGCCCACGGTCGAGTTCGACACCCGGCCGAATGGCTCTCCCCTGACTGCCACCTTCCTAGGTTCCCCACCTGCGATCGACGGCAGTCTCGGGGAATGGACCTCACCAACCTTCAGAGTCAACCAGATTACCTACGGTACCAGCGATTGGAGTGGTGCTGGTGATCTCTCGGGTACTCTGTACCTTGGGTGGGACAACGACAACCTCTATGTGGCGGTCCGCATCACAGATGACATCTTCGTCCAGAATTCGCAAGGAGACCAGATGTACAGAGGGGATGAGGTTGAGATCCAACTGGATACCGACCTGGCGGGTGACTTCCAGGCGAGCTCGCTTAACTCCGACGATTACCAGATCGGCCTTTCACCCGGTAACTTCGGCTCGCGATCGCCCGAAGCCTATCGCTGGCTTCCTGAAGGCAACCAAGGACCCCTAGGTTCGGTGGAGATCGGAGCGGTTTCGACCAGCGACGGGTATGATCTGGAGGCCAAAATCCCGTGGGCAGTTTTCGGTGTTTTTCCAAATGCAGGTAGCAGATTTGGGTTTGTCCTCTCGCTGTCGGACAACGATCTGACCGGAAGCTCAGTCCAACAATCCATGGTCTCCACCCTCAGCTCCCGAATCTTTGATGATCCAACTAGCTGGGGTACGCTCATCCTGGGCAGTCCTTAGAGATGGGAGAGGGTTGGCCCCTAGGGGGAGAGAATCAAGACGACGCCGAGCAAAGCGCCCGGCGTCGCGACCTCTCTTAGGCTGAGCTTAGAACAGGATTGAGGCAAGCTCGTCCCGGTACTCTCGCGTCAGTGGGTCGTCGTCCCCTAGAATAGCGAAGAGGGCCAACAGGACTTGCTTGGGCAATCCATCACGATAGTTCTTGTCTTCTCTAAGGATGTCCAGCAGGCCATCCATTGCAGCCGGGAGGTTGCCTTTCGCGACCAGTCGCCCTGATTGGAAAAGGCTGGCAGCAAGCGAGTCGTCTTCTGGCAACCTGTCTTCCAGCT
>CAYGCA010000046.1:15496-21318 GCA_964348265.1 uncultured Anaerolineaceae bacterium | reverse complement strand
TGATACAGAGCCATTTTGGCAATCTCAAACTATCTGAGCCGAACCTGCACTAGGCAGCCAGGCCCAGGGCGCGATGGTTTCCAGTCGCTCCCTCACTCTCCCAGCTCTGGATCCAAGGTCCAAGCGGCGGGACCGCTAGCGGATAGGGGATCCAGCACCTTTGGTTGTGGCCCTATCTAGAACGCGTCAGCCTCCAACCACAGTCTCAGAGGTGAAGCCACGGTTTGAGACCACAGACTGCCAACACGGGACGTCTCCAAGGTCCTAACGCCCTTACCAAACTGAAACCATCCAGCGCTAGATCCAGGCTCGCCTTCGCAGCCATAGGTACATTCCCGAAGGAAGAAGGATGACCAAGGCAAGCAACAGCCAGAAGACGTTTAGGTCCGTCCAGATCTCCAAAGGAGCGACAGGGTGGAAGAAGTTCATTCCGAAGAACCCGGAAAGAAACGAGACAGGCATGAAGAGCGTCGTGATCACAGCCAAGACCTTCATGACCGAGTTCATGCGATTGCTCAATACCGAGAGGTAGGTATCCAAGGCGCCGCCGATCAGATCGCGCAAGCTCTCAGAGAAATCGTGCATCCGAACCAAGTGATCATAGACATTGCGGTATGATGATTCGGCGCAGGTGAAGCAGGGCGCGTTTGAGCCTGAAGATGCTTTCCAGCAGCGAGCCTTCGGGACCGCCGAATATCCGGTCCTCGATGTCATCAATTGCCTCATCGATGGCTTCGACCACTGGCATGTAATCGTTCACCAAGCCGTCAGCCAACTGATACAAGAGATGGCTCACTCCTCTTCGTATGTGGCGCTCGTCCCTCAGGCAGGTCCGCCACACCTGGGCCACCGCTGAGATTGGTGTCGTCTGAAAGGTTACAAGGTAGTTCTTGCCAAGAAAAACGTCAAGCTCGAGCGTTGATAAGTGATCTTCGCTCTTCTGGTCAAACTGGACGGCGTGGAGGACCACATAGACATACTGCTCCCAATCATCCACCTTGGGAACGTGCGACTCTTCAAGCGCGTCCTCCACTGCCAGCGGATGGAAACCGAATGTGTCACGCATGATGGGGGCGCAGACCTCGGCCGTCTCATTTGAAAAGTCAACCCAAAGCTGGCTCTCCCCATCCTTTAGAGCGGTCGCGAATTCCTCCGGCTCTAGGTCGAATCTCATATGCCCATCCGGGCTAAGGTAAAGCACACGTATCATAGGATTCGCCTCCTTCGGGTTTTGCTTTGGGTCAAGAACAGCCAGGATCCTCAACGGACTTGGCCTCGTCGGCCTGTAGGGACCAGCCGGGCTTCAAGGCCCAAGAAGAGAGGCTCAAACAGCTGCTGCTTCCATCTCGAAACCACCCAGCCACTATCTCCGTTCATTCCTGGGCGAGGAGGCCGGACCCCTCGCTGGGCTCTGCCACAGCCGACTTCGGTCCCCTGCTCCGAGCGTTGCGCTTTGGTTCGCCAGCCGCCTCTCAACGGACCTGGGCCGGGCCTCCATGACCCCCCGAGGCCAATGGGGGAGCCAGCTTGAAGCCACAGGTCACCTTCTCTGCTGCACATCTGGCCTTGGGCCAATTCCAGGCCGCACACCGTTTCGCTCGGAGAGCGATTGTGACTGGGACACGGCCCTGTGCATTGGCTGCCTTTCAGACCAGGGCCTCGCTGAAGGAAAGAGAAATCGAGAATCCCGCCTATGGGTGGACAAACCTGCCCATTCCCGAGTGTTCAGCCAATAATGGAGACCAACTCCTGCTCTGTCAGCCCCTCCCAGGTAGACCGCTGAATTGAGCGAGCGGAGCCTTTCACACAAAAATAGCGCACGCACTCCAACCTAGTCTTTCTTCCGGATCACAGCCTCGGGGGCCCTACCCAAGGCGTGATCCTCACGACAGACGTTCAAACCCCACCCCTATTCTTCTAGAGTGAACATGTGTGTGAAGACTTTCCACGAAAGCATGGAATTTTCTGCCCGCTGCACCCATTTTGGGGCTCCTCATCGGCTGTTTCAGAGTGTCGTCATGCTCGAAGCACAACTTAGCCATTCGTTAGTGGACGTCACTCATCAACGTTCGGTTGTCTCTCGCTCCAACCATACGCTGAGAACCTGGAACCTGCTCAATTGCCGGCAGCTGCGTATGGAAGCAGGCTTGGCCGAAAGCCTCGGGGTCCGAGGGTTGTCGAGACAGTGCTACCAGTTTCATGAGAGCATTCCTCAAGTGGGCGAAGAGGCTATCCACACGGTCTCGCACCATCTCAGGACTTTGGTAGACCTCAGCGGTCGTTTTCAGCGCACTCAAGAATGGGGAGCTACAGCGGCTTGAAAAGTTCGAAGGGCTGACAGCAGGCATCACAGAAATAGATGGCCTTGCAGGCTGTTGGTCCGAATGCGTTCTTCTGAGTGGTCTCTTCTGAGCGGCAATAGGGGCACGCAACCGGCTCCAGCAGAACCACGTTCAGCGCACCACCATGCATCCCGGGCGGAGCAATGCCGAACTCCCTCAACTTGGCTCTCGCTTCCTCAGAAATCCAGTCCGTACTCCAGGGAGGATCGAGGACTGTCTGCACCTGAACGTCCTTATACCCCATCTGCTCCAGACGCTCTACAATCCCTCGCTCCATGACATGCAAGGCTGGACAACCGGAAAACGTTGGCGTGATCGTCACCCGGACGGTTGAACCCCCAGGCTTCACCTGACGCACGATGCCCAGCTCAACGACGGACAGGACCGGTATCTCCGGGTCTTTGACATCTTCGAGCGCCCGCCAGATTCTTTCTTCGACGAGAGCACTCACCGATTAGGACCCTTGGAATCACCACTTGGCATTCGGATAGCCTCGAGCGACGTGTTGGAGTTCTGAGAGCAAATCTCTGAGATGCTCTGAATGCTGATCGCGCCCTGGGGTCGGTCGCTGCAGTCCTTCTGGAACGATCAGGTCGGCCGCCAGCAAGTGAGGCCTTACGAGATCCTCCCAGGCCGATTTGATCTCTTCGGCAGCCGGTATGCAGCCGGCTTCGACCAGAAGCAATTCCTGCGCCAGCGGTTCGAATACCTGCTGCGCAAGCGGCCAGATTTCGTTGAGGGCACGTTGCATCCGAGTGTTGCTCTCTTCAGTGCCCAGCCCCAAGCGCTCTACCCAAGCGGAGGTGTGCCGCAGATGGTAAAACTCCTCCATTTGGATCTTTGAGGCGGCTTGGGCAAGCGGGAGATATTTGCTACCTACCAGGCGTTCCAAGCGCACCGACTCGGCGGCATCGAAAAGGTACTGGCGCAGCATACTGGAAGCCCAGTCTCCATTGGGCTGTTCGACCAGCTGAACGTTCCGATACTCGGTGGTCTCCCGCCAGTAGACAAGCTCATCGGGGGAGCTGTCTTGATTCTCACCGAGTAAAGCCGAAGCCAATTCATACCACACGATTGCGTGTCCCAATTCATCCAGTGCGATATTGGCGAAGGCGATGTCCTCCTCAAGGATGGGAGCATGGCCGCACCATTCCGAGTTCCGGTGAGCGAGCACCATCTCATCGTCGGCCATGGCCAGCAGTTGATCGTGAAGCGCCCGCCGCAACTCCTGCCTCATGCCGATCCCTCGTCCTCAATCCTTCTTCTCACTTCTCTCATCTGCGTGTGCGTCCGATAGAAAGACGGCTGCCGGTAGGGCTTGTTGTGGGCCGGTTCGAACCAGCTGGGGGATTCGCCTGGATCGCTCTTGGACAGGGCGTGATCAGGAACGATCCACCAGAGAGCCGCTCCATCGCTCGGGAACTGGAGCTGTGCTTCTCGGAGCGCCCGAAGCGGAGAACTTGCCAGCAGTGTTCCAACATGAATGAGATCAACCTCGCGGACACCTTTCTGAAAAACATGGAGCCGCAGAGAGTCGGATTGGCCTTCGGCTTCAGGCTCCTCGAACGAAATCAGCTCCGTATCATCGACTGTCTTTGAAAACACTTCTTCAGCCGGAGCCACCCAGAGGCTGAAACAAGCCGGTCGACGCGCAAAGACATCCCGGGCATTCAATAGGGCGATATCGGGGTCGGGCGCATGGACTGTGCCGACAGCGACATGCGCGTCATCTTCCGTATCCTGTTTGAAGACGTGGAAGCGAGGCCATTGGGTCTCTATCATTTGGCCTGCCTTGAGGCGTGTTTCTCGGCGTACGCGCTCAGCGCCTCCCGGACCCAGCGTCCCTCCTCATGCGCCTTCCGGCGGGCGTCCATTCTCTCCTTGTTGCAGGGCCCGTTTCCGCCGACAACCCGCCAGAATTCCTCCCAATCGATCTCACCCGTAGCCCAGTCTCCAGTCTCTTCATCAAACCGAAGATCAGGGTCGGGAAGCGACAGGCCAAGATCCCGCAGCTCTGGAACCATGCGGTTCACGAAGGTCTGCCTAAGCTCATCATTCGACTTGGTCTTGATACCCCAGCGGACCAGAACGGGCGAATTGGGCGACTCATTGTCGTGTGGACCAAACATCATCAAGGTGGGCCACCACCAGCGGTTGACTGCGTCCTGGACCATCGTACGTTGCTCAGGGGTCCCCTGCGCCAGCAGGATGACCATCTCCCTTCCCTGCTGGAAGTGGAAGTTCTCTTCGGCCGAAATGCGGATGTTGGCGCGTGCATAAGGACCGTACGAGCAGCGGGCCAGCATGGTCTGGTTCATGATCGCCGCCCCGTCGACGAAATAGCCAACTACACCGATATCAGCCCAAGACAAGGTCGGATAATTGAAGATGTTGGAATACTTGGCGTTCCCATAGAGGAGCTGATCAATCATCTCTTCGCGAGTAACGCCCAAAGTCTCGGCCGCATGATACAGGTATTCGCCATGCCCGGCTTCATCTTGAACCTTGGCGAGGAGAACCAGTTTGCGCCTTAGGTTTGGGGCACGCGTGATCCATCCGCCCTCAGGGAGCATACCGACGATTTCGCTGTGCGCATGCTGGGAAATCATCCGGATCAACTGCCGCCGATACTCCTCAGGCATCCAGTCGCCCGGCTCAATCTTCTCTCCCTGAACGATTCGGTTTTCGAAGGCTTCAAGCCGTTCCTGGTAGTCGGAGTCCTGCTCCCTTCCCACCGTTGCCACTACACCCTCCGGAAGTCTGATGCGGTGCGATTCCTCATCCCCAGATCGCAGAGCTACCCTCCCATCCCGACGACAATCTGCGGTGATTGGCCTACTCGGATCCAACCGGGGAGCCCTCCAGCCCTCGGACTCCAAGCCCTAAGCATCCCTGTCAGGCACTTTCCCCGCTGGCCACTCTGGAGCACCGTCTTCCGACCATCGACGACGAATTTCATCATAGTCCGGTGCCCGCTTCTCATTAAAGGATCGTACACCTTCGCGCGTCTCCGGACTAGTATTGTGGATCGCAAGCCAATCGCGGCCGTGGCCAATCGTGAGGTGCCAGCTGAGATCCCGCCAGAAATTGAGTTGCTGTTTTGTGTAGCGGGTCTTCTCCGGAAACTTGGCGATCAATTTGTCAACCAGCTCATCTACTTTGGCATCCAGCTGGCTGCGCGGCACAGCATAGTTTACCAGCCCCCAGTCCTGCGCCTGGTCAGCGGAGAGAGGCTCGTTCAGGAAAAGGATCTCCCGAGCGCGCCTATCGCCGACGATGAGGGGCAAGAACTGTGTTGCTCCGGCCAGCGCCACACTCCCGTGACTCGTACCTACTTGACGAATGTATATGTCGTCGGCAGCCACCGCCAAATCGCAGCTCATGTTGAACTCATTGCCACCTCCCACGACAATCCCATTGAGCCGGGCAACTGTTGGTTTCCCGAAGTTCCGCAGTCTTTCATGGCATTCGATGAAGTCA
>CAYGCA010000046.1:15137-15446 GCA_964348265.1 uncultured Anaerolineaceae bacterium | reverse complement strand
CCCATCCACTTCCAATAGTCGCGCGGCCTCTTGAGGAACTGCTCTTGTTCCTTTAGATCGGCTCCAGTGCAGAAGGCCCGCTCGCCAGCGCCAGTCAGCACCAGCACAGCGACGGTATCATCCCAGCTGGCATCCTTGAAAACCAGGCTGAGCTCGTGAAGCATCCCGTGATTGACCGCGTTAAGGGCTTCAGGCCGATTAAGTGTGACTGTCGCTCTTCCATCTCCCTTCTCGTAGACGATATGTTCGAGATCGAGGTTCGCAGGATCCACGCCGACGTAAATACGTTTTGTCACGCTTCACTGTACT
>CAYGCA010000046.1:13290-15127 GCA_964348265.1 uncultured Anaerolineaceae bacterium | reverse complement strand
CCTCGCCTAGCCGCAAAAGTATATCTACTCCGTAGTCCATCGGACCCAGCCAGATTGGAAAGAAACCGACCTTCCAAGCCTAGCCACCGATCTAGTCAAGACCAATCCAGCAGCTAGCGCCTGTGCACGCCCAGTCGCGACCACCGCCGAAGGTTTGGCGCAACCCGGTAGCGTTCCTCGCCATATTCAGCCTGGAGATGCTCCAGAACCCGAATGACACGCCCGTGGCCCAGTCTATTCGCCCAGGCAAGCGGTCCGTGTGGGAAACGGACGCCCAACTGCATAGCCTTATCGATGGTCTCGGCATCCGCCACACCTTCACCGACCGCAAAAGCGCCTTCATTGGCAAGAGAGCAGACCAAGCGGGGCAGGACAAGCCCCGGACTATCTTCGATCCAGATTGGCTGACGTCCCAAATGGAGCATCAAGGCGTCAACGGTCTGCCGAGTTTCGTCGCGAAGCATGGGAGTGCCAATCAAAGTTGCCACGGAACCTTGGCTGAGGAACAGTCCATCGAAGCCTACCAGGCGTTCAGGCTGCTTGATCCAGCTTGAAATCTCGCTCAAGGTGACATCGGCCGCCTGACAGAGCAATGGCACCTGTTCGGGAAGCCCCCTATCGTAGCGACGGATCTGTTCTCTCAAGCCCTCCTGGCGCCCGGCGGCGATCCAGGCTGCGAGGGGCCGTCCGCCGTGGGTTTCACTCAGCGAATATCCGGCGCGTGAGAGTAGTTCCGCCATGCCAGGCGCCCAACTTCCCGTGGAGAGAATCATAAGGCCGGAACGGGTGCCAGGCTCGACTTCCGGCGGCGGATCAGGCTCCGAATAGCCCTCATCGTAGCGATAGAAGCCGTGGCCGGATTTTCGCCCAAGCGCGTTCTGCGTCACTTTTTGCTGCTGGATCCAGTGCGGACGGTACCGGGGCTCCCCGAAAGATCGTTCATACAGGGATCTCGTCGTGGCCAGGTTTATGTCAATACCGATCAGGTCCATCAAGCGGAAGGGACCCATCTTGAAGCCTGCCCCCCGCTCCACGATCCGGTCGATCGCTTCATGCCCAGCGACACCCTCGCCGAGAAGGCGAAGGGCTTCTCCGTAGAAGGGACGTGCCACCCGGTTGACAATGAAGCCCGGCGTGTCTTGCGTAAGAACTGGCACCTTGCCCAGCCTTTCAGCCAAGCGCATAAGGGCCTTCACAGTGGCGTCACTCGTAGCGCCCCCCCGAACGACCTCAACCAAGGGCAAGACGGCAGGTGGATTGAAGAAGTGCATGCCTCCCACACGCTCTGGAGAGGTCGTGGCAGCGGCAATCGCTGTGACTGATAGACTGCTTGTGTTGGTCGCCAGTATCGTTGGTGGCGGGCACACTGCATCCAGCCTTTTGAACAAGTCCTGCTTCACGTAGAGGTCTTCCGTGACAGCTTCGACCACAATGGTCGAGGCAGCAAGGTCCTCGAGGCGGCCAACCGACCGCAGGCGGTGGAGTTCTTCCTGAAGATCTTTGCGCGCCAGATTTGTTGCGATGTATTCGCCCGCCTGCGTCAGAGCCTCCTGGGAGACATCGAAGAGCGCAACCTCCATGCTTCTATACAATGCAGCCAGGGCGATTCCCGATCCCATCGTGCCTGCGCCAAGAACGCCCAACCGGGGGCGGGAGGCTCTATCCTCAATCATCTTGAAAGTCTTGGCTCTATAGGCAAGATGGCAAAACCCGAAGGACAAGCCGGGCCGATCTAGCCGGAAAGGATCTGCGTGGCCCTAGCGATGCCAGGGAGTGAACTGACGCAAGATTGAACCCCCGATGAACTCGCGCAGGATGGAATTATCCGGAATCAAGT
>CAYGCA010000046.1:8743-13245 GCA_964348265.1 uncultured Anaerolineaceae bacterium | reverse complement strand
GGCTGGAACCATTCCAGGAAGGCGAGCAGTCGTTTTGCCTCAATATACTCATCGGTGCCGTGAGGAACTTGTCTCAGGAGCGGCTCTGCCAATGGAGCGAGCGCAGAGCCCTCATAGACCAAGGCTGAATTGAACATAATGTCGGCGTTGCTCTGGAAGGGGAAGATGTAGCGCTTCTCGCCGCGGCGCACTGAATCCCAACGCTGGATCGTATCCGTGGCTGCATAGCCTCGATTGGCAGCGTCCCGCACGATTCGGCGTATGAGACGTGTATCGGAAGTGGAGACACGATTGTAGCGGTCAAGATTCAGTTGAGTCAGTGCCGAAGTGTAGACCCGGAAGGTTTGCTCAGGCGAGATCTCCGGCAGCAACCTTGGATTCAGACCATGAATCCCCTCGATAATGATGATCTGGCCTTGGGCAAGCTGAGCCTCTTCGCCCTCTTCCTGCTGGCCAGTAATAAAGTTGTAAATCGGCAACCGCACACGCTTCCCTGCCACAAGATATCGGAGGTCGTGGTTGAGACGATCAAGGTCGACGGCGTCGATCGACTCGTAGTCGTACTCACCGTGCTCATCCTTCGGCGTCATCTCTCGATCGACAAAATAGTTGTCGAGTTCGATGGGAAAGGGCGAGATTCCGGACGCCAGCAGCTGGATTGAAAGGCGCTTGGAAAATGTCGTCTTCCCGGAAGAGGAGGGGCCGGCTATCAAGACGATGCGAACCGAATCATGGCGCTGATCAATTTGGGAGGCGATTTCGGCAATTCTACGCTCGTGGAGCGCCTCCCCCACCAAGATCACTTCGCGAGCACGGCCTGACGAAATTGCCTCATTCAGTGCACCAACGTTCGAAGTGCCAAGTTTTCGCAACCAATCGCCGTACAGACGGAAGGTGGCAAGCAAGGTCGGATTTTCCGGCAGGGGGAGAAGCTCTGTTGGGCGATGTCGGCGGGGGAATCTGAGAATGAACCCCCCATCCGCCTTTGCCAGGGCAAACCATTTGAGGTAGCCGGTTGTTGGAACCATGTAACCATGGTGATAGTCACGCCTGTCCCGAAGCTCATAGAAGACCAGATAGGGCTTGCGCCGATTCTCAAGGAGGAGCACTTTGTCTGCGAAGCCCTTCTGGCGGAAATACTCGATAGCTTCCTCCAGCGGCACCTGGCTCTTGGCGAAGGGCAGATCGGCCTCAACAAGCTCACGCATCCGACCATCAATCGCTCCGAGCTCCTCCTCGCTAAGAGGCGGACGACAATCGACTTCGCAGTAATAGCCCCCAGAAGATACCGAGTGATCGACGGCAAGGGCTGCGTCCGGAAAAAGTTCTTCGAAGGCTGTGGCCAGCAGGAAGGTCAGCGAACGTCGGTAGAACCGCATGCCATCCACCTCAGCCATGGTGACCGGGCGCACTCGCGCGTCCATTTCAATGGCATAGGTTAGTTCCCGCAATTCGTTGTTGACTGTCCCACCGACAATCGGTGCCTCCTCTGTGTCAAGAGGCTTCAGGAACTCACCCAACTGGGTACCCCGCGGGCCTTCGAACACGCGTCCGTCGGGCAAGTGGACTTCGATCGAAGGCCGTGACGGGACTGGGCGGACAGGCACTTTGCTCGTTCGGGCCATCGCTTTCATCTCTCCCTTTGCAGGTTGGGGAAAGTGATTCTACCCCAAATCCGAACCCAGCTTCCCTGACCGCGCTCGCCTGATAAGCAAAAAGGTTGTGGCAAACATGTTTCCAGGCGTTCAGAATCCATTGAGACGGATATTGTAGACTCTGGCTAGATTGTGGAAGACAGGGCTTTGGGATTGAGGGGACCTGAAGCAAGGCCATCTTCGAGGGGGGAAGAGTGCCTGCGCTGGGGCGGGCACTCTTTCTTTTAGACCGGCGGGGGGCCACAAAGACTGCCCCGTGTCGTGAGAAGTGACGCACGCCGATTTGCGTCTCGGCGCGCAGAGAAGGTCACTTCACAGCTCGGCCGGATAACAACACAACACGAGCTGCCGCGCCGCCTGGACCTCATCCAGCCGGGCAAAGGGAGTCTCGTGCGGGGCATTTTGTAGCACTTCGGGATTCTGGCGCGCCTCATCGGCGATCGCAATCATTGCATCGGCAAACGCATCCAAAGTCTCCTTGGTTTCCGTCTCCGTTGGCTCAATCATGAGCGCATCGCGAACGATGAGTGGAAAATTGGTAGTGGGTGGATGAAAGCCATAGTCCATCAAACGTTTTGAGATGTCCATTGCCCGTATTTCCTGCACGTCCTTCCAACGACCCTCCACTACAAATTCGTGCATGCAGGTCCGGTCAAAAGGGACGTGATAGGCATTACGCAGTCGGGCTTGGAGGTAGTTTGCGTTCAGGACTGCGTGCTCGGCAATCGCCCGGAGCCCCTCCCTGCCGGCCATGCGCATATAGGCATAGGCGCGGACATGCATGCCAAAATGGCCATGAAAGGCCTTCATTCTGCCTATTGTCTTGCTGGGAGTAATCAACTTGTAGTGATCCTCTCTTGCGCTTCTGTCGGACGCTTCCTTGGCGACAATGGGGGCAGGTAGAAAGTCTACAAGCCTCTCGGAAACTCCAACGGGGCCAGATCCCGGGCCACCTCCCCCGTGAGGTGTTGAGAAAGTCTTGTGGAGGTTGAAGTGAAGCACGTCAAAGCCCAGGTCCCCCGGACGCACGATGCCCAGGAGAGCATTCATGTTGGCCCCATCCCCATAAACTAGTCCCCCGCAGTCATGGACCAGGCCAGCGATCTCCTGCACCTGCTCTTCAAATAGCCCCAGCGTATTCGGATTCGTGAGCATTAGGCCAGCCACGCTATCGTCGAGGGCGGCGCGAAGGGCCTCAAGGTCGATGTTGCCCCGACTATCGGAGGGCAGCTCAACTACATGCATGCCGCTCATCGAGGTTGTGGCAGGATTGGTCCCATGGGCAGAATCGGGAATCAGGATCTTGTTGCGCTTATGATCCCCGCGGTCACGATGGTAGGCACGTATGATGAGGATGCCATCAAGTTCTCCGTGGGCACCAGCTGCCGGCTGCAGGCTGACGCCGGCAAACCCCGCAAGCTCCTTCAGCCATTCCTGCAAATCGTACATCAGCCTCAAGTTGCCCTGAATTGTGTGAGCCGGCTGCATCGGATGCGTGTGCGCAAACCCGGCCAGCCGGGCAACATCCTCGTTCACTTTCGGGTTGTATTTCATCGTGCACGATCCCAGAGGGTAGAAACCCGTGTCAATGGCGTGATTCATCTGGGACAAGCGAACATAATGGCGGACAACGTCCAACTCCGAGACCTCCGGCAGCCTCAGGGTCCCGCGTGTCAGGTTGGGCGACAGCTCCGTCTTCGGTACATCGACCTCCGGAAGCGAGACGCCCTTGCGACCAGGCGAGGAAAGGTCATAGATCAGCGCCTCACCCATTGAGTGCCTCCTCCAGCCCCTCGGATAGGCGGTCAATGCTCTCTCGAGTGTTCATCTCGGTGACGGCTACAAGCATGTGATCCTGAAGAGACTCGTAGGAGAGTCCGAGGTCGTATCCACCAAGGATCCCGCGTCTGGACAGGAAACCATTGATCTCATCGACAGGTCGCGGGCATTTGATCACAAACTCGTGGAAGAACGACCCTCTGTTCCAGAGATCATAACCATCTAGGGCAGCAATTCTGTCGGCTGCATAATGAGCCTTGTGGTAGCAGAGCTCTGCCACCTGGCGCAGGCCTCCTTTTCCCATGACCGAGAGGTAGACCGCAGCCGCCAGCGTCATCAGGCCCTGATTGGTGCAGATATTTGAGGTTGCGCGTTCCCGGCGGATGTGCTGTTCTCGTGGGGTTAGCGTCAGGACATAGCCTCGCTGGCCCCGCCTATCGACGGTTTCTCCCACGAGGCGCCCCGGCATCAGGCGAACATAGTCCTGTCGAGTTGCGAAGAGCCCCAGTGATGGGCCGCCGTAGCTCATCGGGATGCCCAGAGGCTGGCCCTCGCCCACGACGATGTCTGCGCCGTATTCCGAGGGGGGTGAAAGCAATCCCAAGGCGAGCGGGTTAGCCACAACGCAAAGCAATGCACCATTTGCATGGGCGGCCTGGCCTATGCCGCTCAAATCTTCAATACGTCCAAAGAAGTCCGGGTATTGCACGGCTACCAGCGCGGTCTCCTCGTCCACCAGACTGGCCAACGCGCCTGGGTCTCGCTCCGCCAAATCCTCTTCAGCTAGACTGACGTCCAAGCCGCGCACATAGGTCTCAACGACTTGACGATACTGAGGATGAATCCCATGCGAGAGCACAACCCTTCTGCGCCGGCCACGGTGGTGGCTCAGGGCCACATTCACCGCCTCAGCCAGAGCCGTAGCGCCATCATACAGGGAAGCGTTTGAGACCTCCATGCCGGTTAGGTGGCAGATCATGCTTTGATACTCGAAGATCATCTGCAGCGTGCCTTGGGAGATCTCCGGCTGGTAGGGGGTGTAGGCGGTGTAGAACTCACTCCGGCGGA
>CAYGCA010000046.1:3929-8588 GCA_964348265.1 uncultured Anaerolineaceae bacterium | reverse complement strand
GGACGGCTTGAAAGAGATCGTCGATCTTGTCCACCCCGACCGCCGCCAGCATGGATCGACGGTCCTCATCGGTATGGGGAATGTAGCCCATCAAGCGCTCCGTTCCTGAACGTACTTCTCATACGAGGCGGAGTCCATCAGGTCGTCGAGTTCTGCTGCGTCCGCGATCTTGATGCGCATCATCCAAGCCTTGTCATAGGGGGAGGCATTTACCTGCTCTGGCGCATCGATTAGGGCTTCGTTTGTCTCGATAATTTGACCAGCCACGGGCATGTAGAGATCCGAGGCGGCTTTCACCGATTCTACGGTTCCGAAGGGGGCGCCTTTCTCCAGAGTATCTCCAATGTCAGCCGTCACTTCCACGTAGACGACGTCTGAGAGTTCATCTTGCGCGAAATCCGTGATCCCAACGGTGCCCACATCGCCATCGACGCCTATCCACTCGTCGTTCTCCGTGTACTTGAGGCCCTTTGGAAATTCCATGCTCTGCTCCTTCCACCCTTCCCGCACTCGAAAGCCCTTATTAAGGAAAGGCACACGCCACAATGGCGTGTGCCCTCTGTCTTTAACCTGAGAGATTCGCCGCCCAGCAGGCGGTTTGCCCCTTCGGTGTCGCGCGACTTTCCAGAGGAACGGCCAGACTGGGTCCTTTTACCTGAGAGTTTCACCCCATGACCGCACGCCTGCACAGGGTTTGCACCTTCGGTGCCCGGCTTGCCCGAGTCTCTCCCCAATCTGTGCTGGATTGTCCTGACTCATTCTACGGAGCATAGCGACAAAAGTCAAGCCGAGCTTCTCGCCCGTGGCTTGGGAGTTAACATTGGGCAGCCTGCTTGCCCTCACTCTACCCCAACAAACTGTGCTAATATTCTTAGTATTCAGTGGGACTGGAGATGACGGCCCGTCCTTCTGAGCCGGAGTGCAGCGCAGGCCAAGAAGGTTGCGGCTACAGGGCGAGATCGTGGCTTTTGGAGAAGCCACCCATATCCGTTGCACCGCTCCTCAGAATGACATGAGCCTACGCTGACTTCGCGAACGAAGCACGGAGAGTACTGCTAGGAACCCCTATAGAGCATGGTTGTTTCATCGTGGATGAGCATGCGGCGGAAGCAGCAAGTGCCGGGTCGAACTCAAGCCACAACCCTCAAAAGGCAGGCGCTGACGCCGACCTTATCGGGTCGGCGTGCTGCGTTCGGCCGGGAACCATCCTAAAGGGAGCATCGCGCTTGAAATACGCAACTGGAACGGGGGTTGAAGGAGGGGAGGCACCCGCCCGCGACCTTTGACCTGCAAGGACCGTGTGTTCCGCCGGGTTGGGCCCCCTTGGCGCGGAACGCGCCCTGGATATCGGACCTATTGAATCTTCGGAGGCAGGAGAGATGCATAAATCGCGCGTATTCTTGGCCCTGGGCACGCTTCTCATCGCGACCTTCTTGCTTGCGGCTTGTAACGGCCCCGGCAGGCCCCCAACCACTATCAAGATCGGCATCAACGCGCCTCTCACCGGTGACATCCCCAAGGTGGGTGAAGGCACCAAGTTTTCCGCCGAGATGTGGCTGGAGGAGATTGGAGGCCAGTTGCAGGTGGGGGGCCAAACCTATGATGTGGAGCTCATCACTGAGGACAACGAATCCAAAGCCGAGTCCGCCGCGGCCGTCAACACGAAGCTGATCACGCAGGACGAGGTACTGATCATCGTCGGTCCCCAGGCCTCCAAGCAGGCGGTTCCGGCGGGCGGAGTGGCCAACGACAATGAAACGCCCATGATCAGCCCCTGGTCCACCAACCCCAACACCACGCTGGATCGACCCTGGGTCTTCCGGACCCCCTTCCTGGATCCCTTCCAGGGGCCGGTGGTGGCCAATTTCGTGACCGAGGAGTTCGGTTACTCCAGGGCCGCGGTGCTGTACGACGTGGCCAGCGATTACCCCAAGGGACTGGCTGATTTCTTTAAGCAGGGCTGGGAGGATGTTCATGGGCCGGGCTCAGTGGTGGCATTCGAGAGCTTCACCACGGGCGACACCGACTTCAGCGCTCAGCTGACCAAGATCAAGGAATCCGGCGCCGAGTTCATATTCACTCCGCAGTACTACAATGAAGTTGCCCTGATCGTGCAGCAGGCGCACGAATTAGGTTGGGAGTCCCCCATTGTGGGCAGCGATAGCTGGGGCTCGGCGGAAACTGTGACGCTCTGCGGCGAGGATTGCTATGGGCTGTTCTTCAGTACGCACTATGCCGCCGAAGGCGCCACAGGCGCGACCAAGGAGTTCATTGACAAATACAACACCAAGCATGGCTATGTGCCTGATGACGTGGGGGCGCTGACCTGGGACACCTTCCTGATTGTCCAGAAGGCCATCCAGGACTGCGGCACGATCACGGGAGACATCGCAGCCGACCGCAAATGCGTCCGGGACGCGCTGGCCAACATTGAGAACTTCAACGGCATCACTGGCGACATGACCTTCACCGAAGAGGGTGATCCCGTGAAGTGCGCCGTCATCGTGCGCATCAGCGAAGAGGGCAGCTTCACCTTCTACGAGCAGGTGTGTCCGTAGACCTGGGAGACCGCGCGCACTGAGACAGCATTGACGGGCCGATAGGCGTGCAACCCAGAGGTGGGGGCGGGCTCAGGGCGAGGGCTCTGGCCCGCCCCTGCGAGGCTAGGAAGGGACGAAGGCATGGAGTTCTTCCTCCAACAGTTTGTCAATGCCCTGCAGTGGGGAAGTTTCTACGCCCTAATCGCTCTGGGCTATTCCATGGTGTATGGGGTTTTGATGCTGTTCAATTTCGCCCATGGGGACGTCTTCATGGTTGGCGCTTACATCGGATTCTTCGTATCGAGTGGGTTGCTCGCGCTCGCTTCCACTGGAATCGTGGCATTACCACCAAGCGTACTACTGGGACTGGTCTTGGTCCTCACCCTCATCATCGCAATGATTTTGAATACCTTCGTCGGGATGGCTGTCGAGCGAATCGGCTACCGGCCGCTGCGTGACGCTCCACGGGCTTCGGCCGCCATCACAGGCCTGATGATCGGGATCATCCTCGAGACCGGAAACCTCTGGCTTCTAGGGGCTCGACGCCTGAGTTTCCCAGAACTGATCGAGACCGCCACGGTCCAGATCGCCGGGGTGAGTGTGACCAATAAGAAGATCGCAATCGTCCTGGTCTCGACCCTCCTGATGCTCGGCCTCCACGCCTTTGTCCGACGCACCAAGTGGGGTATGGCCATGCGAGCCATGGCCTACGACTACCTTGTGGTCCCCTTGATGGGAATCTCAATCAACCGAATCGCGCTCATTACCTTCGGCCTGGGCTCAGCCCTGGCCGCGGCCGCGGGCATCCTTTTCGGCGTCGCTTACCCTGTCCTCGACCCCTACATGGGAATCCTGTTTGGGTGGAAGGCCTTCGTAGCAGCCATCCTCGGGGGGAGAGGGTCTGTGTTGGGCGCCGGGCTGGCCGGATTCCTGCTCGGCTTTATCGAGATCTTCGTGGTTGCCTTCTTTCCCTCCACCATGCGCAACCTGATTGCCTTCGGGATTATCCTGCTCATTCTGACCTTCAGGCCTCACGGTTTCTTCGGGGAACCCTACAGTGCCCAGCTAAGGCTCTGACGCTCATCTCAACCGCCTAAAGGCTGCTGACAAGGAATCCACTATGGGAGCTGTGCCAGGAACATCCGAAACGAACAACGGCCTCCGCCAATGGCGCCGCAGATTGCGCGGCGCGTATCTGGAGGTTCCCTTGCTCGGCTGGCTGCTTGGTGCATTGATGGCAGTTCTGCTCGAGCGCTTCTTGGGAAGATCGGTTGCACTGGTGCTGGGAATGTCGGCGACGCCGCCTCTTTTTGGCGTCGTAGTCATAACCAAGCAGCTGGTGGAAATCCTTACGCCATTCTTCGGCGCGATCAAGGAATTGGGGGTGAGGCTGCTGGGGACAGGTCAGCCCGCCGCGTTCCCAAGTTTCACTGAAATCCCCGGGAATCTGGGTTTGATTCTGGGTGTAGTGCTGTATGTCCTGCTCTTATTTGTTCTACCGATCGGTCTAGTTGCCAGGTTGACCGCATCCGTAGCCAACCGGGCGGCAGCTTGGCTCCTGAGGTATCCGCTCCTGCTATCTGCCGCCGTACACATTTCCCTGCTCTACTTCACGCTACATTTATGGTCGGGGGTCAACGACTACCGCCTCCTGGTTGCCCGACTCACTATGATCGCCATCATCATCACACTAAGCCTGAATGTGGTCAACGGGTATATGGGCGAGTTCTCCTGCTCACATCCGGGATTCATATCACTTGGGGCTTATGGCGCCTCGGTGTTCACAGTGCTGCTTTTCGTCAAAGAGAACCGCTTCGGGGATCCACTGCTCCCGCCTGAACTCGGACCCTTCTTGTTTCCCATCTCCCTGGTGCTGGGCGGTGCCGCAGCTTCCGTAGGAGCCCTGCTGGTTGCGATCCCGTCCTTTCGAACGCGCGGCGACTATCTGGCGATCATCTCTCTGGCCTTCATGTTCATCGTGAAGAGCCTCTTCGAGAACTTAGAGTTGGTCGGCGGTCCGCGCGGGCTAAGCAACCAGCCAGACTATGCCAACCTTCCAACGGTGTTCCTGTGGACCATCCTCAGTATCTGGATCATCAACAATTTTGTGAGATCGACG
>CAYGCA010000046.1:2973-3812 GCA_964348265.1 uncultured Anaerolineaceae bacterium | reverse complement strand
ACTTGGGCGGGCTCAACTCTGTGGCCGGCTCAGTGGTGGGTGCGGTGGGCTTCAACCTGCTGAGCGAAGCCCTGCGGCCACTCGAGATTCTGAAATGGATCATCATCCCGATCTTGCTTATCCTGCTCATGGTCTTCCGCCCAACCGGTCTGATCGCGTTCAAGGAGTTCGAAATCGAAAACACGCTGAAGCCCAAAGAGCGATCATCGGGTGAGGTGGGGCATGCCGCTTCTTGAGGTCAAGAACATGAGCCACGTTTTCGGTGGTCTGCGGGCGGTCCACAACTACAACTTGACTGTTGACCCTGGCCAGATTCGCGGCCTGATCGGACCTAACGGTGCCGGCAAGACGACCATCTTTAACCTCATCACTGGAAGATACACGCCCACCGAGGGAGAGGTCTATCTGGACGGGAGACGAATAACCGGTCTGCAACCCTATCAGATCGCTTCCATGGGCCTTGGTCGCACCTTTCAGAACCTGCGCCTTTGGCGCCATATGAGCGTCTTGGACCATGTGAAGCTCGCCCGTTATTCGAAACTTAGCTACGGCTTGCTCGGCGCCTTCTTCGGCACGCCGAAGAGAATGCGGGAGGAGGCTGAAACCGAGGAGAAAGCTAACAGCCTTTTGGAGCTAGCCGGTGTTCGGCAATACGCCCATCAAATTGTGACCAACCTACCATATGGTGCCCAGCGCAGAGTAGAGTTGGCCAGGGCACTGGCCATCGAGCCCAAGGTCCTCTTTTTGGATGAACCCACAGCTGGGATGAACCCCGAAGAGCTGCTGCAAATGATGGAAATCATTCGCCAAGTTCACACTGAGCTTGGGCTGGCTATCTT
>CAYGCA010000046.1:0-2963 GCA_964348265.1 uncultured Anaerolineaceae bacterium | reverse complement strand
TCTTTCTCATCGAGCACCGAATGAAGGTGGTCATGGATCTGTGCGAGATCATTCAGACCCTGGATTTCGGCGAAACCATCGCCGAGGGGACTCCAGAAGAGATCCGCAGCAACCCGAGGGTAATTGATGCCTACCTCGGCAAGGAGGCCGTCGCCTGATGCTGCTCAAGGTCGAGAATCTGCTGGTTGCGTATGGTCAAATCAAGGCCCTGCATGGAATTAGCTTCGAGGTGGATGAGGGCGAGATCGTCTCCATCATTGGCGCCAATGGCGCGGGGAAGAGTACTACCTTACGAGCCATCTCCCGCCTGATCCCCGCCCAGCCCGGCTCGAGGATGACATTCATGGGCAAGGACCTCCTCAGCTACCCCCCAGACAAGGTGGTATGCGAACTTGGCATCTCTCACGTGCCTGAGGGTCGACGGCTGTTTGCCAACCTGACCGTGCTGGAAAACCTGAAACTGGCAACGTTCTCCAGAAACAACGGCAAGGAGATCGACCGAGATCTCCAGCGTGTGTTCGCGATCTTTCCGCGCCTGCAGGAACGCATCGGTCAGAAAGCGGGGACGTTGAGCGGCGGCGAGCAGCAGATGCTTGCCGTTGGTCGGGCGCTCATGAGCGCCCGCAGGATGATGCTTCTGGACGAGCCCTCAATGGGGTTAGCCCCACTTCTGATGCAGAATGTGTTTGAAGCACTGAAGGATATTAATCGGGAAGGCACCACAATCCTCCTCGTCGAACAGAACGCCCGTATGGCCCTTCAGTTTGCCCAACGAGGCTATGTTCTGGAGAACGGCAACCTTGTACTAGAGGGGGAGTCTGAAGTCTTGATTGCCAACCCCGAGGTGAAGAGGGCCTATCTAGGCGGCTGACGGCTGGCCGAAAAGGGAGATTCAGGGCGCAGAAGTCTGGCCTATGACCCATGAGCGCCGGCCTCTGGAGCCCGAGAGGCAGGGCGACCCTACCCAAAAAAGACGCGCGGCACGCGACTGCTGATGCAGCTTGTTACCTCGTAACCTATCGTCTCCCAGCGATTGGCGACATCTTCGGCCGAGATGCTGGTTTGACCCTGACGACCAAGCAGAACGACTTCATCCTCCGGGCAAGCTTCAGGCACAGCGTCCAGGTTGACCATGAATTGATCCATGCAGACCCGCCCCACCACCGGCACTTTGCAGCCTCGTATGAGAACCTGATTTCCCTCTACTCTTCGAAATCCATCCCCATATCCGACCGGTACCACTCCGATGAACTCTTCTTTCTGGGTCACATAATCGTGGCCGTAGCTGATGCCTCTCCCGGGGGGTAGGGCGCGCACCGCACTGAGACGGGCCCTCCAGGTCAACGCCGGCCGACACCCATCCGGCAACCGGACGTGAACTGAAGGGTCAACTCCATACAAGGCAATGCCGATGCGGACCATATCGAAACGAGCACTTGGACGCGTAATCGCAGCCGCCGAATTCGCGGCATGCACCAGGGGAGGCCGCAATCCGGCAGTTTCGATTTCAACCAGGAGCCTGCCAAACTCCCTCTCCTGGGCTGCGGTCGTCGCCCGATCCGGTTCATCGGCTCTGGCAAAGTGGGTGAAGAGGCCTTCCACCACGACTGAGGGCTCCTCCCTCAAGGTCCGCAGCAAATCCATGGTCTGATCCAAGGAGGCGCCCAACCTACTCATTCCTGTGTCGACCTTGACATGAATCCGTGCCGTCTTACCCTGAGCGCGGACGACATCCCTCAGCACCGGAACCTGTTCAGGGCTGAAAACGGCAAGTGAGATTCCCTGACCAATGGCCTCAACCAGGCGTTCACTCGGCCAGTGTCCGAGCACGAGTATCGGGGCTTGGATACCGGCAGCCCGCAGGTCTAAGGCCTCCTCGAGCCTAGCAACACCGCAACAGGAGGCCCCGGCTTCGATGGCGGTGTGCGCCACCTGGGTCAATCCGTGACCGTAGGCATTGGCTTTCACAATCGCCATCAGACGAACGCCAGAGACCTCGCGCAGCCGGCGGACGTTATTGGCGATCGCCCCTAGATCGACCTCGGTCCAAGTGGAATATTGCCTATCTATCACGCCGAGCCGAGTATAAGCGCAAGCCAAATCACTGACAATACTGTCGTGATGAGGGTATAATCCCGCCCCGATGGGTCTCACAAACTACCATGATCGCAGCAATAACTCAGGGAAACCTTGCTGATGAAATCCTTCGCGTTTGAGATTAAGGCCTGCGATGGGCAAGGCAGGGCTGGGATTCTCCGCACGCCGCGCGGTGATCTTCACACCCCGCTCTTCGCTCCGGTCGGCACACAGGCTACGGTCAAGGCGCTGACCCCGGACCAACTCAAGCAGCTGGGCGCCAGCCTCCTCCTCGCCAACACCTATCACCTGTTTCTGCGACCCGGAGACGAACAGATTGCAGCCCTGGGCGGGCTTCATGAGTTTATGGCCTGGCCCGGCCCGTTGCTAACCGACTCAGGCGGTTTCCAGGTATTCTCGCTTGCCGATCGGCGGCAAGTCGATTCGGACGGCGTGACTTTTCGTTCCCATATCGACGGCTCTCTCCACCGTCTCACGCCCGAAAAGGCGATTGCCATCCAAGAGAATCTCGGCGCGGATATCATCATGGCCCTCGATGAATGCTCAGAACCCGATGAGCGCAGCTACAACGAAGAGGCGCAAGCACGAACTCACGCCTGGGCGGAGCGCTGTCTTAAGGCCAAAGTGCGCCAGGATCAAGCTCTCTTTGGGATCGTGCAGGGTGGGATTTTCCCCGACCTGCGCCGCGCCTCCGCCCAATTCATCTCCTCGTTGGATTTCTCCGGTATTGCCATTGGCGGCCTCTCGGTGGGTGAAACAAAAGAGGAGATGCTCGCGATACTAGAAGTGGTTGTCAGCGAATTACCCAGTGGCCGCCCGCGCTACCTTATGGGAGTTGGCTCTCCGGAGGATCTGGTGGAAGCCGT
>CAYGCA010000045.1:17103-22182 GCA_964348265.1 uncultured Anaerolineaceae bacterium | reverse complement strand
CGTCCATGGATGGCGCCGCCATCCCGCAGTAGGGTCAGGTGAAGCTGCCGAACTCCACCACTGTATAGGTGTGCTGAGTCCAGACCTGGCCCAAGCTGGTTTCACTTCCATCCAGGTGCCACAGAGGGAAGTCAGGCGCGGGTCTGCCCAACGGAGGGCTGGCCTGAAAATTGAGCCAGGGTTGGAAACTCTCAGGCACGAATGATTCGTAGTTATACTTTCGCAGCAGATCCTCTCTCGACATTGCCGCAGCCCTCCTTTCGCCTCTAGCCACGGCCGGCGGACCGACCACTGAATTCGCGATTGGCCATTCTACACATTTGATCACCTCTGGGGCACGGGAGTCCGCCAGCGGACCACCGCAGGAATGCCATCACAGGGCATACGGCTCAGCTCTCCCCTTCCGCGCCGATCACTCCTGGCCAAACGGATTCCGGCCACCTCTTCTTTGTCATTGCTCGTGAGCAGCACCGGGAAAAAGCGCCGGAGGCGCCGCGGGGCAGCCGAGGCTTGAAGGACCTTGCTCAGTAGGTAACATGGTCCAGGGCCCCGAAGCCTAGGCTCCGAGACCCTGGTTGGAAGGAGGAGAAAAGGAGGAGAGATTATGTACCCTTGCACTTATCTGGAACGAGTTTCCTAGCTAGCCTGCTCGTAGAATCGGACCAGCAGCCTAGACTGAACTCGAAGGGTGTTGATGATCACCATCAGTGCGATTGTAATGGCACTGAAAAGGAACGCCATCCCGACCATGCGCAGGGGATTGAGCCAATTCACGTAGCTGCTGACAACCGACAGTTGGTCTAGCAGGGTTGAGCCTGGCCCGGCCGGGTTGAGTTCGTTGGCGATGGAATTGTCCCAGTACGCCGGCACAACGCCGACCGCCAAAACGATGCCAATGACGAGTGCCAGCATCAGGACCATTAGGCCCATAACGGTTGAGAGTTGGAAAATGCGCACCCGCCGAGGGATGGCCGGCATGGCTGGTCGTAGGTTCTCAGGAATGTGGCTGCTGATCACGAAGCCCATGCGGCGAAGGCGCTTGGCGATCGTGCCCAGAGCCATGGTGATGGCCATTAGTCCCAGACCAAGGCCAAGGAACTTGAACTGCGGAACCCAGGCCTCGAGTACGTGGATGCTGACGTTGGCGTTCACGAAAGCGCTGCCGGCTTCCGCCGCCTCACGCACCGCTTTGGCATCCGAGAGGAAGGCCGTTTGCGCGGGCGCTAGGGCGAACAGTCCGATGAGAAACGAAATCCCTACGATCATCCAGCCCATCACCGCAATGAGCGGGAAGAGGGGCATCATGCCCTCAATCATTCCGAAGGGAAAGCCCGGCTGCTGGTCCTCAGCAACGGCGCCCTTCTCGGCTCTCAAGCCCGTGATGATTGGGAAACAGACGCTCATTACCTGACCCCGGTTCTGCAGGATCTTCGGTATGCTCGAGAACTCGAGCGCGATCCCCAGCATAAAGGAAGCCACACCCAGGAAGGTGAGCGGCTCAAGCCAGCGTGGGGTTGCCTGCAGGATTTGCAGCTGACCCAGCAGGGAAGAGCCCGCCTCGGCGGCGTCGCGAGTTGCTTTCGCGTTCCCGCCAAAGTAGTCAGCCGCGGTCGGAGTCAACACGAACAGCCCGATAATGAAAGAGAGCATAATGAGGAGCCAGCCGAGCAAAGAGAAGAGCACATAGGCTCTCAACTGCCAGCTGGAGGGTGCAGGTTGAATGGCTGTGGTCATGAGAAACCTCCTGGTTTCATTTCTAATTGGCGCCTGATTACTGAAATGCAACTTTCTCCGGCTGGGCTGAATCCGGGCTTGCGACGACCGATTTTCCAATGTTGATGCCCTGCTCAATTAGCTCAGTCTGCTGCGTGAGCAGGTAGATGATAGTAGATAGGCACATGACAATCGCCAAGAATTCAGTGGCTATGCCGAAGAACTTGAAAGGAATTAGCCAAGCGTTCGTTGCATGGATCGACTGTAGCTGAGCGAGCAGAAGTGTGCCCGCGCCCGCCGCGTCAATGACAGGCACCGGGTTGCTGGAGAAGAGCGCGCTTGCGGTCGCCGCGTTCCCGATGCTCACGATCAGGGCGACGATTAAGATCACCTCTCCTAGCATCATGACAACCGGCATTAGAAGCCCGTACCAAGGGGCGCCGGGGAGAGCCGGTCGCCTATCTGGGGGCAAGTTCTCGAGCACTTCAACCCCGGCGGCTTTGAGATTGTCAATGATAATCCTGAGCGCCATCACGATACCGCCCAGGATCAGGCCGACGCCCAAAAACTTGAAGTACGGCAGCCACAAGCTAGTACTCTCGATGGCTGCTCGCTGCGCCATGAGCTGTGTCTCGCGCACCGTTTTGCTGGCCGCGTAATACAGGGCTGCCGACTGGGAGTTGAAGTATCCCACGACGAAGGCGATGACCACGATCATGAAGCCCATCAGGATGAGCAACGGGTACATGCGGGCCATCCTTCCGATCAGCTGTTGCATTTGAACCTCCTGTTTTGCATGTAGCCTGGTATCAGCGTTGGGAAACCTCTTTCGGATTGTCTCTGTGAAATCTCGATCTTGTGCAGGCTAAACTCCTTTCCCCCAGCCGTTGACCTCAATCGATGACTCTGAGTTCGAGAGGTCTAACTCAATTCCACCGCTACATGCAGGCCTCGTTCTGCTCAGCGTCGTATGCGGCGATCCTCGGCCTCCACCGGGACGCGAACGGTCTCAAAGTCACCCGGTCTTGGATGCCCGGGAAGGAGCAGAAGGGCCAAGACAAGAACCGTTATAAACATCAGGTTCAACATTGCAGACTCCTCACTCGTCCTGTGGGCACTCGCGGAGTTGCTTTCATTCCGCACCCCTTAAAAGCCTAGATGAGCTAGGTTTTGGGTTTCTTACGTTGAAGGCCAGAGCTCGCGGGATACGGAGTTATCGAGCATTTGACATGCAAGTGCGAATACCGATCCGCCTCTCGAGGTCCAAACCAGAAGATCTTGGACGGAAATGTAGGGGAAAGCGCCGGCTTTTGGTTCATCCAGATAGCTCCCCTGGCATGTCGCCCCAGACTCCATTGCTTCTGGGAGGACGCCACAATCAGGTTATGGGAGCACTCGAAGCGTGTCTTGAAGGGGTTGTATTGCAGTGCATGTCGCCTGGAGGCAGATTGAGATTGACCCAGCTCCACCATACAGCAGCACGTGCCGGGATTCCGGGGCTGAACGGCTTAGAGCTAGCCAGACCAGTCCCAGGAGCCTCCGCTCACTTCCTCGAGGGGATGGGAAGCCAGGAAATTGCGCAGATCACGGAGCCGATACAGGGGCTTGATCACCGCAGAATGACTTGCCTAAGCAGGCAATGCGGACTTTCCGACAGCCTAGTCGGAATCCGCCTCGAGGACACGAAGGAGCGCCTGGAACTCCTCTCTGCAGTCGCCGCACAGATCGAGATGCTGCTGGATTTTGGGGAGCAGCTTTGACGCGTCCCCACCCTGTGCGACAACTTCAGCAAACTCGTCCAGCGACCGGAAGCAATCGTCACAGGAGATTTCGTCTTGGGTGGTGCGCCCGATCTGTCTGATCAGGCGCGAAAGAAGGTTGGGTAGCAGTTCCTTCATCTTTTCTGCTTCACTCCTGACAAGGTGTGGGGCCCGGATCTTACTTCTCGAAGGCCGCAAAGATCTCTTCGGGAGTTAGTCCCTCTGCCTCGATTCTCCTTTTCAAAGAGAGGCGCGCGTCATGCAGCAACTTGTAAAGGGCGTTTCGATTGGTTCCCATCCGGCGCGCAACTTCTTCTGTGGGCATCCGATTGATGCCGACGGCCACCAGCGCCTTCCTCTGGTTCTCGGTAAGCTCCTCTTTGAGAATACGGGCCACCCGCTGAAGCATGTCATGCTGCTCCACTACGAGGTCAGGATCCGGGCCAGGATCTTGCATGATCTCAAGCACTCTACCCCCTTCGCCTTGCTCGATCATGTCTTCCAGGGAAGCGTCCAGCCAGCGCTTGCGGCGCAATTCGGTCAGCGCGACCCGGATCGCAATCTTGTGGACCCAGGTCGTGAACCTGCTGCGGCCCTCAAACTTCTCGAAGTTGTCCAGCACTCGAAGCAGGGTTTCCTGAGCTACCTCCTCCGCCAGGGCTTCAAACTGAGGATCCGTTGGGGAAAGCCAATGCGAAAGGCCATAGGGCAGGCCGCGCATGACGATCTCACGCAATTCGCCCAATGCCTCCTCGCGGTCCGCTCCGCCGGCCCGCAAAGCATTTTGCCACTCCAGGTTTGACCTTGTGGCGTTCATACAGGAAGTCTAACCCAAGATATGGGCCCCTTCTTTGCTTTGGGGCTGACGAACCCCCTAATCAGGCTACCAGCCGCGGGGAAGCGACCTCGTAGACCGCCTGGAAGTAGTCCAACAGGAGCTTATCGGCATCCGCCTCGCCGACAAGTGTGGCGTAGGGGAGCAGGCTGCCTTCCCAGCTCTCCGTGAACCACCTCGCTCCCGAGGGCAGGCTGGTGTCCATGAATGCGCGATCAAAGGGCCATGGGTTTGAGTAGAAATAGGGCGTCGGATAACTACCGTCTCCGGGCGAGAAGCCAAAGTTGATTTGAGAAGGGAATTCCTCGACCTCACCATGCTCCTCATATGGCACCATTCTGGTCCCGTACCACTCGAAGGCCAGATCGAAGTGATGAGGCCACAAATGAACCGGCCCCGTTTCTCCGGTCAGGTTCGCCTTGTGCTTCTTCAACACCTGATCAACGCCCACAATTGCAGAAAGGTACATGCCTGCAAAGGATGGATCGTATTGCCGAGGGCTGGAATCTTCAAACTGGGAGCGGTCGAATTCCGCCGTGATCCCCCAATCTGTCAGGGCAGAGATGAGCTTGTCTCCGAGGACAACCGCTGGCAGCCCTTCCCGCAGGTCAAAGCGCCGCGCCTCACCCTCACTAAGGGCGACTTCGATCTGATGATTGCGAAGGTTCATAAACCCGCGGAGTTTAACCCGCTCTTTACCCGGGAAACAGATCTCATCCGTCTGGAGACCCTCCGGATTAACCTTTAGGCTGATATGCCACCACTTCGGAT
>CAYGCA010000045.1:8236-17052 GCA_964348265.1 uncultured Anaerolineaceae bacterium | reverse complement strand
GAGGGAAAGCTGATTCTTGAAGTCATATCGCGCATCCTTTTGGGTTGAATGCCCCGACCTAGAGGCTGAAGGGACGTTTCTCCCGGTCGAAGGCAGGTTTGCCCTGAAGATCAACACAAGAAGAAGATTATGGCCCGCGGAGAATTAGAACAGTCCCAGGAGACTGTCGATGCTCCAGACCGAACCTGCGGCGAGCACAAAGATCACGATCTCGGAGGCAATCATCATGAAATTCTGTCCCTGCTCGCATTGGTAGGCTGCGTTTACCGTTATGTCCTTCGGCCGGACCCCGGCCAGCGCAAGGTAATTGAGATTGAGGAAGATGCCGACCAAGGCCGAGATCGGGGTCAAGAACCCAAAGGTCAACCCAATCCCGACGGCCGTCTCACCCGCCAAAACCAAAAACGGGAACCAGGTTGCATTGGGTTCCAGGGTCCGCTTGATCAGACTACCAAACGCGGGGACAGGATGATTCTCGGCCAGCGAGACCGACCAGTTGATCATCTGTCCGCTGACAAACTTCCTCAGGGGTTTGTGACGCACGCTTTCCAGCCACCACAGGCCCACACCAATTCGCAGGATGGCCAGCCATTGCTCAACCGTCAAGAGTCCGAAAATGTCAGTCATTGAATGAACCTCCTTGCTTGTCTCTCCACCTGAGCCTGCCAAAGCTGTGGGGTTCCCTCTCCCCGGACGCGCTCCGGAGAGCCGCTGCCGCAAGAGAGCTGCGATCCCCGGGCTCCGCTGGCGCACCGAGCCATGAGGAACCCGCAGCGCTTGGACGCTTCAGGGCGCCGGCATCTTACCCCCAAGAGGGTGATCTGCCTCTTCATCCTCCTAGGGCGGGATGATGCCATAATTCTCCGATTTTTCTCTGCGGGAGTTTGTAGGGTTCCTTATACAGTCCCTCTCCTACTCGCGGACGAGGGTCCGAAGGGGGGCCCTTGGACCCTGGACCCGCGTGATACCCCCTGTGTGCTCTTTGGAGAGAGGAACATCCATCCGGCTTCTTCCGGTTGTGCTAGAATCACTCGACCCGATTGACGCAAGAACATGCTGATTTCGGCTGAGAGGTCAGAAAGGGTTACATTGGAACGTACCTTCCTCGTTCTTGGGTCGGTGGCCGCCCTCCTTGGCGTCGCTGCGGGCGCGTTTGGGGCCCACGCCCTCAGGGGATCGTTCGAGGCGCATCAGGACCTTGAACGCACCTTCCGAACAGCTCTTGAGTACCACCTATACCATTCATTGGCTCTGGTCGCAGTGGCCTGGGCGGTCGACAGGTGGCAGGCCCCGATATTTGTCTGGTCCGGCTACTTGTTTGTTGTCGGGATTGTCATCTTCTCGGGCAGTCTATACGCTCTGAGCCTTACGCAGGCCCGTTGGTTGGGAGCGGTGACACCGATCGGCGGCCTGGCGTTCCTGGCGGGTTGGGCGCTGCTTGCGCTGGGTGCCCTGCGCTCTTAGCCTCAAACGCTTGGTTCCGGACGGCCACGGCATACAGGTTCCCAGGAGACCTTGCTTCTATCCCAGGCCATCCATGCCACCGGACTCCTCCGAGTCGCCTCGAAAGGTATGGCAGATCTTGAACCCAACCGAAGAAATCCGCTCAAAGCTTCGCCAACAAGAGTACATCGCTGGCAGCGAGATCGCCACCGTGCTGTACCTTGCCCAAAAGCTGGGTAAACCCGTCCTGGCCGAGGGTCCAGCTGGGGTGGGTAAGACGGAACTTGCCAAGGCTTGGTCCGGCGCCCAAGAGAGCCTGCTGATCCGGCTCCAGTGCTATGAGGGCCTGGACGAGACGAAGGCATTGTATGAGTGGGAGTACGCCAAGCAAATGCTTTATACGCAGCTTCTGCGGGACAAACTCAACGATCTGCTCTCGGACGCCCGATCCTTGGCCGAGGCGGCTGACCGGCTTGCCGAGGAGGAGGATGCCTTCTTTTCGATGCGCTTCCTGCTGGCTCGTCCCTTGCTTCAAGCCATCGTCGCCGAGGAGCCCGTCCTCCTCCTGATCGACGAGATCGACCGGGCGGACCCGGAGTTTGAGGCCTTCCTGCTCGAAGTGCTCAGCGATTTTCAGGTCAGCGTACCTGAACTAGGCACACTGAGAGCCAAGCAACTTCCCCTGGTGGTTCTCACGAGCAACAACACTCGTGAGCTCTCAGAGGCGCTAAAACGTCGATGTCTGTATCTCTTCATCGATTTCCCCACCGCCGAATCCGAGCTGGACATTGTTCGCCTGCGAGTTCCCGACCTCGATGAAAAGGTGGCGCGCCAAGCCGTAGAACTCGTGCACCGATTGCGCAAACTTGACTTGCGCAAGAATCCTGGCATCAGTGAAACTCTTGACTGGGCGCGGGCGCTGGTGCACCTGAACGCCGACAAGATCGATCGTGATACCCTCAACGACACACTCACGGTCCTGCTCAAGCATGAACGTGACGTTCAGCTGGCCCGCATGGCTTTGCGCCGGGACGAGGAACGTCGGCGCCGCAGGACTCAATCTGGCTTGGATGGAGAAGATTGGCGCCGCTATCGAAATGTCTCTTGACTTGCGGAAAGGCGCTCCGAGGTAGGGCATGGATAGACGCATCGTCCAGTTTATTGCGGGATTGAGAGCAGCCGGAGTTCGTGTCTCACTGGCCGAAAGCCAGGACGCATTCCTTGCAACCCAAGTCATAGGCGTGATCCAACGCGAGACCTTCAAGGCGGCCCTCAAGACCACCCTTGTGAAGGACAAGGCGGACGGCCCGGTTTTCGACCAGCTTTTTCCGCTGTATTTCGGCTCGGGTGGACCGCCCTTCACACCCGCCTCCGAGGCGCTCTCACCCGACGACATGGACCTGCTCAGAGTTGCCCTGAAAGCTCTGGCCGGCCAGCTTCATGAACTGCTGGAGCGGATGCTGGAAGGAAAAGGACCGACTCCCCCTGAGATGCGGCGGGCGCTCGAGAACGCAGGCCTGAACAGCGCCTCAAGCCCTCGGGATCAGCTGCGACTAGCCGACCGCGCCCTTCGCCAACTTGGCCTGGAGGAAATCCTGGAGCAGATCGAAGCGCTTCTTGCGCGCCTTGTCCAGCTCGGTATGGGCGAGCAAGCACTCGAGCAACTGCGTGCCCTGATACAGTCCAATGCCCGTGTGCTTCGAGAGCAGGTCGAAGCCCAGATCGGAGCCGGCCTGGCAGAGCGCATGGCAGAGCCTCAGTTCCACAATCCAAAAACTGGGGATCTGATGGATCAACCCTTCCAGATGCTGAACGAACGGGAGATCGAGACTCTGCGACGTGAAGTCGGCCGGCTGGCCGCCCGCCTTCGAACTCAGCTTGCCCTGCGCCAGAAGCGAGGCAAGGGTCATCGCTTGGACGCCAAGGGCACGCTGCGAGCGAATGTCCGCTATGGCGGCGTGCCTTTCGAAATCATGCACAAGCTTCGGCGGCGCAAAGCACGATTCACTGTCATTTGCGATGTCTCGACTTCTATGCGGCCTGCTGTCTCCTTTCTGCTCCTCATGATCTACCAAATCCAGGACCAAGTGGCCAGGACGCGATCCTTCGCCTTCATTGATCACATCCGGGAGATCAGCGGCGAATTCGCCGAAGATCGACCGGAAATTGCCATTCCGAAGATCTTGCGGCGAATGCCGCCCGGGCATTACAACACCGATCTGGGCCGATGTCTGCGGCAGTTCATCCGGCAGCACCTGGACGCCATCGATAGCCGGACAACAGTGGTCTTCTGCGGCGATGGACGCAACAATTACCATGATCCCCACACCGACCTCGTCGAGATGGTCGGACGGCGCGCCCGCCGGGTCGTCTGGTTCACTCCGGAGCCTTCGCGCCGATGGGGCACAGGAGACAGCGACATGCTGGCTTATGCCCCGCTGGTGGATGCGGTCTTCCAAGTCTCCAACCTCCGTCAGCTCACAAGTGCCGTCGACCAGCTCTTCCGATGAATGTGGCGGGTAGCCACGCCGCCAAGACCCTTGCATGAGCGAACTTAGCCCAAGTGACCGGAAGCATTCTCCGCAAGCAGACACAGACCTTGGGGCTGACAGCACCTCCCTCCCCCTAATCGTGGTCTTCACTGAGGATTTCTTCCTGGTGCCTCGCCTGGAAGATCTCGCCAGGGGATCGGACTACCGCATCAAGATCGTAGATCACCCCTCCGCCCTGGGCGCTGAAGGCCGCGTCGCTGAGCGCCGGGTCCCATTAACCGAGCCCTTGGAGGGTGCCGACGCAGCCATGGTGCGAAGCTTGCGGGAGATGCACCCGGCTCTGCTGCTGGTCGACTTGACATGCCGCAAGCTTCCATGGCGGCGCTGGATCCAAATCTTGAAGACCTCGGCGGCCACAAGGCGGATCCCCATCGTGGCCTTTGGACCTCATGTTGAGAGGGAGGATCTGGAGGCGGCTTCCAGGGCAGGCGCTGACGAGGTTATCACTCGGGGTCGTCTCCAGGCTTCGTTCCAGGCGATCATTCAGGACTGGGCAGCGATCCCGGATCAGGAGGCGATCAACTCAGCCTGCGGCAGTGAGCTTTCAGAGCTGGCTCAGAGGGGAATCCAGCTTCATAACCAAGGCGATTTCTTCAAAGCGCATGAGGAACTCGAGCACGCCTGGATGGAGGCGCCGGGTCCGGCAGGCTACCTCTACCGGGCGCTCCTTCAGGTGACAGTCGCCTATCTGCACATCGAGCGAGGCAACCAGCGTGGCGCAACCAAGATGCTGCTGCGCCTCCGACAGTGGCTCGACCCATTGCCAGAGGTGTGCTGTGGGGTGGACGTGGCCAGCCTTAAGGCCAACCTCGAAGAACTGAGGGCAGCACTCGAAGGAACCGGGCCCAAGGGCATAGAAGCCCTGGACCGAAATCTGCTGCGACCCATCCCCCTCCTAGAATAGGGCCCGGCCCTGGAGGAAATTCGCCCCGAAGCCTTTTGTTGGTGCCGCGGAGCTTGATTACTTCAAGTCTTCTGAACGTACTCTCCCAAGCGGAATCCGGGCGCCTCCAAGCGCAACATGGTTCGCCAGCGCGCCAGAAGGTTGGCTTTTGGGCGCCGACCACGTGGGCTTGACGGGCGTTGGATGCCGCCTGGCTTGGCCTCTATCACCGAATCTTCCGAGCCTCGGAAGCCTCTTTAAGTGCGCCGGCGTAGGCCGCCCAAGGACGCTCGCCGTGGAATCCTCGGGCTTGAATGAGACCCTTGTCCTGCAAAGGTTTGGCGACGGCGTCCGGCTCGACAAGCAGCGTCAGGCAGGCGGCGCCGAGGGCGCGAGCGTCACCGCGCGGCGTGAGGTAGGCGCTTTTCCCGAGCACCGACGTAGACAGCTGTGTATCGACTGCTGCGATTGGCACCCCACTAGCCATGGCCCAGCGCAGTTCCTGGCCGATCTCCGAATAGCCCGGGTGCAGAAAGGCGCTAGCCCCGCGGTAGAGCGAGGGCAAATCCCGAATATCGAACTTCGTGAGAATCCGGACGGACTCCAGCAAATCCAGCCCAGCTGCGCGCCGGCGCGCTTCTTCGGCTTCCGACTCGAGTAGGCCCAGCAGCACGAGCGGATTCGCATCACCCAGCGACCCATCCACCCAGGTCCAGGCCGCCAGTAAAAACGGCAAATCCACACCTTCCGCGCCATAGCTCAGGACATACCCGGAATGGAGCCCGTATCGCCGCCATGTGCGCTCATCCCCCGCCCCGCGAATTGGACGGTAATCCCCGCCTACCGCAGGTGGGAGGTGCCTGAGATTGCGCCTTCCTTCGAGCCAGGAGGGCGTGTCCGAGTAGGCCAGCACGGCCGCGGCCCCGCGCATACCGGCCTGTCCCAGCGCCCAGCGGATGCGGCCGATCACAGGTGCATCTTGCGCCGGGGCATTCATCGCTGCGGCCGCCGCTACCGGGAGCTTTGAGACAAGCGGAGCTGAACCGCCGTGCAAAGAGAGCAGGTCCGCGCCAAGATCGGCAGCGGCGTTCACCAGCACCCTTTGCTCAAAGACCAGGCGCCCCCATTCGCTCAGGCGAACCGAAACTGGGTGGTTGCGTAAGCCTTCCGGTAGTACAAGCGGTTCGCCCGTCGGGTGCAACACCGCCACCTCGAAGCTCGGCGCAACGCTAAGTATCCCTTCCAGTAGCTCCAGCAGGTGGGCCGTCGCCGGGCCACAGGGGCGCTCAATCAATGACCAACCGTCAACGGCCAGACGCATGAGGATTGCAGATTCTGCAGAGCATCTAGGGGCCCCCGAAAGGAGGCCAAGTCGGACAGTGAAGCCAGCGGATTTCACGCATGGTGCAACCTTCACTCCTGAGAGACCTTGGTTGAACCAAACCGGGTGGGGTAGAATGCTGGTATGGACGCCGAGGCCGCCACCCTGGACACTGGCAGACAGAAGGAAGCCCGCAAGTACGCCCGCATACGTCGGCGCCTTTTCATCGTGGAGCTCCTCCTCGGCGGGGCATACCTTGGCCTGTGGATCGGCCTGGGGTGGAACCTACGCCTGCAAGGAGCCCTTGAAGCTCTTGGGAATGGGGGTAGCCTACCCTTCCCATTGCCCTGGTGGGGAGTACTGCTTCTCTTCGTGGTCCTACTCAGTCTGCCTTGGATGGTCCTCACCTTCCCGCTTGACTACTTCCAGGGCTTCATCCTACCTCACCGCTTTGGGATCTCCAACCAGACGCTAGGTAGTTGGATCAGCGACTTGCTCAAGGGCTTGGCGGTCTCAGCACTGCTGGGGGCTCCGATCCTGATCGTTCTGTTCGCGCTCATTCGCAACATGCCCGAAAGCTGGTGGTTTTGGACTGCGGCTGTCTACACGCTCTTCACGACCATCCTGACAGCCCTGGCGCCTATCCTGCTTATGCCAATCTTCTTCAAGTTTGAGCCCCTGAGCGAGGAGTACGCCGAGCTGCGCCGAAGATTGCTGGATCTGGCGGCGGCCGCTGGAACGAGGGTCCGGGGAGTATTCAAGTTCGATATGAGCCGCCGCACAAAAGCCGCCAACGCCGCTCTGGCCGGACTGGGCGGGACGCGGCGCATCGTCCTCGGCGATACCTTGCTGACCGGATTCAGCTCAGACGAGATCGAGACGGTAATGGCGCATGAACTTGCTCACCATGTCCATCGCGACATCCCTCTCATGCTGTTCGCCCACACCGTTTTCAATTTCCTGGGGTTCTTTCTGGCCTTTATTGGATTGCGCTTCTTGGCCGGCCCTCTGTCGCTCGAGAGCGCCGCCGATCCGGCTGTCCTGCCAATTCTGGCGTTCATCTTCGGGAGCCTCGGCTTCCTGCTTATGCCGCTCTCAAACGCCTTTTCCCGCTGGCGGGAGGGCTTGGCCGATGAGTACGCATTGAATATCACCCGCAAGCCGGAGGCCTTCGCCAGCGCCATGACCCGTTTGGCCAACCAGAATCTGGCAGATGTCGATCCAGAGCAATGGGTCGTGTACCTCTTCCACTCCCACCCGCCACTGCGAGATCGGATCGCCAGGGCACGGCGCAAATCCGGGGTTGGGTCGGGCGCGCCATCAGTCTGAACCTATCACAGATGAATTCCGGCTGAGCGACTGGCGGTTTCGCTTGGTCAGCGCCAATGCCCCGCAGAATCCAGAGCGGTGGGCATGATCTCTCGGCGCTCAACTCCAATCAGTTTCACCCTGCGGCTAGATCTTGAACTCACCTGATTCATAAAAGAGGTCTCCATCGGCAAAGATCTGGCCGCCATCGCGCATGTCACAGATCATGTCCCAGTGCACGGCGCTCCTGTTGAGTGAACCTGTCTCGGGGTAACCTGCGCCGATCGCCATGTGGATTGTGCCCCCGATCTTTTCGTCAAACAGGATGTTCTTGATGAAGCGATCGATCTTCTTGTTAGTTCCGATCGCCCACTCGCCAAGGTAGCGAGCCCCCTCATCGGTATCCAACATCCTTAGCAGGTACGCCTCGTTCTTCTCCGCTGAGGCCTCCACCACCCTTCCTGCCTCAAAACGCAGTTCAATTCCCTCCACCTCTCGGCCGGCCGTGACGGCCGGATATGTGAAGCGAGCCCAGCCGTTGACAGAGTCCTCCACTGGGCCGGTGAAGATTTCGCCACTAGGCATGTTCCTCTTTCCGTCGCCGTTGATGAAAGCCCGACCCTCGATCGACAGGTCCAGGTCCACATGTGGACCTTTCACCTCAAGCCGCCGCTTGTCCGACAGCCAATCGACCAACCTCTGCTGCTCCCTATGAATCGCCTGCCATTCGGCGATTGCATCCTCGTTGTCGGCGAAAGTGGTGCTGTAGACATAATCCTCGAACTCGGACAGACTCATTTCGGCATCCTGGGCGTAGCCGGCCGTTGGATAGAGGCTGCCCACCCACCTCAACTCGCCAGCTGCGCTGCGCTCCATAAAGGTCTCCATCAGCGGGCCGTTGGCCTTGGCCCTCAGGCTCTGCTTCCTGGGATCGATGTTTGTGAGGCTGCGCGTATTCTGCTGGGAGCGAACCGAAATTAGCGCCTCGAATTCACCGCGCACCATTTGCTCTACCCTTGAGACATGCTGGAGTTGATCATCGCTGGCCTCGCTGAAAAAGACGTGGTCCAGACCGTTCAGCCCCACAAACAGATAGGGATAGCCACCGGCCTGCAGGATTTGACGGTAAACCTCCACCAGGAGAGGTTCTGCCACCGGTTTACCAAAAATGGCGACGCGGTCCTTGGCCTCCACGCTGGCGGAGTAATGGACAAGCGTTCGTGCCAGGTTGACAACCCGTGGATCAGCCATACGATTCAACCTCCCCGATTGCTGTAAACCTCCGAGCAAAATGCATCCCTTGGGCATT
>CAYGCA010000045.1:0-8226 GCA_964348265.1 uncultured Anaerolineaceae bacterium | reverse complement strand
CAGATAGTTCCATCCCTGCCAAGATGCCGGTTCGGTAGACTTGGGCGCTGCCTGAGTTGTCAATCCTCCGGCATCTAGGAACTCTGGTTGCTGCTTCATGTCAAGCAGAGCCGCGCGATGCAATTGGCTTGACTAATATGATCGTATGTCCTAGGATACGAGCATCGGGATCATTGTCGCCAAAGCCACGAAAGCTACAGGCAATCTATTGGTGCAGATTGGGGCAGACTCTCCAGGGCGGACTTTCCGCCAATGAGGGTTCTTCCAAAGGACTCTTTTCACGGGAGGGGGTGGTAGCTCCGAACTGATGTCTAAACGCGCTCACAGAAGATATCTCCCGATCCAGACTTTTCTCAGGAGGAGAAAGAATGATTCGTAAAGCGTTCATGCCTGCATCGGCCATCATCATCCTCAGCCTGCTTCTCGCAGCTTGCGCTGCTCCCGTGGCGCCGCCTCCAGGCGAGCCCCAGGTGGTCGAGGTTACCCGCATTGTTGAAGTGGAAGTTACTGGTGAAGCGCCGCCGGGTGAGGTCGTGACCATCCAGGCCCCGGGCTATGGCGAGATCCAGGCTCGAGTCCGCGAGCGCGGGAACGTTGTTTGCGGCGGCCGCACGGACTTGCTGGGCTTCGGCTACCTCGATGATGCCGGGCGCAACATCGGCTTCGATATCGACCTCTGTCGAGCCATCGCCGCAGCCGTGCTGGGAGATGCAGAGGCCGTTGAGGTCGTTCCCCTGACCGCTGCCGAGCGTGGCCCGGTTGTGCAAACAGGCGAGGTGGACGTCCTCATCCGGAATGTCACCTGGACTTCAAGCCGCGACGCTCAGTGGGGCAACTTCACGGTTGTCATGTTCTACGACGGCCAGGGCTACATGGTTCGCTCCGATAGCGGAATCGCGACCCAGGAGGATATGAACGGGGCCTCCGTCTGCGTAACCAGTGGCACAACCACTGAGAAGAACCTGGCCGATGACTTCCGCCAAAGAGGGCTGGAGTACGAGGCCGTGATCTTCGAGGAGACTGCTTCCGTCTACGGCGCCTACGAGGAAGGCCGCTGCGACGCCTACTGCGATGTGACCACCAGCGACAAATCCCAGCTGGCAGCGGTTCGACAAGGCTTCGCGGACCCCGATGCCCATGAGATTCTACCGATGACGATCTCCAAAGAGCCTCTGACTCCAGCTGTCCCCCATGGCGACGACCAGTGGCTCGATGTCGTCAAGAGTGTGATGTGGGCTCTCATCAATGCGGAAGAGCTCGGAGTGACGCAGGCCAACGTCGACGATATGATGGGCAGCGACGACATCGTCGTCCGGCGGCTGCTTGGGCAGGAGGGCGATTGGGGCTATTCCGACCTGGGTCTTGATCCAGAAGCCCTTGCCAACGCCATCCGAGCCGTCGGGAACTACGGCGAGGTCTATGATCGCTACATGGGAGCGGCTGGCATTGCCTTCTCGCTACCTAGAGAGCTGAATGAACTGTGGATCAACGGTGGCCTGATCTACGCGCCTCCGTTCCGGTAAGATTTCCGTAGCATCCGTTGTGCAGCCCGCTCCCTCGGGCGGGCTGCACACCTCCATCGACCAAAGCAATGGCTTCTCCAGCTTCACCTCTGAGCACAACTACAAGTGCAACTCCCCTGTGGCGAGATGAACGCGTCCTGCGGGCCGCGGCTCAGATCATCTCCGCCGTCGTGGTGATCGGGTTTCTAATCTGGACAGTTATCAACCTGATCGAGGCCGCCGAACAGAGGGGATTGAGCTTGGGGTTTCGATTCCTGAGAGAGCCGGCGCAATTCCCAATCAGCGAGTCCATAATCCCTTACGATCCCTCACAGACCTTTGGCTATGCCTTTCTCGTGGGCGTTCTCAACACCCTCAAAGTCGCTCTGGTTGGAATTCTATTGACCACCATCCTTGGCACGGCTGTCGGCTTGGCTCGCCTCTCCTCGAACTGGCTGCTGAGTCGGCTCGCTCTGGCCTATATTGAGATCCATCGCAACATCCCACTGCTGGTCCTGCTATTCCTCTGGTACTTCGCCGTCTTCAACAAGTTGCCCGCCGCCAGAGAGAGCGCTCAGCTTCCCGGGCCGATCTACCTCAACCAGCGCGGGCTCTATCTCACATGGCTAAGGCTGACACCCACGGGCAGCACCTTCGCCATCTTCCTCATCGCAGGCATCATTCTGGCGATCGTGGCCTGGATCTTGCTGCGCCGCCGCCGCGAGCTGACCGGTCGACCAACCTATTTCGGGGCGGTGAGTTTCGGAGTGCTCGCCCTTGTCCCCGCGCTGGGATGGCTCATTTCAGGGGGGGATCCCGTTTACCTGGATATCCCGGTGTTCGAAGGCTTCAACTACAGTGGGGGCCTGCGGCTGACGCCGGAGTTCGCGGGCATGCTGGTGGGCCTCGTAATGTACACGGCAGCCTTCATCGCCGAGGTGGTGAGAGCCGGCATCCAAGCTGTGGACCGAGGCCAATTGGAAGCAGCTCGCGCAACCGGGCTCAGCACCTTTCAGATCCTTGGCCTGGTCATCATTCCGCAGGCGCTGCGCGTCATCATCCCTCCCCTTATCAGCCAGTATCTGAACCTCACCAAGAACTCAAGCTTGGCGCTCGCCATCGGCTACGCCGACCTATTCAACGTGGGACGCATCATGATCAACCAAGCCGGTCGGGCGGTGCCGATCTTCGGCATGATTATGGCCACCTACCTGACGCTGAGCCTGATCACCTCCGCGATCCTGAATATCTATAATCGCCGCATCCAATTCGTCCAGAGGTGAGTGTGACCGACGCCACGGAAGCGCTCCGCCCGACTGAAACTCTTCGCCCACCCAAACCACCCGGTTTGCTGACTTGGGTTCAGCGCAATCTGTTTAACAACTGGTACAACGCCATTCTCACGATTCTGTCGCTGGCCATCATCTATGTGCTGGCCCGGGGCATCATACAATGGGTCCTTTTCACCGCCGATTGGCGTCCAGTGACCAGGAGCCCGCTCCTCTTCCTCGTCGGGCAATATCCTCGTGACCAGCTCTGGCGTCCTGGCGTGAGCTTGCTCATGGTCTCGTTTCTGTTCGGAATGAGCTGGGGCGTGTGGCGGGGCGTTATGCGCTCCTTTGCGCTGATGCTTGGGTTACTTCTCGGTGCTGCGGCCCTCCTACCGGGCGGGGGCCCACTGGGCAGCCTCACTTTTCGGGCGTACTTGCTCGCCAATCCGGTGTTAATCGGCTTGGGATACTTGCTGGGTACGCGCGCCTTCATGAATGGCCGCAATGCCTTGATCGGTTGGTTGATCTCATTCGTGCTCATTCCGCTGCTGCTTCGCGGAACATCTGCGAGCGGGAGAGTGCCTTTCGTAGAGACCACCCTCTGGGGTGGGTTGCTCGTCACGCTGCTTTTGGCAGTCGGAGGGATCTTGCTCTCATTCCCGATTGGCATCCTTCTGGCGCTGGGCCGACGATCGTCACTCCCGGTGGTCAAGGTCTTCTGCGTCGCCCTGATCGAGGGCGTCCGAGGCGTGCCGCTGGTGACGATCCTGTTCATGTCCTCCATTATTCTGGCGCTCTTCTTGCCCCCGGAATTGCGCATCGACCGGCTTGTGCGTGCCCTCATGGGGATGACACTGTTCAGCGCGGCCTACACCGCTGAGAACGTGCGCGGCGGCCTGCAGTCCATCCCACAAGGGCAAATCGAGGCCGCTCAAGCTGTGGGGCTGAACAACTTCCAGACCACCTTTCTGATTGTTCTGCCTCAAGCACTGCGCGCCGTAATTCCTGCCATCGTGGGCCAATTCATCAGCCTCTTCAAGGACACGACGCTGGCAGTCATCGTCGCCATTAACGAACTCCTAAACATTGGCAAGTCCATCTTGCAGTCGGATGTGGAGTTCCTTCAACTGCAGGCGGAAGTCTACATCTTCATCGCCGCCGTCTTCTGGATCCTGAGTTACTTGATGTCCTACGCCAGCCGTAGGCTGGAGGCTGCGCTGGGCGTCACCGAAAAACTCTAAAGGAGTCATTGTGACTGAACCCATCATCATCTGCCGCGACGTTCACAAATGGTTCGGCCATTTCCAGGCCCTCAAAGGGATCAGCATGGAGGTCCAGAAGGGGGAAGTGATCGTCATCTTCGGCCCATCCGGGTCTGGCAAGTCCACCTTCATTCGAGCCATCAACCGACTTGAGGAGCATCAGCAAGGCACGATCATCGTCGACGGCATCGAACTCACTCACGACGTTCGCAATATAGCTGCCATCCGGAGCGAGATCGGGATGGTCTTCCAGCAGTTTAACCTTTTCCCTCACCTGAGGGTTTTGAGCAACGTATCGCTGGCGCCGATCTGGGTCCGCAAATGGCCCAAGGAGAAGGCGGAAGAAGTCGCCATGCAGCTGCTGGAACGCGTCGGAATCCCCGAGCAGGCGCAGAAGTATCCTGGCCAGCTATCCGGCGGCCAACAGCAGCGGGTTGCGATCGCCCGTGCCCTGGCGATGCAACCCAAGATAATGCTTTTCGATGAGCCCACCTCGGCCCTTGATCCCGAAATGATCAAGGAGGTGCTGGACGTCATGGTTGAACTGGCTCAGACTGGCATGACGATGCTGGTGGTTACGCATGAGATGGGCTTCGCTCGCGCCGTGGCGGACCGGATGTTCTTCTTCGATGAGGGTCTGGTTGTTGAAAGCGGTACGCCGGACGAGATCTTCAAGAACCCGAAAGAAGACCGCACCAAGCTCTTCCTGTCTCAGATCTTGTAGCACTAGCAGGGTTGGAGAGAGGTTCTACTCACCCTCTCAGACCGGCTGCAACCGCTTTTCCTAGGGGCTCATTGGCTTTTGAACCGGGGGATCGCGAGCGGGGTGCCCCTCTAGAGATCAACTCCTTCAACCAGTTCTCCATTCAACCAGACTGTATACGACCCACCCGTATAGGAACCCAGTTCAATTGTCTCCTCGAACTGTTGCAGCACTTGGACACAGACCACCTCTGGGTCGACCATCCCGTAAAGATCAACCAGGATGCGGTTCTGCTCGTCGGGTTCCGATACCTGCCAGGTAAGAGTATCGCAGGGGGTTGACAGAAATCCTCGGACAACCAGCGCAAGCTGCATCGGAAAGCTCTCTCGGATTAGAATCTGTGTTTCGTCCACGATGACCTGTCTGCGCTGGTCACTGCCTGAGCCGTCTCTAGGCTGAGCCCCCCGTCCGGGGAGGGAGCCACAGGCTGCCAGGAGGACCCCAAGGGTGAAGAAGCTAACTCGAGTAGGAAAACGGGCCCTTGTGTCAGCCTTCCTCATCAGCCAGCGGTCAACCGAGGAGGTGGGCAGGTCTTCAGTATTGGACGAGGCATGCATGTCACGCTCTCCTTTTATCACGAACCTCGGCAACGCGGGGCGCTCGGCGAAGGCTCGGTCCTGTCTGAGAGTCCGCATAGCGATAGTCTGCCCTGCAGCGGTGGCAACGTCTGAAGCCGCGCGGACCCTGCTCACCAGCTGGAGGCATTCATCCTCAGGACGTTCTGAGCTTTCAAGTTGTTCCCGATCGCTGAGCACACTCCAATTCCCGAGCCATCGTATTCAGGTAGACTGAGATGGCAGGCGATTGGAAACCGCTTCTGCTACCCCTGCGCCTCGTAAGGAGTTTTCGAGGATGACAAGCCTCTCAATGGACAAAGCATTTCTTGTCGATATTGAGAAAGAACCGCTTGAGACGCCCAATCCTGCTCGATTGGCTGAGCCCACAGTTGTGCTGAAAGATATCGGATAATGGGTGACATAGCAGTGGCTCTCAACAACGCGGGCCTTGACGCATCCGACATTTGTGAGCGTACCCAGAGCGCTTCACATCAGGCCGCCTCTCGACGGATCGCAGTCTGCCCCACTACGCAAAGGATATGAAGGGCCAGCAATTGCCAACCGGTAACACGCCCTCCAGTCGGCAAGAATTCCTGAATGGGGTTCGGGATATGCTCCCTCTCCTCATTGGCGTTGCGCCGTTCGGTCTCATCTTTGGGGCGCTGGCGCTGGCAGAAGGGGTGCCGCCAACGGCTGCAGCCGGTTTTTCACTCTTCGTCTTCGCCGGCAGCGCACAGTTCATCGCCGCAGGACTTATCGGTGCCGGCGCGCCCCCAGTCGTTATCGTGGCCACGATTCTGGTCGTCAATCTTCGGCATCTGCTGTACAGTGCGAGCATGGCCCCGCACTACCAGAAGCTGCCCGGGCGTTGGAGGGCAGCGCTGGCCTGGCTGCTTACCGACGAGGCGTTCGCGACCAGTTCGATTCGCTTTCGGGTCCGTGAGCGATCAGATGCACATTGGTATGCACTCGGAACCGGCCTGGCACTGTGGGCTGCTTGGCAGTTGAGCACAGTACTTGGGGTGGCGATTGGGGCGCAGGTGCCACGCGGCTGGTCGCTCGACTTCGCCCTCCCGCTGACCTTCATGGCTCTCCTGTTCCCCACCCTGGTCAATCGACCTGCCTGGGTGGCCGCCCTGACGGCCGCGTTCGCCTCTGTGCTGCTTGCCGGGCTGCCCTTCAGGCTAGGACTTCTCATCGCCGTCGTTATTGGCGTCGGAGCGGGCGCCTTCTCCGAAGGACTCCACCCACCACCGCAGGCAAGCTTCAAGGGGATCCGATGAATGAGAGCACCATCTGGGCGATAATCCTTGCCGGTATGCTGCTCACGTACCTTACGCGTCTGTCATTCATCGCCTTGGTTCCTCACGAACGACTTCCGCAGCCCATGCAGCGCAGCCTGACGTCTGTAGCCCCTGCAGTCCTAGCAGCGCTCGTCCTGCCCGAATTGGTGCTGACTTCCGGAGATTTCCACCTGTCTGCCTTCAATAGCCGGCTCGTCGCCGGGGCCCTTGCGGCTGTCGTCGGTTGGCGCAGCCGCAACACCTGGCTTACGATCGCCAGCGGCATGATCGCCCTTTGGCTGCTATCGGCGCTCTAGAACCTAAGGTTCGAGAGAGCCCCGGGGTCCCACAGGTTGGCCCTCATTGAGGCTTGGCCCGCCAGGGCTGGAAGGACCCGGTGCGAGCATCCATTGGAACCACTTTGTCTGCCCGGCCAGACGGATTGAATCCGCATAGCCGGACACTGTGGTGGCTATCCAGGCCATCCCCAGGGGCGGCTTCAAGCTTCTCCTCGCAGCCAGGGTCCGTCTCCGGTCATCCTTCCCTCGGGAGAAGTCGAGCGGTGATAGAATGCAAACAATGAGGCCTCGACCAAGCCTGACCCATTATGCCTGGCTATCAATCGCCGCCGCTTTGGCCACGATGGGGCTAAAATTCGGTGCCTACCTGCGTACGCGCTCCATTGGCCTATTGTCCGATGCGCTGGAATCCGGTGTCAATCTAGCAGCCGCAATCATGGCCCTGGCTGTCCTGACGATCGTAGCCCAGCCACCGGACGAAGAGCACGCCTATGGTCACGAGAAGGCAGAATACTTTTCAAGCGGGGTTGAAGGCACATTGATCCTGGTCGCTGCAGGGACGATCGCCTATCAAGCGATAAAGCGTTTCTTGGAACCTGTGTCTATCGAACGCCTCGACCTAGCCATGGGTATCACGATTGCGGCCTCGATCATCAACTTGATTGTAGCGCGGGTGCTGCTTCGAGCCGGACGTAGTCACCGCTCGATTGCCCTTGAAGCCGATGGTCAGCATCTGCTCTCCGATGTCTGGACCTCTGTCGCTGTGCTCATGGGGCTCGGCGGTGTAGCCCTTACAGGCTGGCAGATCCTGGACCCGTTGGCGGCGCTACTCGTGGGGGTACAGATCTCCTGGTCGGGTCTTCAGCTCCTCCGGCGATCCGCCTCCGGACTGATGGACACGGCCCTCCCAAGGCCCGAGATTCAGAGCATCGTCCAAATCCTTCAGCGCTACCAGACCGAGGGGGCAGAGTTTCATGCACTTAGGACACGCCAGGCCGGCTCGCGCTGTTTTGTCTCGATGCACATTCAGGTTCCTGGAGATTGGTCTGTCCAGAGAGGTCACGACTTGCTTGAAGCAATCGAGAAGGACGTTCGGCAGGCCATCCCGTCGGCCACCGTCTTCACCCACATCGAGCCACTTGAGGACCCACGATCGTGGGGCGACCAGACTCTCGACACCGTGATCTCGAACAAGAAGCCATTTTCCTGACCGGGCCACCTCATCCTGACTTTTCCTAGTGCGCCTTCGGCGCAGATGCTATGAATAATAAGGTGAAAAGGTGTATCAT
>CAYGCA010000044.1:20764-22363 GCA_964348265.1 uncultured Anaerolineaceae bacterium | reverse complement strand
CTCTCCAGCCACCAGGTTGCACTGACCGCCAGGAAAAGCAGTGCGATCCCCAGCACACCCAGGGTGATCGCCGCGGCGCGGTTGCCGTAGCGGACCACAGGGGTTTTGAAGGGTTGTTTGAGTGCTTGTTGCGCGCTCATTTCATTTCCTCCTCGCCTCTCCCCTCCTGAAAAGACAATATCTTCCGCAGAGGCTGTAGAATGAATGGTCTCTCAGGTCGGAGGGCTATTCAGTTGTTCTAGCGGCGGCCTGTTGTGTGCCTGGATGATTGGACCTTGCTTGCAAGTTCTCCCGCCTGCGAATTTGAATACTTTATTATAACGTGAATAATGGATAAGACACGGGGATCCAAACTGAGTATGATTGGTTCACCACAAACCCATACCAGTAAGGAGCCCCGTACCATGAGTTTAGTCGAATTGTTCTGCCATGTCGATGATTTCTGCCAAACCTTCGAGCCCACTTGGGAACACCTGCAGTTGTCCAGCGGCACCAAAATCCGCCGGCGGGCTGGCCAGTTGTGCCTGAGTGAGATTATGACGCTGATCATCCATTTTCATCAATCCCGCTATCGCCACTTCAAAGCCTACTACACCGAATACGTGCAGGTCTATCTGCAGGCGGCGTTTCCCCATTTGGTGAGTTATGAACGGTTCGTTTCTCTCCAGTCCCGGGCCTTAGGTCCTTTGCTGGCCTATCTCTACAGTCTGTATGGTGCCTGCAGCGGCACCTCATTTATCGATTCCACCGCCTTGGCGGTCTGCCACAATCGCCGTATTCCGGCGCACCAGGTGTTTGCCGGGTTAGCGGCCCGGGGCAAGACCTCTATGGGCTGGTTTTATGGCTTCAAACTGCATTTGGTGGTCAACGACCAGGGTGAATTGCTGGCCTGCCACCTGACCCCAGGCAATGTCGATGACCGGCAGCCAGTGCCGCTCCTGGCCCAGCGCCTGTGGGGCAAATTGTTTGGTGATCGGGGCTATGTCTCCCAGCCCCTGATGGAGCAGCTGTGGCACATGTTCAATGTGCACTTGATCACCAAGCTGCGCAAGAACATGAAAAATCGCTTAATGTTACTGAATGACAAGCTCTTGCTGCGCAAACGGGCGATTATTGAGACTATCATCGATCAGCTCAAGAACATCTCGCAGATCGAGCATACGCGTCATCGCAGTCCAGTGAATTTCTTTGTGAATGTGCTGGCCGGGTTGATTGCCTATTGTCATCAGCCCAAGAAACCGGCCTTGAAGTTTGCTCAGACAGATAGGGCTTTAGCCCTTATCCATTATTGAGGTTAACATTACATCTGGATCAGTTTTTGGGGGTCAGGTCAAGCGGGGCAGCGAATCTCGCTGCCCCGCTGCGCGTGTTGTGGGATGTCAAGTCAATTCGGCTGGCATACACCAAGGCTATAGACCTGGGCAACTTCATCGGGCTTCAGCATCCGGATGTAGAACTGGATGTCGTCCATCAATCCTCGATAGGGCCGCTCCAGAGCGCTCTCATGTGTGGATCGGCCGCCGATCCACAGGTGATCGTTGTTCACGATCAGGTAGTTCGTGGTCGTCCGTTTCTTGTACAGTCCGCTCCACCAGGTCT
>CAYGCA010000044.1:20102-20701 GCA_964348265.1 uncultured Anaerolineaceae bacterium | reverse complement strand
CCCCGAAAGAAGCTGCCACATGCGTCCACTCGGCCTGCGGAACTGAGCTCTTTGTTTGCAGCACATCTGGAGGGCGGCGGTTGTATTCGTCATCAGCGGCAGCGTTATCGTCGCAGGTGCCCTCCCCAAACCAGCAGTACCATTCTTTTTCGTGGACTCTACGGTAGATGCTGAATTCGAGCTTGCCGTCGGGAAGGATTGAGAGGGCGTAGGTGGCAGAACCTGCAGGTCCTTTCGAGAGGATTGTAGCAGGTTCCCCTGCAGCAGGTCCGTTCCAGTTGATCCAGGCTGAGACGGTGAATTCGTGATCGGAGTGAATGCTCGTGGGCGTTGCGTCATCGGGAACAGCGATGTACTGGTTCTGGTTGGCCCGATCCAGATTGAAGCGGAAGACCTGCTCGTCAGGGTTGCTCATACCCTTGACGTTTTTTCTCCAGTCATGAATAATGTTTTCGGCAGTACTGTGCGCAACTGTACCGTCCCACCAGGCCGTCAAGGACAGAGATGGAGCAGGCATACAGGGCAGAGATTTCGGGAATGGGTCAATGCCATCGTCGATCTTGTCTCGATCAGTATCTCGCAGATAAGGGTCCGTGCCC
>CAYGCA010000044.1:11542-20055 GCA_964348265.1 uncultured Anaerolineaceae bacterium | reverse complement strand
GACAGGAGGTCTCCGTCAGTATCAGCAAAACGCGGATCAGAAAAGACCAGGTAGGCTGGCTGTCCTGGAGCCGAAATCGTCCAACCTTCCTTGGTTTCCTGATAATCGGTGCGTCCATCCCCATCGCTATCGGGGCTATATTTGTCCGTTCCGAGCAGATATTCCTCCCGATCATAGATGCCATCGCCGTCGCTATCGAGCATGTACACAAGGCTGATGCGCTCACCGTTCGTCAGGCGGATGGCGTTGAATTCGAGGCTGGTATTGCCTTCGAACTGGGCGCCCGTCCCGGCCACAATCCAGAACCCTTTAGGGATTGACGGTGTGACGGTTTGCGTTAGGGAGATCTCCGATGTGGTTGATGTCTCGCTGGCTTGCGGCCGGGTGTCGGGTGGGCAAACATCGATCGGCAATTCCGGCGGCAAGTTCTCTTCATCGCAGCGAAATGTGGGTCTGTGTTTGATCCGGCATAGTCCCCGCTGGTCCGAGCAGAGATCGTAGTCTGTGATGCCCACGACTCCCTTCAGCAGTTGTTCCAGTGTGAGGCCTTTGCCTGAGCCATCCGGATTGCGGAGAGTGTTGGTGGCAACCATGAAACGCTCTACGGTTCCATCGCCATAGTCGATCACGACGATTCCAGTGCGCTCGGTAACGTTCGCTCCGAGCCTGGCATAGTTGACGGTCTCTTGCACTCCCCTCTCGTCGAGTTGGAAGAGAGTGTAAGAACCGATTTCGAACATGAGCGCGGAGGGGTCGCGGACGAGTGCCTTCATCTCCTGGGCAGGCAGGGAATCAGCGCCCATGACGAGCACGATCTCGCCTGCAGGACCCAAAACATGACCGCAGGTATTGGGATCAGACGGGTCTGGGCACAGCGGCTGCGCATCCCAGATGTCCTTCTTGTTGTTGTTGTTCTCATCACTGGATCTTTGTCCTGGTGTGAGTGTGCCGACAACTGAGAACGATCCATTGGGCAACATGCGGTAGGCAATGACGCGCAGGTCTTTCACTTTGAAACTCAGGTCTGAATTGTTGCTTACCTTCATTGCCACCCACAACATGCCGTCGTCGTAGCTGGTGACGATTTCATCCTTATGGATCCGCTCATATTCCTGCTGGGATTCGAGCACCGAGCTATTGGTCCAGCTGGAGGAGGTCTCGTTGAAGTATCCATGCTTGAACTCAGTGTCGGTTGTCAGCTTTGCGTTTGCCGACGGTGGCCATTGACCTGTTCCAGCTTCCACTTCAGTATGCAATCGAACAGTGTTTTCGATCGACATCTTGGTCGAGCTGTTGTCCGTATCGACCTGCTCTTCCCGATCTTGTTCCAGGGTAGTTTCAACTTTGACCGTACGATTCTTCTCCTCAACGGACATGTTGAGGATGATGGAGGGATTGCCGTGCAGATCGAGGCGAAGCTCCGGTAAATCAGCCAGCCGCGGATCGCTGCCGCCGGAGTCAATCTCTTGAGAATCGCTCAGTCCGTCTCCGTCTGTATCAAATAGTGCCGGAGAGGTTTGTAGCTGCCGAGCTTCGACGCCATCCGGGATGCCGTCGTTGTCTGTGTCGGCTCGCACCGGGCTGCTGAAGTACTCATAGGATTCAGCGCGATCGCTGAGATTATCCCCATCTGTGTCCTGGCTGCGAGGATCGGTAGCATTGCTCATCTCAACGCCGTCTTCAACACCATCTCCATCTGTATCTTTGCTGCCCGGATCACTGTTCACGTCCCGGCAGAGGGAGTCGCCAGCAGAGGATGTCTTCCGGACAGCCCATCCATATTGTTCGTCTGAGTCGGAAATCCCATCTCCATCCGAATCGGTCGCCTGCGAGGCAGCCGTTCCGGAAAAATGCATTAGGGGACCCTGCTCGGGTGACATAACAAGATTCCCGCCCTGGTCCGGCAGACCGCCGAACACAAGCTGGTAGCGGATGGCCGACTGGGGGGCAGTTGTGAGAGTCACGACCGTGGAATCCTGGCCTAATTCAGCATTTGTCACGCTCAGTTGGGCGTGCCAATCATCCGGATCACAAAGGTGTGGTCGAAAGATCTTGTAAATGCTGATATCGCGCGCCGCTTCGCTAAGCGGATTACTGAAGTAGAGCTTTATGGAGGTGTTGCTCGTAGAGAGGAGGCCTTCCAGCTGGGTTCTATCCGAAAAGCGTCCAGCATTCGGCGATTCTGTTGCAGTTGCCAGGGAAACCAGGAGTGCCAGCAATACGAAACCGGGAATGAGCAATATGTTTCTGGACATGATTTGCTCCTGCGCATAGGCTTAATAACTTGAGGCGACTCTCTTGCCAAGCACCAGTGACCGCGGACCGACCTTGCAATCTGGCGAGGCAAAGCTTTCAGGCCTCGTCCCGGTGCGCCGCTGGTTGAAGTGCATATCCATCCTGCACCTTCATCGTACGCCTGTTGCGGAATCGAAGTAATGGCATAAACAGGATTCTGCGAAAGGAAAAATTGACCACGCTAGAAATGCATACAGTGGTCATTTATTACCAGGTCGATTGGCAGGAACAGAGATTACGCTTCCTCTAGAAGCGCAACTTTATGTAAGGTGTTTCCCTTGAAGAACGAACAGCGCCGCCTGGGTGCGGTTGGCCAGGTGCAGTTTACCAAGGATGCTGCTGACATACTTGGCCACCGTCCGCACATCCACCACCATCTCAGCAGAGATTTCGTTGTTGCTCAGGCCCCGGGCCAGCAAGTGTAGGGTTTCAGCCTCGCGCGGTGTGAGCGGGTCAAGTGCAGCAGGCTGGTCGGACGGCTTGCGGATTTCCTGTATCACCTTGAAGGCGATCATCGGATGCAGTGAGGCGTTCCCTCGGGCCACGTCCCGGATGGCCCGGAAGAGTTGTTGACGGGGGGTATCCTTCAGCAAGTATCCCTGTGCGCCGGCTTTGATGGCCGGGAAAACGCGCCGGTCGTCGGCGAAACTGGTCAGCACCAGGATGCGCGCCTCCGGGTTCTCACCCAAGATTTGCTCGATGGCCGCCAGTCCATCCAGGCGGGGCATGACCAGGTCCATCAGGATCACATCCGGTTGTAGATCATGCGCCAGCGCCACAGCTTCTCCCCCATCGCGAGCCTCTCCGATCACTTCGAAATCGGGCTGGGTTGCCAGCATGGCCATCAACCCTTCTCGGACGACCCCATGGTCGTCGACGATCAGAACGCTAATCTGGTCCGTCATCACATCGCCTCGCAGGTTGCAGCGACCCGGATAGTTGTGCCTTGGGCCGCTGCCGAGTTTACCTGCAGCCGCGCCCCGATTTCGTTGGCGTAGACGGTCATATTGTCCAGGCCCATCGCGCCATTCGCGACTCGTTCCGGATCGAAACCGCAACCATCATCGGCCACTTCCAGGAACACCTCGTTCCCCTCCCGACGAAGCTGGACGGTCACATTGCTGGCGCCGGCATGGCGCATGCTGTTATTCAGCGCCTCCAGGGCGATGCGGTACAACGCGTATTCCACATCTTTAGGAAGTTCGAGAGGGCCATCAGCCACCAGTCGAACCTGCGTGTCGGTCCGCCCTTCTACGGCATCCAGCCGTAGCTGCAGGGCGGCCACCAGTCCATTTTGCTCCAGAATGCCAGGCCGCAGCTCGTGGATAAAAAGGCGCATCTCCCTGAGCGCCTGGCGGGCCGTCACGGCGATGCGCGCCAGCGCGTGGCCGGCGCCCTCGCTTTCGCCCGCCTCGAGCTGCCCCTGACCGGCCTCAGCCATCGCCGCCAGGCCGTAGAGCGACTGCGTGATGGTGTCGTGCAGGTCCCGCCCCAGACGCTCCCGCTCGGCCAGCAGCTTGGCCCGCTGGGCCTGCTCCCGCAGCGCCAGCTGCTGCACGGCGACGCCGATCTGATTCGTGATTGTCGAGAGCAGCCCGAGGCCACCATCGCTGTGGGCTGCTCTGGCATGGCGCATCAGCCCGACGGCCCCCCGGGTGAATTCTTTAAGCCGCATGGGCGCCAGGCACAACTGGGTATCGAGGAAGCGCATCTCGGGAGGTACGCGCGCTTCCCGGCCGAGGTCGGGAACCAGCTGCGGCTCAGAGCCTTCCACCAGCCCAGCTAGCAAGGCGCTTCCTGCCAGCCAGGACCCCGTCTCCGGCGGCAGGCCTGGCTGGTCGCTACGCTGCACGATCATCTTGGCCCTGTTCGCCTGGGCCGGTACCAGGCACTCGTCAAACAAGATCACCACCCCGGCGTCGTACTGCAGGGCAGCCATGGCCTGCACCAGGGCCTCGTCGAGCAGGGTTTCCATGCTCTCCGCATGGTTGGCGGCCACCATGATCTCCAGCAGCGCTGTCAGAGCTCGCTCCCGCTCAGCGATGCGCTCTTCCCCGGAGGAGGAAAGGGCTTGAAACTGTCATTTTAGCCGCCTTCGATCGGCAATCTCCTGCGCCAGGCGCTCCTTCGTCTGGGCCAGTTCGATGGCCAGGTGTGTCAGATCGAGATCCAGCTCATTGGCGGAGCGTGTCAGCACCGGCATGCCTCCCCGTCCTCCTTGTCAGGGTGGACAATCCCAATAAAGAAGCTCAATAGCCTGGCGAGGTATTGAGCAGTGGAGCGGTGATGAGAGCGAGGTTCATTTTGTGCTATTTATAAAAATAAATTCTGAGATATATAGAATACTAGTATTCTAAGAAAAGTCAACATTGGGAAAAGGATCACAATGATAATAAGGAAGCGTTCTCCCGGCGGCCAGACTTCTAATGGCACAAACCATCCAATGGAAAGGAGGAACACCATGTATCCATTTTGCCTGGGAATCGATCTCCATCTCAAACGGAATTATGCAGTATTGATGGATAAGGCTGATCGGAATTTAGAAGAGGGGCGCTTCCCTAACTGCGAGATCCCTGCCTTTCTGTAACGCGCAGTTCCCAAACAGAACTATTCGGTCCTCGTAGCAACGCGCAATTGGCCCTTTATGGATGATCTTCTTCAGAGCCATGTGGACCGCCTCGAGCTGGCCTAAGGCCGTCGAAGAGGACGTGCTGGCCTTCCTATCCACACAAGCAAGAACATGAATACCAGCTCCCCCCATCCTGCGATGCTGAGCGGTAGATCGAAATCGGGAGGCAACAGCCTTCCGGTGTACTCACCGATGTAACCCACTCTCGCAACCACCAACAGAATTCCCAGGAGCCTGGGTATATAGTCTGACTTCAGGGCCAGAACACCGTGGATCAACAGATGGGCCCCAAAGATTGTGAATCCGGCACCTCACACCTCGTAGTAGGCGTTGAAAACTGTGAGCACGCAGACGTCCAGCTGGCCTGTCTCGAGCACTGACAGGTTGTCGGCGCTACTCAACAGGAAAGTGACGGCCACGAGAGCGAACAATGCGGTACCCAGGATGGCGGCGTGGATTACCCTTGGCCAGGCGGTAAACAGCGATAGCTTCGTGTCCACCGGACCGAGGAGCAGGTACGGACCCTAGCCCATCACCACGTCACAGATGCGCACGACCCGCATGCCCCAGATACCAGCTCTGAACATCAAATTCGACCCGATGACATTCGTCGCGATCGCGGCAGCGTGTCCGGGGACCATGACCTGACTGAACGCGACCATGTCAGCCAATATCGCCGCCACGGCTATCGCGAGCCTCCCGAGGCCGGTGATCAACCCCGCCCTTCGCCCGCTTGACCCAAGACCTCCATCCGCCATATCGTCTCCCCTTCTGTCAATCGTGCCACTGAGTCGATCTAGCGGTTAAGGGTTGATGTGCCGCGCAGCTGCTAGGTGATCCCGAGTTAAACGAAGCCGTAAACAACAAGTTGTGACCAGGCACATAGCTTTGGGATTTAGGCGAGAATCTTGAAGAAGGTCTCAGGAATCACTAAGTTCCTTTGGCCCGCTCTACAACCTATCTCATAAGTGGCTTTCTCGTTTAGACTCTCTCTCAACCCTTGATTAAGTTGGGAGAGCGATGGACCAGACAGACGAACAATGGGAAGCACTCCAGCCCCTGATCCCGGAATCACCCTTCCGTCCGATCCCGAGGGGATAAGCGGCAATCCCATTTGATTGGCCCCACCTTGAGGAGGTGCTCCTGGCAGTGGAGGATTCGGTGACGCAGGGCAATAGAGTTCATCAGACCCTTCTGGTAGTGGTTTTCCTGATCTTCTTTCTGCTTTACGTTGCAGCAAAATCCACAATCCGCGATCTCGATCAGGAACGCGTACTTCCTGACTCGGCTTCTTATGTTTCCACTGCGGGAATCCCTTTGACCGAAGCTGGCTTCTGGGCAGGGGAGCGGCCTTTTACCGTGCCCCTGGTCTACAAGGCGCTGGGCATTGGGCCTGAGACCTTTGAAGACCGGGTGAGCGCGGATGCCGCGAGTGGGTTACAGTCGGGGCTGGCAGTTCTTAGCTGGGCCGCACTAGGACTGAGTCTGGCGGCCTCCATTCGCAAGAAGTGGCTCAAGCCATTCGCCTTTGGACTGATCCTAGCCTTCAGCCTCAGCCTGGATGTGAGTCAGTGGGATCGGATGTGGATATCCGAATCCATCTCCAGCTCGTTTCTAGCGCTGCTTATTGCTCTTTGGCTCTGGGGAGCGCGGTTGGCGACAAAGGGTCAAGCGAGTTCTGCCTCCCGCCTCACTTTTGTGATCTTCACGGCGCTGGTGACCGCCCTGTACTCCTTCTCCCGCGATTCCAACGCCTACTTCCTTCTCTCTGTGGCTCTCTTGATGCTCCCAGGATTACTGCTCAAGCCTGTGAGGAGACATCCGTCTTTGAGACTGTACTTGGGGTTAGTGCTTTGGATGGTGCTCATCTTCGGACTCCAGTTGCGGTCTGCGGATGCAGGTCAGCGCTGGGTAACTCCCCTATACAACGTCTTGTACTTCCGTATTCTCCCGCTCGATGATGAGCGGCTCTTTTTCGAGAGCAGAGGTATGCCCTTGAATGACGAAATCATGGAGTTTCATTCCCTGGGTAGAAGCCCGTTTCTCCGGGCCCTGCGAGGCAACTCCGAAGTTCGGCGGTTGGCAGCTTGGGCCAAGTCCAAAGGGAGGGCAACCTACGTCCGGTACCTTCTCTCGAAGCCGCTTCTGTCCGTGAGAAGGCCGCTTGCAGATTATTACCGGATCTTGGGGCCGAATCTCTCAGTCTATCGGAAGCCTCTCGGCGGGGATCCAGCCTGGCTGAAGTGGATTTCGAGCAGCTTCTATCCTCGCAGCCCGATCTTTGTGGGGGTGCCGGATCTGGTTCTGGCTCTGGCGCTGATCCTTCTTGGGTACAAACGCCGGTTTGACCCGGCGTGGATCGTCCCCTTCCTGCTCCTGGCCACGAGCTACCCGCTGACGTTTGTCATTTGGCATGGAGACGCAATCGAGCTGGAAAGGCATGCCTTCCAGGTGAGCCTACAGCTGAGGTTGGCGGGCTGGATCATGCTGCCCTTTGGCGTGGACTCTCTGCTTCGCTCCCAGGTGTCGTGAGATCAGCGGTCTGAACCGCCTGGAGACCCCGGCTGGTCGGGAGGCGATACCGGGACCCTCCATCCCTGAATCATAGGCCCACCGCCGCGAGATATAACTTGCACCGGCATCCACGGGACCGAAGTCCCCTCCCGCGCCACTTGGGGGCTTGAGCACCCTTAGGCCGTTCCGCTAGAGCTCACGCAAATGCCGTTCGTAGACCTGTTGGGATTAGAGGATTGCACACCCAGCGTTCCTGCAGGCCCAGCCGGGCAAGCGTTCCTCCTGGGGGTACTGCCCTGGAGGTTGGCCGCCGAGGGTCTCTCAGGCGTTATCGGGCCCCTGCATATGGCAGCAGGAATCCTGGAGTCCTGGGAAAGTACGGTTTGAAGGGGGCCTAGTATCAGGTAGCTGCAGGCATTTGGGAGGATTGGGATTCTCGCTTGTCGGCAGATCCCCTCGATATTTCTCGCGAGCTCGAAGTTCCCGGGGTGTCTGGAGGCCGTGTCAAGGGCAAGCAGCGTGCCCCAAGATCTTGAAGCTGTGCCCCCCTGTGAATTCGTTTGGGGAATCCCCTGCGTCCTGGTTTCTAGGCTGTCACTCAAGGCCGCATCGTGGTCTTCAGACTGCCCTTGGGCCGCGCGACCCGCTCATAGCTGGGCCAGCTTGAATTCGCCGCCCAGGTCGCCTTTCGGCTGGAGCGAGCTTCATGCCCCCCATTCCCGTCGAAAAGGTCGTACTGGCTCCCCGATGACGCAGGCCGATCATGGCGAATTCTGCCTAAATCTCCCTGGGTATCGGCGGGTGAAGGGGATCGCCCACCTAGGTCGATGAAGTCAGCGGTACTCTGCAATGCTCGCGGTGGGATATCGGCCGCTGCAATAGTCCCCGTTCATCCCTCGAGCCGATGATTGGAGCGACTCGATGGAACTCCTGGCTCGTTGAGCTATTCCCAAAGTGCCGCAACACAGCAGCTTTTGCAGTGAAGAATGTGAAGCGGTCCAACCTCCTTAGGGCTGTCGAGGCCCACTTGAAGGGCTGGAGATCGGCTGTTTCTATTCAAGTTGAACCAGGCTCT
>CAYGCA010000044.1:8037-11532 GCA_964348265.1 uncultured Anaerolineaceae bacterium | reverse complement strand
ATAAAGGGGCGGCAGGATTGCCAGACAGGCGAACTCACTCCGAGTGCTTTCATATTGATACCGCCCTTCGGCGCCGATGAGGCGGTTCTCCAGGAAGAGCGGGTAGCCGAGAGTCTCATGGTAGATGGCATCGACGACATAATAGTTGCAGGCGTCGGACGCTTGGGGTCGCTTAGATCCGGTTCCAATGAAGGGCTGGAAGAGCTCGAAAATATCTGAGACGGTCATCAACCATGAATCAATGCACGTGTTTTCGATTACCGTGACGATCTTCTCAGCGTGGATCTCGACCTCCTGGTGGCACCCAGATCCGATCCCTGGGTAGGTTCCGGAATAAGAAGCGATCATCCGATAGCGCGGGAAGGCTCGAGCTCTCCAGCGAACTCGAGCACTCATGAATGCCAGGGGCGAAGTCTCGATCCCACGGTTCTCATAGACCCGACGATCCGAAAAGATCTGGAGGGCAGCTAGCCCAACCAGGAGCAGCAGGAGGATGGCCGCCCCGGAGGCGGCCAACTTCCGCCTCCGGGGCCAACTTCGGAGGCGCTGACGAAAGTTCATAGTCCCTCGCCCCGGCGCGTCTCTGGAGGCGGCCGAATGCCGGGTCGGCTCCGGCTGGCGCCGCCGTGAAGAGCCGACGGTTTCTCGAATTGGGGGGGCTGGCGTCACACTGGACCTGCTGGTCTGATCAATACCCTGGCAATGGTCCCTAGCCTCCGCCAGCTCTTATGTCTTCCTTCGCCCATTCACCTCTTCGGCTGAGATTACACGCAGCCCGGCGCGGGGTCGAGTGGTCGTAACCTCCCGGACTAGCCTAGTTCCAAAGGTCCTTCCCCGGCCCCACCCTCAAACCACTTGATCTCGACCTCAAGGCTGTGCTGAATGCCCTTGCTTGCCTTATCCTCGTCCTCGACTTGTATCTCGAGGATTAGATCATGTGGAAGGTCCAGCGTGATCTCATCTTGACCTTGACGAAGAACAACCCGGCCCTCCGAAACCCTCTCCGAGAGCTGGCGCAGGAATGTGCTCACAACCTCTCGATTCTTGCGTTCTTCGCTCTTAAACAATCTGATTTCTTTTCCCACGAAATGTCTCCTCCAGTCTAGATGCTCCTGTGCAGCTTCGTACGAATGTCGGAAGCCACCAATCGGCAGAACGTGCCCGTTCGGCCTCGGTCTGATCATACCCGCCATTGACCAGCAGTCAACCGGATCACTGATCGCGCCAGGCCTTTCTTGGACAGGAATTCCGCCGCAACGGAGGCTGGTCGCCCGGGGCCCCGTCGGGAACGGGGAGCGAGCTACCGAGCAGGTGCCTTCACGGTGCGAGAAGCGAATCCAGAACTCTGGTTATCAGCCAAAGAATGATGGGGAGGGCGACCGCGCTCGCAAATCCCCTCAAGGTCCCTGGCGGCCATGGTCAAGTTGAGATCCGCGCCAAAGTGTCGCGCTCTATGATGAGACTTGCCATGGCCTTGTTGAGTGCGTCCATTTTCTCCAAGTCATCCGTGTCAACAGCTTCATGTAGCTTTAGAACTGAGGCTCGGAAGCGGCGATTGCTTCGGGCGATCATCCGTGACCTCTCCCGCGCCAGCCGTACGTGCATACCGTAGAGGGGCAGGACGAAAGAGCCAATCGCGATTAGGTTCCCCATAGCCAGGATGCCCATGTCCAGCGGTGTTATTCGGGCAGCAGGGACCTGGAGGCTGATAGAAGATACGAAGAAGAATAGGTAGTAAACCATGATGAGGACGGCGAGACCGGCGCGCACCGTCAGCCGTGAGAAGCTGTGAAGTGGAAGGCTCTCAAAGAGGTCGATTTTGTTTGCAGCGTGGTGAATGCGGTTCACCAGCCAGAGCTGCCGGGCTATGTAGAAGAAGAATGCGAAACCAACCGCGCTGGTGAATGAGGCGTACGCGAGTATGTACGCATAGGTCACCGTAGAAATCGCGTCCGAGACCCCATATCCAGCGGGAGTGGCCCGGATATTCAATATCGCTGCGGCGATTCCCAGCGCTACGGCAATGCGGCCTTGTGCTGCCGGCATTGTTGTTAGCTCGTAGCGGATCCTGGCGTAGTCATTCTCCCCGATCACCAAAGCGGGTCTGAATGATTCGAGAGATGAAGTCGCGGTGCGTCCAAGGTAGTAAATGACGGCGAGCATATACGGGAAGAATGGCGCCTCCGCGAGGCGGAACAAGTCAAAGGTTCCGCGTGGCAAGGAACCGTCCAGCCAGCGAAGGGAATGGTTTAGGAGTGCTTCGGCCAGTGTCAGGCCCAAGTAGTATGCCCACGGCGGTCCGGGAAGCTTCTCAATTGCTGTACTAAGCCGATTAATCCAACTCGGAGCGTACGGCTTTCCGCCGAATGTCTGGCCCAGGTTGGGACTTGGGTCGGCTGCCTCACTCATCGGTTGTGTCATCTCCCAAGGCACCCCCGAAAGAGAAGCGGAATAGTGCCTGCGATCTGAATACAACAGAAGCGGACGCTGGGAGGCAGCGGGATCCAGCAATGCACAGCTCACATTTGCTCAAGCTGCTCCCAGTCTTCCCCTCCCTCACTATTTGAACCATTAAGAACGACCGTATTCCTGCGGACCAGCTCCGCTTCCGGCAAGGTCGACGTACCGGGTCCTACTCGGAGTTAAATCTATCAATGTTGCGGTGGGATTCTACGTTGAGAGCAATAGCTGTCAACTCCTCCGGCAGCCCCCAAACGTGTTTCAAGCATAGCTCATATTCTGGCTAGCCTCAAGAATTGGGAGGAGAGGGCACCTGAAGGATGGAGGCTGGAGGTTCTCCCTTCCTCCTAACCCAACGGGCCTCGTCTCAAGAGTATCGATTCTGAGCCTTTCAGATCGATCTGGTTCGCTGATGGCGTCATTAGCTTTTACGGCAGGAAGGGGACCGATAGTGCTCTGGCACAAACCTTGGAGCTGGAGGAGCGTCTGATTCAAGGTTTCAGCCCCGGCATTGAGGGGAGTGCCGTTGAATGTCCTCATATCGCGCCTGCGGACTGGTCCGGAAAGGGACCTCCCGTTCTGGCGACACCGGAAGGAGCAACTTCTATCCCACAGCAAGGGTCCGTTTGAGGGCTTCCCATGGTGAGGCTCTGGCTGGACGCTCCGGTGCCTCGGGGACGCTCGAGAGGTTGGTATGCCTGGGCTTTCTTAGGTGTCAAGAAGAGACGGAAAGTGATCTGGCCCTATGAGCCATACCATGACAGCAGAGGCTCAATGGACGGCAGGATCTTGGGATCGCAGTTTAGCACAACCTTCAAACCGTTTCCGACTGTAGCGGGGCTAGCCGTTCGCAGGTGCATGGGCTTCTGCTTGAGGGAGGCCTATCCGGGGCTATCCTGAGCCCCCGCCGGGTTAGGGTATTCGCTCGCGTTGAGGGCTTGCTTGCGCTACCTCCATTGTCGGGCATCGCCTGGGGAACCGATCGGCTCGACCTTCGGGGATAACGATAAGCTCTCGGTGCTGGTTGCGAGCAAG